>BTRA01000149.1:0-6900 GCA_036986155.1 Gemmatimonadota bacterium | reverse complement strand
GATCGGATAGTCTATAAGGTCGGGATTGGCGTTCGTGTCCGTGATCGCGAAGACCGGAATGTTGAGGCGATGCGCCTCCCGCACGGCGATGGTCTCCCGCTTTGCGTCGACCACGAACATCGCTCCGGGCACGCGGGCCATGTCCTTCACGCCCTGCAGGTAGCGGTCGAGCCTCGTGCGCTCGCGCTCGAGCAGGAGCCGCTCTTTCTTGGTATAGAACTCGAAGGCGTTTTCTTCCTGGCCTCGCTCCAACTCCTTCAGGCGACGAATCTGCTTGCGAATCGTCTGGAAGTTGGTGAGCATGCCGCCGAGCCAACGTTCCGTCACGTAAAACGCGCCGCAGCGCTTGGCTTCCTGCTCGATGACCCCGCGGAGCTGCCGCTTCGTGCAGACGAACAGCACCTTTTCACCCTTCATGACCAGTTCGCGAACCGCGCTCTGGGCCGTGATGAGGCGATCCAGCGTCTTACGCAAGTCGATGATATGGATGCCGTTGCGCTCCGTGAAGATGTACTTCCTCATCTTCGGATTCCAACGGCGTGTCTGGTGCCCGAAATGGACACCGGCCTCAAGGAGTTCGTTCAGATCGACCTGCTGCATATGATCGCTAGTCCGGTGTTCTTAACGTTTGGAGAACTGGAACCGCTTACGTGCCTTGGGCCGCCCAGGCTTCTTGCGCTCCACCTTCCGGGCATCCCGGGTGAGGAGCCCACTGGTCCTGAGGACCGGGCGCATCTCTTCGTCGTTCTTCACCAGCGCACGGGCGAGACCCATGCGGATGGCGTCGGCCTGGCCCGTCAGGCCACCACCCTGGACCCGCACCCGCACGTCGAACTGCCCATCGGTCTCCGTGACCTTGAAGGGCTCCTCGGCGCGCATTTGATGCACGATCCTCGGGAAATACTCCGCCAGCGGGCGTCCATTGACGGACCACTCACCCCTGCCGGGACGCAGAAGTACGCGAGCGACGGCTGTCTTCCGCCGGCCCACGGTCTGAATCAGTTTGTTTTCGGCTGCGGCCATGTCCTCGCTCGTCAGTCCATTCTCAGATCTCGAGCGGTTCCGGCTGTTGCCCCTGATGGGGGTGTTCGGAACCCGCATAAACCTTGAGTTTGCGGCGCATTTGCCGTCCCAGAGTGTTCTTGGGAAGCATGCCCCGCACCGCCAACTCGATTATTCGCTCCGGGTGTCTCTCCAGCATGCGCTTGAACGGGATGTGCTGCTCGCCTCCCATGTAACCGGAGTGGCGGAAATACGTCTTCTGATCCGCCTTCTTTCCGGAAAGAACGACCTTCTCAGCGTTGATGACCACGATGTGGTCGCCAACGTCGAGGTGTGGCGTGAATGAAGGCTTATGCTTTCCTCGGAGAACGTGGGCGAGGCGTGTCGCTAGACGACCGAGTCTTTGCCCCTCGGCATCTACGATCCACCAGACGCGCTCAATCTCGTTTTCCTTGGGCGTGTATGTTTTCATTCTTACGCTTGCTAGCTAGTAAACAACAGAGCAAGAAAGGATAGCCGGGGGGTTGGGGGGTGTCAACCCGAAAAGGGTAGTAATCGTGCGGCTTCCGGTGGGTGGCCGGTAAGGGCCCCAAGCGGGCGAGACCTCAGTTGAAGAACGTCTCCAGGAATCGCGCGCGCGAAGCATGTCGCAGACGAAGGAGCGCCTTTTCCTTTATCTGCCGAACACGCTCCCTCGTGATGCCCAACAACGACCCGATCTCCTCGAGCGTCATGGGTTCCTGGTCGTCCAGACCGAAGTAGAGTCGCAGGATCTTGGCCTCTCGCTCCTTGAGGCTGGAAAGCGCCTCTTCGACGCTGTTCTTGAGCGCGTGCTCGAAGGCCTCGTCCTCGGGCCCGGGCGCGAATTGGTCCGGAAGGTAGTCGAGGAGCCGGTTGTCCTCACCCGGCGTGATCGGGGCGTCGAGAGAAAGATGCGTCTGGGAGATCGCCAGCGTCCGCTCGACCTCCTCCTCGGTGATGTCCAGGTCCTGCGCGATCTCGCCAACGGTCGGCTCGCGACCCAGTTCCTGAAGTAGAGCCGAGCTGCGGCGCCCTATCCGGTGCAACGCTCCCGCCCGGTTGAGCGGAACCCTTACGATACGGCTTTGCTCCGCGAGAGCTTGCAGAATCGCTTGGCGAATCCACCACACGGCATAGCTGATGAATTTGATGCCCTTGGTCTCGTCGAACTTATGCGCCGCCCGGATCAGACCCAGGTTGCCCTCGTTGATCAGGTCGGACAGCGGCACGCCCTGGTTCTGGTATTTCTTGGCCACCGAGACCACAAACCTGAGATTCGAGCGAACAAGCTTGTTGAGCGCCTCTTCCTCGCCCTTCCTGATGAGCTGGGCCAGCCGGACTTCCTCTTGCCGGTCGATCAGAGGGTAGATGCTAATCTCTTTCAGATACTGATCGAGGGAGCCTTCTCGGAAAGATCCTCGGCGAGAGACGAAGCTCATGCGGCTCCTCGGAAAACGATGAAGACTGGACCAGGGCGCGGCGCCGGGCATGGAAACAATAAGGGTCTCGCGCCGTCGCGCAACTCCTCCCCCTGTGACCGCGAACCCCCCCATGACGACGCGGGAACCCCGAGCAGATCGGCCGCACCCAACCGCATCACACCCTCACGATCAGCGGATTCGATCCCCGATGCGTTGCCACCGCACACCGGCCAACCATGGTGCAGGCGTCGGGGCGAGACGGTCGAACGAGTAGTAGACGAACCACGGGCGCCCATGGATCGCCTCTCGGTCGACGAAGCCCCAATAGCGAGAGTCTTCGCTGTTGTCGCGGTTGTCGCCGAGCACGAAAAACTTACCTCGGGGCACGAGAATAGGCCCCCAGTTGTCCCTCGACGCCAGGTACGGCCGTTGTCCCTGCCGCCACACCAAGGGCGTGACCAGATACCGTTCCTGCCACTGCATGTCGGGATGGATGGCGTCCGACCCCGACCGGTCGATGTACTTCGCGTAGGGTTCGGCTATCTCATCACCGTTGACGTAGAGGATCTTGTTCACCATGCGCAGGGTGTCCCCCGCCACACCGATGACCCGCTTCACGTAGTTCCTGCCGGGATCGTGTGGTGGGTCGAACACGATGATATCGCCGCGCTCAGGCTCAGCGATGGGTGGGAGCCGCAGACCGAGGCCCGGCACCTCCGCTCCGTAGACCATCTTGTTGACAAGGAGGAAGTCACCGATCAGAAGCGTGCCCTCCATCGAGCCAGTCGGGATCTTGAACGCCTCGATGACGAATGTACGAACGACGACGAACAGTACGAACGCCATGATGATCGATCGCGTCCATTCCCAAAACAACCGCACAACGCCGCGCTTCTCGCTCGCCACGTCGGCGGAGCGCTGCTCCTCGTCATGCGATACCGTTCCCGCCACCCAGCGCCCCCGTCGAGTAAGTGAATCGGTCTGTCGGAATTGCCAGCATCAACTTGCCGCGTCACCGCAGGCGCCACAAGCCGCGGAAAGACAACCCTTCCTCCCGAAGCCGCCGTAGGCCTAGCTTAGAGAAGGACCGGTACTTTCCGTTCCCATACGCGGGGAGCAAAGAGCCCAAGATGAAGCGCCGATTGGTTTCACCCTCAGCGATCTTGCTAGGAATCGCCTTCATCGCCGTGGTCGCCACCTTCATCAGAAACAACCGGAACTCCTCGCCTGCGTCGTCCCGCGAAGCGGTGGAGTGCCCCTACGACAACCCACGCCTTTGTTCCGTCCTGGCCGAGGAGGCAGGGGTGAAAAGCGCGGATATGCCCGAGATCAAGCTCCTGGAGCAGGAGGTGTGCGTGAACGTTGGGTACCTGTGTGCCAACGTGGAGGAGAAGCGTGTTACCAAGATCCACCGCTGGCCCGACGATACCCAGACGCTCACAGTCCGCGTCCCCCTTCCCGATTTTGAACCCAAAGCAAAAGCTTCCGAGCTTCAGCGAGCGGCTGTTCGCGGTATCCAAGCCTGGCAGGGCCACCCGTTCGGGCTGGCGATCCAAACAGGCTCGGGCGGTGGACGCACGGCAGATATCCAGGTCGTGTGGAGCCAGACACTCGGTGGACGGCAAATCGGCGTAGCACGGACTGAATGGAGTTGGGAGGCCGGCAAACCCCGCTTCGAGGTCTTGGGCCTCAGGTTGACGACCAGGGCCCCATCTAGACCAACTCGCTACCTGACGGTGCGTCAGGTGAGCCTTGTAGCCGCCCACGAAATGGGGCATGCCCTTGGGTTACCCCACAGCGATGCGACCACGGACGTGATGTACCGGACCAACACGGCGAACAGATTGTCCACGCGGGACTACAGAACGATGGAGGCTTTCTACCGGTTGCCCAACGGCGCCGAAATCTACCACGACCCCTGAGGCACCTCCGCGAGGGCTCCTCCCTCAATCTTCCCGTGTCAGGCCGTAGCGTTCGATCTTCTTGTAGAGATTGGATCGAGGCATATCCATCTTCCGGGCCGTCTCGCTCACGTTCCAATCGGACTCTCGCAGCCGATTCAGGATGAATGCCTGCTCGGCCTTTTCCTTGAAGTCACTGAACGTCTCGGCCTCGAACAGCGTACCACTGGCCCCTTCGGCGGCGGGGCGCCCCACAACAAGACGTTCGACATCCGCAGCCTGAATCCGCTCGCCCGAGGCGAGAATGGACAGCCGTTCGACCGTGTTTCGGAGTTCACGCACATTTCCAGGCCAATCGAGGGCCGAGAGGCTTTCGATGGCAGCATCCTCGATCACCTTCACCGGCATGCGGCCCGAGCGCGCCATGAGGCCCATGAAGTGCCCGACCAGCATCGAAATGTCTTCGCGCCTCTCCCGCAGGCTCGGAATATGGATCGGCACCACGTTCAAGCGATAAAACAGATCCTCGCGGAAGTCGCCTTGAGCGATCTCCGCCTCCAGGTCCTTGTTGGTGGCAGCGATCACACGAACGTCTACCTCGATCACCTTGGACCCGCCAACCCTTGTCACAACCCCTTCCTCGAGCGCCCTGAGCACCTTGGCCTGAGCGGCCAACGACATATCGCCGATCTCGTCGAGGAATAGCGTGCCTCCGTCCGCCTGCTCGAACTTTCCGGCTCGGTCGGCCACCGCCCCGGTGAATGAGCCCTTCATGTGCCCGAACAGCTCCGACTCGATGAGCTCCGACGGGATCGCCGCGCAGTTCACTTCGACGAATTTTTCGGGCGGCCTCATGGAGAGCCGGTGGATCGCCCGAGCCACCAACTCCTTTCCCGTGCCGTTCTCCCCGGTGATGAGAACTCGAGCATCGGTCGCCGCCACCCGTTCGATGCGCTCGAGCACAGATCGAATCTGCGGGGACGCTCCAACGATTTCGTGTCGACTTTCGACTTGGTCCCGGAGTATCTGGACGCTATCTGAGAGCCCTCGCACATCCAGAGCATTCCTGAGAGTCACGAGAAGACGGTCGGTGTCGAGTGGTTTCTCGAGGAAGTCGTAGGCTCCCTTGCGCGTCGCCTCGATGGCAGTATCGATCGTCCCGTGGCCGCTGATCATGATCACCACCCCGGTCGGGTCGACCTCACGGATGCGCTCCAACGTCTCGAGCCCGTCCATCCCATGCATCTTTACGTCCAAGAACGTCACGTCGGGGCGTTCCTGCTCGACGGCTTCCAACGCCTCGCGCCCGTCGGCCGCCCCCCGAACTTCGTGCCCCTCGTACTCGAAGACCTGGACGAGCGCTTCTCGTATCGCTTGCTCGTCGTCGACGATCAGGATTTTCGCCATGGGGTCGGTCCGTGGGAGTTTGCGGGCCCAATCAACGATCAGCCACCAGCACGAGGCTGTCCCGCAGAATGTAGGCGGACTCGAGTCCACTCGGTAGCGGAACAAGCAGCGCATCCGGCGGAAGGCCCTCGTCGGGCTGGCGTCCGAGCGACCGTAGCACCCCGGCGATCATCCTATCGGGGAGCGGTATGTGAGAGGCAATGACCTTGTGAATCACCACCGCGGTGCGGCGATCATCCAACGGGACCAACGACCCCTCCAACTCGAGGAGCAAGGTGTCGGGTAGGAAACCGACCGCCGATCCGATTTCGCCCAGGCCCTCGAGCGCATTCAGGGGCACCTTGCCCGACAACGTCAGCGCGTCATCCGCCAGGGTCACCGAGGCCTCCGAAACCTGCTCGGGGATCAGTCCCGCGAGGGAGTACCTCAGCACACTGACCAACTCGACATTGCCCAGGGCGATACGACCGGGTCCAGACCCGTTGCGCAGAGCTTGGAAACGATCCAGCGTAGCTTGCGCGAGTTCGGGGGAGGCGAGTTCCTTCTCGGTGACTGGCTCTCCCTGGAGCCAAGCCTGCACGCGGGGCATCACCTCAGGGCTCCAACGCCACGCCGCATAACCCCCGCCCGCAAGCACGACGAGGAGCGCCATGCGTGCTAGGCAACTCTTCAGGCCCCCGCTCCCCGTCAAGGCGCTATCCGGACAGTCTGTAGCTGGCGTGGACCGAGTAGGACGCCCCCCCCTTGCCGAGCCGGCTGCGCATGAGGTCTATCTTCCTGATGGTGCCCCCTCCCTGATAACCTAGGCCGGCCGCGAGCTCGTCGAGCCCCCGAAACGCCCCGGCGCCATCGTCGGCGTTCGCGCGGCCCAGCGAGATGTGGGGGTGGAAGGCCTGAGTATCACGCTCGAAACCCCAGTCGGAGAGGGCCCATTCGATATCTTGCTTCAGGCACCTCAGGGCCGGGGTGGGCTCCACTCCGATCCAAAGCACCTGCGGCCGCCGTATCGTCGGAAATGCGCCGAAGTCTCGCAGATCGAGATCGAGCGGTGTGTTGGAGGTGGCGACTTTGTCGAGCGCTTGCCCGATCGCCTCCAGGCGCTGGTCTCCGACTTCGCCGAGGAACTTGAGCGTGATGTGGTACGTGGC
>BTRA01000148.1:0-7022 GCA_036986155.1 Gemmatimonadota bacterium | reverse complement strand
CCGCCGCCTCCGGCGCCACCGAGCGAGTGAACCCTAGAACGGCATGTTTCGACGCAGCGTACGCACCCATGTACTTGGCACCGAACAGACCCGCGACCGAAGCGACGTTCACAATCCGGCCCCAACCACGCTCCATCATGGCGGGCAGGAATGCACGGGTACAAAGGAACGTGCCCGTGGCATTCACCGCGAACGCCTGGTTCCACATGTCCAGCGTCAAGCGCGCGAGAGGCGCCGTGGGCGCCACGCCCGCGTTGTTCACTAGGACGTCGACCGCTCCGAGGCGGTCTCCGGCCTGCCGAGCCAGTTCGGCTACCGCCGCCTCGTCGGAGACGTCGCACGAGACCGCCCAGGCTTCGTGGCCGACCTCAACCAGCGAGGCCGCCACGGCCTCGATTTGATCGGTGGAGCGAGCCGCCACGACCACCCGGCAGCCGGCCTCGGCAAGCGTGCGCACCACCGCCTCGCCGATCCCCCGGCCTCCGCCGGTAACGACCGCTCCCCTTCCCTTCAGGCTCACTCAGCACTCCCGTCATCCAGTACCGCCATCACGGCCTCCTCGAGAATCCCGCCCAGTATGCTCACGGTATCGCGGCCCTCCTCGGCGGTGGCCTCCGCAGGGGACCCGAAATAGGCATCAGGCCCGCCAGCCTCCTCGAAGCTGTGCTTGCCCTCCCGGATGGCATCCGAGAGCGACGCCGGGTTGGGCGCAAGGCCTTGGCGGACATCGTCCCGTACGAGATCTGGGCGTTCAGCCATGATCACCGAGGTCTCGTAGCGTCCGGCGTGGGCTGCGCCCGAGCGGAACTCCTCCGTGAGGCGAAGCGCCCAAGGTTTCTTGGTCAGGTCTGGGAAGACGACCGGCACCAGCCCGGCCGCCCTGCTTTCTTCCACTACATGGTGCAGACAGCCCAGGTGCATAGGGTCCAGATGGGCGTTGGCCACCGCGAGTACCGCAGCGCCCCGTGTGCCCACTGCACGGGCCATATCCAGCAGGATCGATGTCACCGCCATCGGGTTCACCGAGACCGTGCCCGCGAACTCCTGCGCGAAGGGCGCCGACGCATACGCCAAGGTCGGAAGGATCACCACGTCCAGGTCGCGCAGGGCCAGACGTTCGGCGCCCTCCCGCGCCATGGCCCGCGCGATGATGCCGTCGGTGTCGAGGGGCAAGTGCGGTCCATGGGCCTCCACCGAACCCGAGGGTAGGATCGCCACCCAATCCCCCGAGCCGAGCGCCCGCACGTCCCGCCAGGTGAGGTCCGAGAGCTGATGAACCGTTTGACCCCGTTTCGGCCCACCGTCTATCATCGACTCATGACTTTCGTGCCCCCGGAAGAATTCAACATCGCCGACTACTTTCTCGACGCTCGTATCCGCGAGGGAAAGGGAGAGAGGACGGCCGTGCTCACCGACGAGCGATCGTTGAGTTATGCGGACGTCCAGCGTCTGGCCAACCGCTTCGGGAACCTGCTCACGACCCTCGGAGTCGACCCGGAGCAACGGGTGATCATCGCGCTCCCGGACGGTCCGGAATACGTCGGCGCCCTCTTCGGCGTGCTCAAGATCGGGGCGGTCGTGGTGATGGTCAACCCGCACCTGAGGACCGACGAGGTGGCGTACTTCTTCAAGTACACCCGCGCTCCGGTGGCCATCGTCCACAAGGACGCCATGCAGGGCTTCAAGGAGGCAGCGCGGAACGCAAGGCACCTGAAGCGGTTGCTTGTCGTGGGTGACATGGCCGTGGACCAGGCCCTCGCGGAATCCTCCGATGAGCTGGAGACCTACCCCACCCACCGGGATGACGCCGCCGTGTGGCTGTTCTCGGGCGGCACGACCGGAGAGCCCAAGGCGGTGGTGCAACCGCACGCCTCATTCGCCAACTCCACCGAGTGCTACGCAAAAGACGTGCTCGGATACAACGAAGATGACATCACGTTGTCCGTACCCAAGCTCTACTTCGGCTACGCGACCGGGGCGAACCTGTTCTTCCCCTTCAGCGTGGGCGCCACCGTCGTGCTGTTCCCCGAGCGCTGCCTGGCCGACGTGCTCTTCGAGAAGATCGCACGGTTTCGGCCTACGATCCTTATCAACGTGCCCACCATGGTCGGCCACCTGCTGGACCATCCCGAGGCAGACGAGCAGGACCTCTCGTGCCTCAGATTCTCGACGTCGGCGGGCGAGGCGCTGCCCGTGGAGCTGCACGAACGCTGGAACAGGACGTTCGGCGTGGACCTTCTCGACGGGCTGGGCACCGCCGAGATGTGGCACGTTTTCATCACGAACCGCCCCGGGGAGGTGAGGATGGGCACGCTGGGCAGGTTAGTGCCTGGGTTCGATGTGCGAGTGTGCGACGAAGAGGGCCAAGAGATCCCCCACGGCGACGTGGGCCTCCTGCACGTGCGCGGTCGGTCGCGGGCGATCGGTTACTGGCAGCAACTAGAGAAGACCAAACAGGCTTTCAGAGGCGAGTGGTACGTGTCGGGCGACATGGTGAGCCAGGACGACAGAGGGATCTTCACGTACTACGGCCGCGACGACGACATGATGAAGGTGTCGGGCAAATGGCTCTCGCCGCGGGAGGTCGAGAACTGCCTGCTCCAGCACCCAGCCGTGCATGAGGTTACCGTGGTCGGCGTCGTGGACGACAACGGGCTCTCCAAGCCACACGCATTCGTGGTGAAGAACGCGGACGCCGCGTACCAGCCAGACGACGCGCTCGCCACCGAGTTGACCCTGTTCGTGAAGGATCGCCTGGCGCCGTACAAGTACCCGCGGAAGGTGGCGTTTCTGGAGACGTTGCCGAGGACGCATCTGGGCAAGGTCGACCGCGGTAGGCTGCGCTCGGGGAAGCGCACCTGACCCTCCACCCTTCGCCTCGCCCATCTCGCCATTCCGCTGCCCCCCGGCGGCGCACTGCATTCGTGTACAAGGAGGTCCTACGTCGACCGCTGGTGGGAGTGGGAGGCGAGGTCCCGCGAGGGACAAAACCCCTGCGGATCCCAACCCTGCCGAATCGTGCAGAGGCGGGGAAGCTCCTCCGGCAGATGACGGCGACACACCCCGAGGCCTGGCGCGGGATCGACATGAGAACGCATTCTGTCTAGTCGTAACGCGTCCGATGGTATGGGGAGTGGAGCGAATAATGGCAGATCCGTTAGGCTGAAGCCTCTGGCGTAGTGGTTCTTCAAGGTCCTCAACAATGTGGCCCCCTACCGGGGCCCGAGATCAATCTATGAACTGGGAAGCCGTCGGCGCGATTTCTGAGCTTGTTGGGGCAACGGGTGTCATCGCGTCGCTGATCTATGTCGGTGTGCAGGTCCGTCAGAATACGCGCTCTATGAGGGCAGCGACATACGACTCCCTGGTCCGAAGCAACGGAGACTGGCTCGCTCCCATCATTCAGGACGCCGAACTCGCCGCGAGCTTCGAAGTGGCCGTCGCCAGCTGGGCGAAAGTCGAAGAGGCTCAACGACCTCGGGTGATGTATCTCCTGACGCAACTGTTCCGACACTGGGAGAACGCCTTCTTTCAGCAAGAACAGGGCGCGTTGGCGCCGAGCCTTTGGCTTACGTGGCAGGGGATCATTCTCTCATACTTCCACCAGCCCGGGATTCAGGAATGGTGGCAGTTGCGGCGAACCGCCTACTCGAATGAGTTCAGGGAGTTCCTCGAGATGTCGAGCCCTCCCCCGTCTGGACTCCGTACAACCCGCCAGATCGACGGGCAGGACACCGTCGGCGAACAAGACTGAGGATTGTGGCTCCCGGCTTCGGCCTTCCAAGCGGACGCTACTGACGTGGGTCACCGTGTCGATACGCTTGGCTTGTGTACATCGCGGCCGGGCAGCAGAATCGCGAGAGGTTGGTATCGCGCGGGCCACCCGCCTTCAACTGGACGAGCAACGCTCTCCAAGGCTGCGGACTGGATCCACATGGAGAGATCAGCCCCTGCCTCCGAGCAACTCTCGGTCCTCCGCCATTCTCGCTAGCGCCAGCGAACCGGAGGCTGAGATTGCGCTCAGTAGAGTGACAGTACCGATGATTACGGCAGCGGCCGCCACACTCGCCGTCCCCGAAGCAACGGCAATGAGCGACGGGAACAGGGCATCAAAGACTTCAACGAACCATCCTATCGGGAGACCGAGGAACATGCTCAACCCTATCAGCACACCAACGAGCGCCCATCCGGCTGCCCAGGTCAGGCCCATTCCGGCCGCACCGCGGATGCGTCTCAGCCACGTCTTCATTCCTACCCCCCTGTGCACTTGGACCTGTACCGCCGATGCCGGTCCCGATGCGCGCCCTAGACCAACACTCCCCGTTCGCCCATGGCCCGGGCGTAGAGCCAGAGGCCGAGAGCGAAGACGAAGATCAGCAGTATGAACGCGAGGCCCGTCCCTCCCGTTGCGTACAGCCCGTTGGCGAAAAAGAAGTTGTGCATGGCGGTGACGATCATGGCCAACAAAGAAACCAACAGCACCAGCACAGCGAGGCTCCGTCTCAGCAACACCAGGAGGGCTCCCAGCACGCCTCCCCAAACGGCGAGAGCCCAGAACGCCACGAGCCACGTCGGGAAGCCGTAGAAGAACTCGAGTTGCTCGGGAGTGAATTGGCCCATGTACGACTCATTCTGGGTCTGCGTCATGAGGTAGTCGAAGGCGCCCACCGAGTTCCAGAGGAGACCTAGGATCCCCACAAGCCACAGATGCCAAGGGGCCCGTCGGGGGGTAAGGGAAGCATCTTCCTTCATGGTTCCGTCCGGCTTGTATAGTGCCTAGGGGCAAAGGAGGCGCTAAGCTGCCACCTTCCTGCCCGCCCACCCATGGCCGGGCATCTTGGGGACGCAGCAGTATAAGGCCCGACGGATCGATTTGCACCGTGGCCCCGGCCTGGTATGAGGAATCTCAGGACCGACGAAGGGATCGGTTCAGAGGTGGGGGTACCTAACATGGAATTGCTGCTGTCCGGATCGACGGTGAAGGTCCAGATCACTCGCCTTGCAGATCGGAGACATTGAACATGAGACGCTTTGTGCTCACCTTCGCGCTCGTTTGTGCGGCGCCAGGTCTTAAAGCCCAAGAGGTCGAGGAAGTCTCTGCGACGATGCGTGCTCGAATAGATCGGGCGACGGCCAGCACGCTTGACTCACTTTTTGCAGGATTCGAATCGCTGGACGCTGAGCGCGCGGTTGCGATGTACGCAGGAGACGAGACCGTGCTCCACATCTCGGGCGCCACCATCGTTCGGACGGACACCATCATGCCCTACACCTCGCGGGGATTCGCGGCGTTGTCGAGCTTCAACGTCGAATGGGCCCCGCACAGTCTACAGGTCCTCTCCCCCGACATCGCAGTCCGCACAATCCGGGTCACGTTCCGTGTTACGCCGCGGGGGGGCGAGGCCCGCACCTCATCAGGGGTCCAGACGCTGATCTTCAAGCGACTCGCTGAGGGATGGAGGATCGTCAGGGACCAGCGCCACATGGAGCCGGGCTAGTCAAGCCCGGCGCTCTCGAGCACAATTCGGTCGGGTTGATCCCCTGTGTGGAGGCTGGGCTCCAGTTGGGGGCCAGCCCAGATACGACCTAGATCCGACGTCGGGCATCCCAATCAAGCGAAGGACCCAGACCGGAGTCCGGGTCAGTTAGATGGCCGGGTTGGCCTGAGGTGGCCACTTCGAGGCTTTACGCTTCGAGAGCGGTTGGGCTTTGAACGTGTGATTGAAGTTGACTTGCTCCTTGAGCACGATGTAGACGCTACGTGCCGGTTCCCTATACGGAGACGCTGGTAGCCTGGCCTCGGCGGGGAGTCGGCGAACCTCAGGCACGTTGTATTTCTCGAGCGGTCGTTGGACCGAGTTCTTCGCACTGGTCCGCTTCTCCACCAGATGCAGGCGAGTGCGCAGCCAGTGCCAGGACGATGGCATGTGTGACATCGGGCTCGCGCGCTTCGCTCGTGGTCTTCATCTTAGGCGCGCAGCAGGTCCGCTAGGAAGCGACTGATAACACGTGGAGGCCATGACCAGGACGGGCAGTTCCTCTCACATCTCCGGACGATTCTTGGTGCGGCTAGTCCTTGAGCTCGTCATCGTGTTCATTGGCGTGTACGGTGCATTCCTTGCCGAAAGCGTTCGCGAGAGCCGTGAGCAAGAGCAGATCGCCCGAAACATCTACCTGGCTTTGGCCGAGGAGATCGATGATCACGTGTCGTTCGGCCAAGAGATCCTAGATGAATATGTCGAGGCCCAGACGGTCTGGGAGGAGAGCTTTGAGCGCAGGGAGAGGCCCCCTCCGTGGGCGATCCCTTGGAAGTATGTCGGACCACCTCTAGCTGCCTGGCCCGCGACGATGGCTTCAGGCGGCGTGGGCCTCATGAATCAGGATCTTTTCTATCGCTTGGCCAAGTACTACCGCAACGTTGACATGTTGCTGGTGCCAGTGGATGGTCCCGACCCGTTTGCGGAGAGTGAAATCCTTCCGTATGCGGACGGCGACCTCGCTCGCTTCTACGACGGCCCCGAGCTCCGTCCACGCTTCCGGCAATACCTCGACCGACGGAGAATAGTATTGGAGGGTGCCCAGTCTACGATCGATGAGGGTAAAGTCCTGCTCGACGAACTGAAGGCGAGGGGTGCGGGAGATTGGCGGGATCCGTCGGGCCCTGCTTCCTAGCAAGCATTTGCTGCTGTCGGGGGCAGTTTGCGTGATGCAATTCGAGAGAGCCAATGTGGCCCGCAGCGGAAAGGCAGAATCGCGATCCGTTAGGCCGCTAGTAGATGAGTTCACGGATCTGGCAAGGAACGAGCATGCGAAGCATCGTTAGCATCTCCGGAACGAATCGTCCTGACAACTATACCGCAAAGGCTCTGGCGGTCGTGAACCAAGAGCTACGGGACCGCGGACTCTCCCCTACCGTTTTCGACGCTCGTGACCTGTCACTCTCATTTCCCGGTCAGCCGCCAACCGACGACTCCGAGGAACTCCGAGCGGCGATCGAAGCATGCTCAGGAGTGGTCCTCGCG
>BTRA01000147.1:0-7033 GCA_036986155.1 Gemmatimonadota bacterium | reverse complement strand
CAGCGGTGTTCACCGTGAACACGACCGGATCGCCAGGCGTGCGCGCGGGCCCCTCGAGCCCAGCAACAGCGGTGGAGGAGAAGGTCTGGAAGTCGACCTCGACATCGTTGAGGAGCAGCGCCAAACGAGTGGCAGTGTCATCACCGGAGTCGTGGGTGATCGTGAAGGAAATCACGCCCAAAACGGCGCTCGGGTTGATCGGAAGTCCCGGAAGGATACCGCCCGGGCCACCGCCGGAAACCTGAGTGGTCGTCGAGATGCTGACCGTCGGTTCACGCGGAACGGCACCGGCGAACGTCAACACGACCGCCTGGCCGACGTCCACGCTGATCGGACCCTGAACCGTCGCGATAACGACGTTGTTGCTGAGGCCGGACACATCGATCTCTACCGTGTACGTGCCCTTGCGGATGCCGGAGAAGGTGAACGTACCGGCCGCGTCGGTCTGGGCGGCGAAAGCCTCGGTGCCGGTAACCGTGATCGGCACACTGGCGGCGCCCTCTGGGCCGTCACCACTGTCGACGGTCACGGAAACGCCGAGCGCTGCCGTACGAATGTACGTACCGGCGAAGTCGGCCGTAGCGGTACCACCGCCTGCCACCGTTACGCTGACCGTGCTGACCGCGAACGTAATGTCCGACGGGCCGCCGGAAATCGTGACCGTGTAGGCCCCGACCGGAACGCCAGTGAACGAATACGCACCAGCCGCGTCGGTTACCGCAGTGCTAGCCTGCGGGCCGGCGATCGCGATCGTCGCGCCAGGCAGCGCGCTGCCCTCGATGAGCGCCGCACCCGAGATATTACCTGTTGCAGGCGGCACCACCGGGGGCGGTGCAGGCTCGTCGTCGTTGCATGCCGCCAGAGGCAGCACCAGCGCGAGTCCGAGCGCGAGAAACTTGAGTCGCTTCAACATCCGACTTTTCTCCTGTTGGGGTTGTGTCGGTTTTACTGCACTAACTAACGATTTTCCAGGTCTTGGGCCGCCCAGTTTTCCACAATTTCGGGGGCGTGCCGCACCGCAGGGAGATCAGCAAGCCGCGTGCCACAATGGAACATGCGTCTAAAGCGTTTTACAATAAAGAGTTACGCTAATTCAATTATCTCGGAACTCTGTCGGATTTCGCCGAATTCCTCAGATTTCCGAGGCCCGGCATCCCGTTCGGGAATCCGACTGCGCCCAATAGGGTTCGAAACCGCTTGTATTCTCCCAATCTTCGGCGTGTTTTCGGTATTCAGGCGCCTGTTTAGGCGTCACTCTCGGCTAAGTACGACTCGGCCAGCTCCACGAGGTGGGATGAGCCGATATAAAGCGGGGTCCTTTGATGAAGGCCCTCGGGTTTGAGATTGAGAATCGATCCAACCCCATTTGAGGCTTTTCCACCGGCTTGTTCACATATCATGGCCATCGGAGCGGCCTCGTAAAGCAACCGTAATTTGCCGTTTGGATTCTTCGAGTCAGCAGGATACATGAAGATCCCTCCCTTCAGGAGCGTGCGGTGGAAGTCCGCTACCAAGGAACCAATGTACCTGGAACTATAGCTCGGGCCGGAGTCGTCGCTGAGGCCCTTGAAATGCTGCATGAGCTTCTGTTGGCCCACGGACCAGCGGGGATAATAGGCCTCGTTGACGGAATAGAGAAGCGCACCCGGGTCCGGAAGGCGGATGTTCCGGTGGCTTAGCAGGAACTCACCGATCGAGGGGTCCAGGGTGAACCCATGTACTCCCACCCCGCTGGTATAGACCAGCATCGTAGACGAGCCGTAGAGCACGTATCCGGCAGCGAGTTGCTGACATCCGGCCTGAAGGCAGTCTTCCATCGTCCCGTCTTCGCCGCCCGAGACCTTGCGGTGGATTGAAAAGATCGTGCCGATCGAGACGTTGACGTCGATGTTGGACGATCCATCCAACGGATCGAACACCAGAACGTACTCCCCCTTCGGGAAGGCTTTGGGGATGGGCAGGATCTGTTCGGACTCCTCCGACACCATGCAGCACAAGTGACCGGAATGGTCCATCGCGTTGTAGATGACTTCCTGGGCATAAAGGTCGAGCTTCTGCACCGACTCGCCCTGGACGTTCGTGTCCCCCGTGGCGCCCAAGACATCGACGAGCCCAGCCTTGTTGACCTCTCGGGAAATGATCTTGGCAGCCAGGGCGATGCTGTGCAGTATGTTGCTGAATGCCCCCGTGGCGTCCTTATGACTCCGCTCGTCCTGGATGATGTGCCGTTCGAGCGTGACGACGTGCTTTTCGGTCATGGCTTCTCTGGGCGCACCGGGCACCCGGCCGACGAAATCGGATGGCTACTGCGGATGCGAAGGATATAATCGGGACGCTGGACGCGGTCAACGCCGTTCCGTCGTTATGCGGTAGCTGCCATCCTTTCGTCCTCGCAATGAGATCGTGCCATCGCGGTCGGTACGGAGAATCCAAGCCCCGGCCCGCTCGAGCCGGTCCGTCACCTCCCGGGCTGGGTGTCGGTAGCGGTTTCGTGCCCCTACCGAGATCACGGCCACGGCCGGGCGCCACACCTCCAACGCGTCCGCCGACGTGGAAGTCGCCGAGCCGTGGTGGCCGACCTTGAGGAGCTGTAGAGGCCCGGAGGCCGCCCCCGCGATGAGGCGACGCTCCACCGAGGTCGGCGCGTCACCCGTAAGGATGGCCCGGAAGGCGCCGTAGCGGAGCTCGAGAACGACCGACCGCTCGTTGGCGTCGATCGGGGCTCCGGAGGCGACAAGGTCCTCACCCGCGGTCCGCCCGGCGCCCGTCCCCGCCGCCTCAGGGGCTAGGATCGTGACGGAAACGCCGTCCAGGTCGAAACGCGTGCCTGCGCGAGCGCCCATCCAGGAGGCGCCGACGGACGCCGCCGCCGACAAGAGGGTCGCGTACTCCTCCTTCGCCACGGCCGTTGCCGGATCGACCACGACGCCGACGTTCAGGTTCTCAATGACCGCGGCTGCCCCACCCATATGGTCCAGGTCGGGATGGGTGAGGATCAGGGCCTCGAGGCGCCGCACACCGTGACGACGCAAGAAGGGCACGACAACCCGACGGCCGGCGTCGAACGAACGGCTGCGGGGTCCGGCGTCCACGAGTATCCAGCGTCCCTTCGGCGAACGAATCACGATGGCGTCCCCCTGCCCCACGTCCAGGAAGAAGAACTCGACCGAGTCGCCCCCGGCCCAGGAGCCGACGATCGGAGAGCCGATCCACCCTCCGGCCAACCCCAACACCACCACCGCGAACCGTGTCCGCCGGCCCACGTCGGAACGCCTCCGTACGTACCACAGGGCGACAATTGCGCCGAGCACGCCGCCGGCCACCCATAACCGCGGCAGCCAAACCGACGCGAACGGCAACCCGGCCCATGCCTTCACCACGACCTCGAGCGCCCGCAGGACCAGGTCCACACCCCCCGCCAGGAAACGTGCGAAGCCCGGCCACACCGGCGCGCTGAGCAGCACCGCGAGGAGTCCCGGAATTGCGAGGGCAACCAGGGGCGCCGCCATGAGGGTGGCCGGGATTCCGACCAAAGACACGCGGTCGAAGTGCCACGCCACCAGAGGCAGCGTCGCCAAGCTCGCGGAAACGCCCGCGGCGATGCCGGTGCGCACGACCGAGGGCGTTCTGCCGGTCCATCCCCGCGCCAGGAGCGCTGAAATGGGCTTCATGCCGTAGAGCAGGCCCGCGGCACCAGCGAAGGAAAGTTGAAGACCGGGGCGCCCGAGCGCGGCCGGATCCACGAGCAAGAGGAGCAGGAAAGCGGTGGCCAGGGCTCCCGACGGCAACACCGGCCTGCCGAGGAGGCGGCCAACGACGAAGAGGCTGAGAATAAGGGCGGCGCGGCTCGCAGCATCCGGCGCCCCGATGAACGCCACGTACGCCCATGCTCCAAGGGCTGCAGCGAAGGTGGCTCGCCGCGGGCCCGCGCCCGCCAGTCGTGCGAGTGCCATCATCAGACCTGCGAGCACGCCGACGTGGAACCCCGAAATGGCTAACAAGTGAGCCGTACCCGAGCGCGCGAAGATCTCCCGGCGCTCTGGCGTGAGGCTCTCCTTTCTTGCGAGAATGAGCGCCTCGGCGAGCGGGGCGGTCTCCGGGAACAACGTGTGGAGCGTGGCTTGCAGGGAGCCCCGAGACCGTACCATCCTCGCCCGAATACGCTGTCGGATCGTGGCTCCCGGGGGATCCCGGGCGACCACGAGCGAGTCCAGGAAGAGAACGCCCGCGAGGTCGGGCCGCCCTTTCCTCGGACGGGGCGTTGTCAGCCAGCGCCCGTGCGCTCGTACCGTCACCCCGACGGCAGGAGCTTCCGCGTCCCGCCCGAGCCTGGCCGGCACAATCGCCGCGCAGCCTCGCGGGAAGCCCGAGACGACGCGGAAGGGTGCGGCGCCCACGCCGGGCCTGGCGGTGAACCTCCCGACCAGCGCGCCCGAGAACCCGTCGGGCAGTGACCATCGGCAATCGAAGGTGCTGCGGGCAGCGCTCACCCACCCGGCCGCCGCCCCCGCCGAGACCGCGAGGATGAGGGAGGTCGAAAGCAGTGGGCGTCGAAATAGCTGAACGAGCAGGAGAAGGATCGTGAGCGAGAGGGCCGCAGCGCGGGGGTACCCGGCATGCGGCAGAAGGGCGACACCCAACGCGAAGCCGGCGGCCAAACCGGCAACGGGCGGCGCCCGGGCAATCACGTCATGACGACGTCGGAGAGCAGATCAGTTACTCGTCATCCTCCTCGGATACGGGCTGAAACAGGTCCTGCTGGTCTCGGTCGATGCGGGCGCGCTCCTCGCGATCCTCCTCCTCGAGCCGGCGACGTAGGATTCCGCGGACCTTGAGGTCGGAGTTGATGCCCGCCACCAGCATCACGACCATGCCGACAAACAGGCCCCCGAACGCCACCGCAGTGATCGGCACGCGGTACAGCACGAAGAGGCCCAGGTCGAGGGTGACGCGCTGCGTGGCGTTGGCGGACGCGAACACAGCCGCCAGGATGAGGACCAACAACACGGCGAATGGTCCGAGAAGTCTGGTCACGCCGACTGCACCAACGCCGAATCACCGACAAGCTCTCCAATGAACGTGACCGATGTGGTGGCGACCAGCCTCACGGTCTGGTACGTACCGATCAGCATCGTGTCGGCCGGGAACGCCACGACCTTGTTGCGCTCGGTACGTCCAAGGAGTTGGCCGTCCGTCCTGGCCTCCTTCTCCACCAACACCTCCACCACCTGCCCCAACTCAGAGGCGGTGATCTCCGCCTGGACCTCCCGGGACACCTCTATCAGGCGCTCCAGACGGGCCTGCGCTTCGTCCGGCGCGATGAAGTCCTCCACCGGCATTCGTGTGGCCGGAGTGCCCTCCCGGGGCGAGAACTTGTACGTGAACGCGTCATCGAACCGGACCGTCCGCATCAGACTCAGCGTATCCTCGAACTCCTCGGCGGTCTCACCCGGGAACGCGACGATGATGTCGGTCGACACCGCGATATCGGGAATCGCTTCGCGCACCATCTCGACCTTCTCGAGGTAGCTTTCCACCGTATGGCGCCTGAGCATGCGCTTGAGCACGCGGCTGTTCCCCGACTGGGCGGGAAGATGGAGATGATCACACACGGCAGGCTCGGACCTCATCACCTCGACCAGCTCCGGCGTGACATCATTCGGGTGCGGCGACAGGAAGCGCACGCGTCGGATGCCGGGCGTACGAGCCACGGCCCGGAGCAGCCGGGGGAAGTCCCAATCCCCGGCCGAATACGAATTCACGGTCTGCCCGAGGAGCGTCACCTGAGTGACCCCGGAGGCGGCGATGTCTTCGACTTCCCGCAGGATCTCGGCAGGATCCCGATTCTTCTCGGGACCCCGCACGTATGGCACGATGCAGAACGTGCAGCGGTGATCACAGCCGCGCTGTATCGGCAGCCACGCCGAGACGTCGGACGTCCGGCGCTGCTCCAGGCCCTCGTAGTTCTCTCCGAAATCGAGTTCGAGTACGGCCAGCTGAGGACCCCTTCGTTTGGCCGAGGACATCCACGAACGCCGGCCCTCGAGGGCTGCTAGCCGCTCAGGCAGCGAGCGGTACCCATCGGGTCCCATCACCAAGTCGACGTCCGGCGCCTTTTCGAGAAGAGTTCTGCCCATGCGCTGAGCCATGCAACCGGTGACCCCGATCACCAGGTCAGGACGCTCACGCTTGAGTCCCGTGAGCTGGGACACCCGTCCGAGCACTCGCTGCTCCGCGCGCTCACGAATCGCGCACGTATTCACCAGCACGACATCGGCCTCCTCCGGCGTGTCTACGATTTCGTAGCCCTCCGCCATGAGGACGCCTTCCATCAGCTCGCCATCACTGATGTTCATCTGGCACCCGTAGGTCTCGACGTACGCGCGCTTCCGATAGGAACCGTCCATGCCCTAATTCAAGTCCTGCGTATGGGACAAATCAATAGGCCGTTCTTCCCGTCACCTTCACAGGGCCACGTTGTCGATCAAGCGTGCCGTTCCCAACCGAGCTGCTGCGAGCACCCGCCCGGGCCCCTGCCCTGCTGCGTCGGGGCCCAAATAGCGCCCTAAGGTCGCCCCGTCCCGTACGGCCACGTAGTCCACTTTGTCGAACCCCGCTGAAAGTAGTTCCGATGCGGCCCAACGCTCCCGCTCCTCTGGATCAGCCCTAGCCCGTACCGCCTCAGCTACCGCCGACAGCGTCGCGAACAGGGCCGGAGCAATCTCGCGCTCTCGCGCAGACAGGTACAGGTTGCGGGACGACAAGGCCAAGCCGTCGGGCTCTCGAACCGTCGGAACTCCAACGATCTCGACGGGCACGTCGAGGTCCAGCACCATACGCTGTACGACTCTCAGTTGCTGGAAATCCTTCTCGCCGAAAAACGCTGCGTCAGGCAACACCTGCAGAAGCAGCTTGGCTACCACGGTGGCGACCCCTGCGAAGAAGTCTGGGCGAACCGCCCCCTCCAAGATGGAGCCGAGCCCGTCGACCTCCACCCGAGTCGAGTGGTCCTCCGGGTACATGACGGACTCGG
>BTRA01000146.1:0-7146 GCA_036986155.1 Gemmatimonadota bacterium | reverse complement strand
TGCCTGCGCGGAAGAAAGGGCGTCGGCCCAGCGGCTGCGGGCCTCCTCGAGGAGGAGGGCGCGATGTGCTTGGATACGGCGGAGGTCGTACCGCTTCACCTCCACCTCGACAGGAGTCACGATCTCGCCTTCGAGTTGCTTTTCGAGGCGATCGAGTTCCCGCCGGGCGGCGTCGATTTGGACGTCGATCTCGTCGACTCGAGCCTCCAGCTCCCGGGTCTGCTGGACGTAAGCGATCGTTTTGAGCACGTCCCTACCGGCCGACCAATCGCCTGATCGCGACAGGAGGTATGTGAGGTCACTGATGGCCTGCTTGGTGTGCGCCAGATCTGCCGCGAGAGTTTCCTGCTCGGCCTCGGTAGGACGCGCCCGAATTCTGAGCACGACCTGATCCCGCTCAACGGTCGAGGCGGGCTCCAACGACGCGAACTCCACCACGCCGTCGACGGCGACCGTGAGGGCGTGTCTCTCCAAGGTGGGCCGGATGACGCCTGCGGCGCTCACGTACACATCGACCGTAACCAGGCCGAGTGAGGAGAGGCCGCCGACGATCAGAAGGAGGGCCATCCCGTAGATCCAGTGGGCGCTCCGGGAGGTGCGTGCCAAGTGAGTCTCGAGGAGGTCGTGTGGATCGTCGAAGCCGAAGAGTCCAGCCGACTGCGCAGAGCTCTCTGGTGCCTCGTCACACATCACCCGCCTAAGGGCCGGGCAGTGCGCTTGTCTCCCGCGCCGCGCGGCGCGGGAGCATCACGAACAGCACCGTCAGGGCCGCGGCGACTGTGACGAGCAGGGCGACGGTCGGTGTGCTGAGTTCCAGCCAAACAGAGCCTGATCGCCACACCGCCCACCCAAACAGGAGACCGATGCCGACGTGCCAGGGCAGTATCTAGGAAAGACCGTGCAGCAGCGCGAACGCCGCCGCAGCAATGGTCACCGCAGCAATCGTCACCGCCGTGATCGGTGAAAGCCGGTGCTCGAGGGCCCTCTGCAACCAGCCGCGGAACACGAATTCTTCCACGATCGGGCCAGCCAGAATAGTCAGCAATGCCACGGCCATCCACCCACCCGCGTCCCGGTAGGTCGTGAGGACGTCCGGTGATCGCTCTGTTAGCGGGGTAACCGAGTGGAGCGCCATGGCGGCGGCTACAGATGAAGAGAGGATCACGAACCAAGCGATCAGGATGCCCCCATGCACAAGCAGCCACTCCGTGGGACCCAGGGTGGCGAAACGGATGGGCCGGCCCTGGATCGCGCTGTCCTCTTTCGTCACTCGTGTCCACTCGTCGTGGGAACTGGGCGCACGAGGGCGCGATAAAGAAGGAAGGCCGTCAGTGCACCCGCGACCCCCGCGATGAGGTCGGACCACTCGAACGAACCGATCCACCCAGGGACACCAAGAATCTCGAGCACCAGGATCGTGCCGCTTCCCGCAGCTACCTCGGGCAGGAAGTCGACGGGACCCACTCGCCCGAGGTACCGTCGTCTCAGGGCCGGCCACAGGTACGGCAGCGCAAGGGCCGCGAGATAGCTGGGCAGCCAGCCCCATATCGCGGCCAGCCACGCAGGCCCGTTGGCGTACGAGAGGTCGCGAACGCCGGCGTATTTTATGAGGCTGACTGTAGCGAAGACGCTGATGAGGAGGAGCCATGAGAATGCCCGTCCGACCGGCGTGGTCCAGAGGACTCCAGCATGAGTCGGCGCTTGCTCGGCTCTGTCGGTGATGGGGGTCATTGTAGCCCTCGCTTGTCTTGGTGTGATATGGACATGGTTATCTCCGCAGGCGTGGTCCGGGCCGGGGTGGACCCCCGACCCGAAGACCGCGCCCTCTGCCTTGATTGTTATCCACGTGCGTACGCGAAGCCTTCCTTGAAGCCCTCGGCGAACTCGTCGAACTCCACCAAGACGGCCACGAGCAGGCCGATTAGGAATGTGCCCAACACCCCTATCCCTCCCCGAATGGTGGCGAGGTCCTCTTTGTCCAGCGCGGCGATGCCGAGATCGCCAAACGGATCCACCTCTTGCATGCTGCCTCCGATGTGTTGTGCCGTAGCCGTTTTGGCCGGCAGGTTGGTGAGTCTCTGCTAGTCCTTGGTTTTAGCCCATCCACTGCCCGCTATAGCGCGGGTTGTCGTAACCTGGGTCCAATACAGCAGAGATGATTCTGACGGCGAGCCCGGCAGCGATCCCAAAGGCCATCCCGATCCACCCCACCACGCCGTCGCCGCCTACCACCTGGCTCTGCTCGACCAGCGTCAACTCCTGCACTCCTAAGTGCTCCAGTCTCTCGATCATGTCCGAACTCCTGTTCATGGGTTCGATGGATGCGGCCTCACGCCACATCACGACATGTGCCTTCGGGCCGATACCCGCCTCGGGCACCGCATAGATAAGCCTCGAAGGCGGCCTCCAACCATGTCAGGATGGGACTGATGGGGGTAAGGCACCGCAGAGGAGTAGGTAGGACCCGACCGTGGGCCCGGTAGCCGCAATGGCGCGAAGGAGGCCGGCTACTCGCCCCGCAGCGCCTCTACCGGGTCCACCTTAATGGCCCGCCGCGCCGGCATATAGCTGGCGACGACGGACACGGCCAACAGTAGCGCGGGGATACCAATGAAGGTGACTGGATCGGTGGCGGTGACGCCTACCAGCAGACTTGACACGAGGCGCGTCACTCCGAACGCGACCAAGAGCCCCAAGAGCACTCCGGCCACGGCCACGGTCAGGCCCTGCCGCACCACGAGTCGCACGATGTCCTTTTCGTGGGCACCGAACGTGATACGCACGCCGATCTCTCGCGTACGCTGGCGCACGGAGTACGAGATCACTCCGTACAGGCCCAACGAAGCCAACGCCAAGGCCATCGCGGCGAAGATCGCGATGAGTGTGAGTGTGAACCGGGTTCGGGCCATCGCGTCGGCTACGTACGACTCCATGAAGCGCACGTTCGAGACCGGCACCTCGGGATCCATGGCCTCGACCTCGCCCCGGATCAACGGCAGGAGTCCGGAAAGGCCACCCTTACTCCGCACCGTGAGCGTCATCGGCAACCACGGGCCGAAGCGGTAGGGCAGGTAAACGGTCTCGCGGCCGTCCGACGCGAGCGTCTCCGCCCGCACGTTGCCCACCGTGCCGACTACCAGGACCAGCCTACGATCGAGTGAAAAGGTCTCCATGTTCCACCACTCTACACCGAGTTGCTTGCCGATGGGGCTCTCACCCGGCCAGGTGCGGTCGGCCAGCTTCTCGTCTACCAGCACCACGTTCAACGCGCCCGCCTGGTCGTCCGCCATCGTCAGGGTCCGACCCTCCACCAAGCGAATCTTCATGGCGTCGATGTAGCCTGGAATGACATAGCGATAGTCCGCCGAGTTCGCGTTCCACTCCTCCTCCGTGGCGCCCTCCCGTGCGTAGGAACTGACCGAGTACTGCTCCCCACCGGCCAGCGGGAGGGGCGTTACTCCACCAAACGCCTCCACGCCGGGAAGTGCTGCGACTCGATCCCGCAACTGATCGAAGAAATCCGCACGACTATCGGAAATCGGGTACTTGAAAAACGGCAACGGGACCGTGAGCGTGAGAACGTTCTCGGCGTCGAAGCCCGGCTCCACCATCTGCAGCTTGGCGAAGCTGCGAAGCATCAAGCCTGCTCCGATCAAAAGGACCAGGGAGAGCGCGACTTCGGAGACCACGAGCCCCGTGCGCAGCTTGTTGCCGCGCACACCTCCCGAGTCGCTTCCCCGGTCCTTGAGTGCGTCGGCCAGGTTGGGGCTAGCCGCCTTGAGGGCCGGTGCGGCTCCGAAGAGCATGGCGGCGAGAAGCGTAGCGCCCGCCGTGAACAGCAGGACCGGTCCGTCGATAGCGACGTTTTCCACCCGCGGTAGGTTGCCGGGGCTCATGGCAGCGAGTACTCGAATTCCCCCCCAAGCGAACAATAGGCCCAGCGCCGCACCACCAATCGCGAGCACGGCGCTCTCCGTGAGCATCTGGCGGATGATGCGTAGGCTGCCGCCGCCGAGCGTGGCTCGCACCGCGATCTCTCGCCCGCGGGCGGAGGCACGCACGAGCAACAGGTTCGCAACGTTGCTGCACGCGATCAGCAGCACGAACCCAACGGCGCTCAGGAGGGCGAGCAGCACCGGGCGTGCATGGCTCACCACGTCGCCGTGCATGGAGTTCACCACGATCTGCATGTTGCTATTGGCGTGTTCCTGATGGGTCTCCCTGAGGCGGCGAGCCAGGGCGTCCATCTCCTGCTGCGCCCTCTCCACCGTCACGCCCTCTCTCAGCCGGGCCACCACTGTGAGCCACGCAGCGTCACGGGCCACTTCAGTGAACATGTTGGGGACCACACGCCACACATCGATCTTCGTGGGCATCCCGGCGTCTTCCGGCAGGTAAACGCGGAAGTCGGGAGGCAACACACCCACCACTACTGATCCCTGCCCATCCATCTGGACGGTCTTGCCCAGCACCGTGGGGTCACTTCCGAAGCGCCGCTGCCAGAGGCCGTAGCTAAGGATGACAGAGCCCGGGGGTACTTGGGCGTTGGGATCGGTGAACAATTCGGGGTCGAAGGTGAGCCCGTCCTCAGGCGCGAAGTCGCGCCCCAGCATCGGGGCCACTCCGAGGATCCCGAACAGGTTGTCTGTGACCCAGCCGGACATGACCTCTTCGGCCGCGCCTTCTCCGGTCAAGGTGCCGCTCAGGGCGAACGCACCCGCGAATCCCTCGAACTGAGTGGTCTCGTTCCGGTAATCCTCGAAGTCGGGGCCCGATACCAGTGCCCGATCCACGTCGGTGGTGAGAAGTCGATTCCACACCAATACAAGGCGCTCGGGGTTCTGGTAGGGTAGCGGTCGGAAGAGTACCGCGTTGGCCACGCTGAATATGGCCACGTTGCTGCCGATCCCGAGACCTAGGGTCACCAGGACGACAGCTGTGAAACCCGGGCGTCTCAGAAAAGAGCGGACAGCGTAGCGGACGTCTTCGAGCAGCACTCTCATCATCCCCCCCCCCTCCCAAAGTAAGCCTCCGGTGCGGTCGATCTGCCAGGCGCCGTTCACAGAGTACCGCGGAGCGTCCCGTATGTGCCCCCGACTCACGGGTGCGGGGAGAGCCTAAGTCCCTCCGCCCTCTACCCAGGAGTCCACGAGCCGCTCGAGCACGTCCATCGGGATCGCGCCGCCCAATAGCACGACATCATGGAAACGGCGGATATCGAAGGCGTCACCCAGACGCTCCTTCGCGCTCTCCCGTAGTTCGAGAATCCTGAGCATCCCGAGCTTGTAGCCGAGCGCTTGGCCCGGCCAGGCCATGTAACGCTCGATCTCGGCCTGGACCTCCGACGCGGGGGAGCCGGTCGTGCGCGCCATGTACTCGATGGCTTCCTCGCGTGTCCAGCGTTTGTAGTGCAGGCCAGTATCCACAACCAACCGCACGGCACGGAACAGTTCGTCCGAAAGGCGCCCCACGTCACCGAACGGATCACCCTCGTACAGGCCCATCTCCCATGCCAGTTGCTCGGCGTACAGCGCCCATCCCTCCGCGTAGGCGTTCAGGGGCGAGAGTTTCCGAACGAGAGGCTGGTCGCCCGCGGCCAGCGCCGTGGCGACCTGGTGATGGTGCCCGGGCACGGCCTCGTGGTAGGTCAGCGTCTTCAACGTCCAACTGGCGATGGAGGACATGTCGCGCAGGTTGACGTTGTAGTAACCCGGCCGGGTACCGTCTAGCGACGGAGGGTCGTAGTAGCCGCCGGGCGCGGTCGCTTCGCTGAATATTGGCACTCGCCTGACTTCCACCGGCTGGGGTGGGATGGTGTTGAAGTACTCGGGCATGCGCTCGCTGATCTCGGCTACCTGAGCGTTGAGGTCGGCGATCAGGAACTCGCGCCCCTCGTCGGAATCGGGATAGAGGAAGCGGGGATCCTCCGCCAGAGCTACGAGCCGCTCTCCGACCGTGCCGTCGGTGAGGCCCTCGTCACGAAGCAGCGTGTCGATCTGAGCCGTGATCCTCGCCACCTCCGATAGACCGAGGTCGTGGATCGCGTCAGGATCCATGTCGCTACCGCCGAGCGAGCGCACGGCTGCGCGGTAGAAGGCCTCGCCGCTCGGCAGGGCCCATACGCCGGATTCGGTCCGGGCTTCTGGTACGAGCGACGCGAGGGTGTCGCGGAGGCGCCTGTAGGCCGGCAGGACGGTCTCCCCGATCTGCCGGGTCGCTTCCGACAGGATCCGGTCACGATCGCTATCCGGGAGGCCCGCTGCCTCCAGCTTGACCGCTAACGTCGTCACCAGATCGTGCGCAGCCGGTTCCGTCGCCAGGATCCCATCTACCACCTCGAGCGTCCGCTCGAGTAGGATGCGAGGTGGCGTCACGCCTATCTCCGCGTCCGCCCGGATCTTCTCGATGATGCCGTCGAAGGTCGGTCCGAATGCTGCCAGGCGTGCCAGGTAGTCGTCGGCCTCGGCCACCGAGGATACGCTCTGCTGATTGGCCATGAGGTTGGGGATGTCGATGTGCGGCCCCGAGATCTGGTTCACCACGTAAGGTGTGTGCCCGTAGTACCAGAACGGGTACTGGCGGCCGTAGCCGATGTCCGACGAGGCCACCATGGAGCCATAGATCGAGAGCGCCACGTCGAGCGTGACCTTCGCGTCGGCGTCCAGGCTCTCAGGGTCCACGGCCTCGAGCTCCGAGAGGAAGCGTACAAAGAGAGCACGGCGGTTCCGCTCCGCTGCCGGCGAGAAATCGACCAAACGGTTCGCGTACGGGCCGCCGGCCTGCTCTACCGGAACGGACACGGATGAGGACAGCTCAGGATCCGTGACCAGGTACTCGGTCATTTGCCGCTCGACCAATGCCCGCAGCGCCATGCTGTCGCCCCCTTCTGATCCGGTGCCCCCGCATGCCGCCGTCAGAAAGACGGCGGCACCCACCAGCCACCTCATCGTTCGCATCTCTACCTCGCCTCCAAGCTCAGATGTGTACAGGGCGGGCGCCACACCAAACGGCTCCACGCCGTTCATGACCTGAAATAATGACGCAGACGGGCGGGCGAGCAAAGGTACCCACACCGACTCGCGTCGAGCTTAGTTCGACCGAACCACTTTCATGGTCGATTTTCTGATGGCGCCGATGATCAAGCCC
>BTRA01000145.1:0-7191 GCA_036986155.1 Gemmatimonadota bacterium | reverse complement strand
GACTCCGAGCGATTGGTACTCGATGGGGCTGATGCTCTTCGAGGCGCTGACCGGTGGCCTGCCTTTCGATGGGTCGGCCTACGAGATGATCGTGAAGCGCAACACCGAGGACCCGCCCCGCCCGTCCGCACACTATCCCTCGGTGCCCAAGGACCTGGATGACCTTTGCCACCGCCTCATTGCACGCGATCCCGACGCGCGTCCCGCCTATGCCGAGCTGACTGGCGCATTCGGGACTCCGGCCGTCGCGTCACCGGCCCCGAGAGCGAAGGTGGCCGATGACGTCTTCGTGGGTCGAGTCCCCGAGTTGGCGCTCCTGCGGAAGGCCTTTCAGCGGGTCCAGACCGGGGGATCGGCGACGGTCCTGATCGGTGGAACCTCGGGAATCGGGAAGAGCGCCCTGGTTCGGCACTTCTTGGAGGAGCTCGAGGAGCGAGAGCGTGAGGTCCTCGTTCTCAGGGGACGCTGCTACTGGCGGGAGTCGGTTCCGTACAAGGCGTTCGACGGGCTGATCGACGACCTCACGGACTATCTCAGCCGACTGGATTCCACCGACGCTGCCCGCTTCCTGCCGCGCGACTGGCCTGCCCTGGCTCGCCTTTTTCCGGTGCTTCGGGAACTCGGTGAGCGGGTGGCGAGTCGTCGTGGCGGCGTAGAGATACCGGATGCTCAGGAGGCTCGCAGGCGAGGGTTCTCCGCGCTCCGAGAACTGCTGGGACGGCTTGGGGACCAACGCCTGCTCGTGCTTTCTATCGACGACCTGCAGTGGGGCGATATCGATAGCGGACGCCTCTTGCGGGAACTCACCCGCCCTCCTGATCAGCCTCCGATCATGCTGCTGGCGACGTTCCGCAGCGACGAGCGCACCACCAGCCCGATCTTCGACGAGATGGCCTGGGCTGATGCCGACGAAGAGCAAGCATGGGAAATCGACCTCGGTGAGCTCTCCCGGGGTGATGCGGTCGAGTTGGCGCTCGCTCACCTGGGAGATGGACCAGAGGCCTCCAGGGAAAGGGCCACGGAGCTGGCCGAGGAATCGGGAGGGATCCCCTTCTTCATGAACGAGCTCATTCATCATGGCGGCTCCGAGGCCGCCGGAGGCATGGGCCCGATTGATACCGTGCGGCTGGACGAAGTGATCGAGTCGCGGCTGGACAGCTTACCCGAAGACGCACGGAGGCTGTTGGAGTGCTTCGCGGTTGCCGGCCAGCCCCTCGGCCTTGCGGTCGCGAATCAGGCGGCGGGATTGGATCCGGGTGACACGGCGACCGTCGACCTGCTACGCGTGGAGCGCTGGGTCCGAGTCCGAGGCGGGGGCGGTCGGGAAGTGCTGGAGCCCTACCACGACCGCATTCGTGAGACCGTGGCCGGGCTGCTTGCGAGCGATACGCTCTCGTCCCTTCACGATCGGCTGGCCCATGCTCTGGATCAGGCTGGGGAAGCCGATGCCGAGACGCTGGCCGAGCACTATGTGCGCTCAGGTGACGACGAACTCGCGGCTCGGCACGCACTTCGCGCCGCGGATCAGGCCACGGAGGCTCTGGCGTTCGATCGGGCGGCACGCCTGTATGAGATGGGTTTCGATCTCTGGGAGCCCACGGTCCAAGACGCTCGGCAATCGCTCCGAATCCGATGGGCCGAAGCGCTCGCCAACGCCGGCCGAGGAGAGGCGGCGGCACGGGCTTACCTCGAGGTGGCCAAGGCGGCCGACTCCCGGGAGCGCCTCGATTTGCGACGCATCGCATCCGAGCATTTCCTCAACGCCGGCTCGATCGACGAGGGCCTGGAGGTCCTCAGAGGGGTGCTGCACGAGGTGGGCATGCGGCTCCCTGGCTCCCCCCAGCGCGCCTTCGCCGCCCTGCTCTTCCGGCGTGCCCAACTGCGCCTCCGGGGTCTCGGATTCAAGCCCAAGAGGGAGTCCGAGGTCGAAGCAGAGACCCTCCAAAGAGTTGACATCTGCTGGACGGCCGGAATCGGCCTCGCCATGGTCGACGTCGTTCGAAGCGCTCATTTCCAGGCCAAACACCTGGTCCTTGCCCTCAGAGCCGGGGAGCCCGCGCGGGTCGCGAGGGCTCTGATTGCGGAAGTCGGAATCTCTTCCTCGGCCGGGAGCCGGGCCACCAAGCGTACGGCGAGCCTCCTGGCCCGATGCAGAGTTCTCGCTGAGCAGGTGGATCGACCCTATGTGCGGGGCTGGTTGGCGACGGTGGAAGGCATTGCTGCCAATCTGGGCATGGACTTCCGGACGGCGCTCGAACGCGCCCGGGTCGGGGAGAAGATTCTCCGCGAAGAATGCACCGGCGTGACGTGGGAACATGACACCGCACTTCTCTACGAGCTCCACTCACTGGTAGGCCTGGGCCGGTGGCGCGCCCTGGCGGAGCGGGCCAGTGAGGTACTCGAGGAGGCGACCGATCGCAGGGACCTTTACCTGAGCAGTTATGTCCTGACCCGGAATCGCTTCTTGGAGCATCTGCTCGACGACGATGTGGAGCGAGCCCGAGCGGCTCAAGAGGTCGGCCTCGGATCGTGGTCCAGACAGGGATTCCACGTCCAGCACTACTGGGACTGGTACGCCCGAAGTGAAACCGATCTATACGCGGGCACGCCGACCGCCGGATGGGCGAGAATCGCCGCGCAGTGGGGCGCCTTCCGGAAGTCGTTGTTGCCCCTCACGCAAGCTCTTGCGCTCGAGACCCGATTTCTCCGCGCGAGACTGGGCATCGCCTGCGCCGTCCAGGATCCGGATGATCCTGTGGCGTATCTCCAGCAATCCCAGGCCGACTCGAAGTGGTTGCGTGGATCCAGGACCACCTGGGGTCTCGCGGCCTCACTCCATGTGGATGCCGGGATTTCCGCCGTGCGTGGGGACCTCGTAGGAGGCCGCGGACTGGCTGCCGAGGCGGCCAGCGCCTGGGAGGCCATGGGCCACGAACACTATGCCGCAGCCGCTCGGTGTCGCGCCGATACCGGGAGTACGGAGGCGCCATCGTCGGCGGAGACCTGGCTCGATCGTGAGCGCGTCGTGAACCCGGAGCGCATGCTCGCCATGCTGGCACCGGGAACTTGGGACTGAGGGCCACCTGAGGGAGGACTGATGAACGAAGGATCCGCAGTGCACAGGGACACTGGAGCGCAGGTCGACGGCCTCGATGCCGAAGCACCCCCGGAGAGGCCGCTCCACTATCACGAAATCCGTGACAAGATCCAAGAAGGAGACCTGTTCTTCTTCCGGGGAAAGTTCCGGAGTTCCCGATTCTTCACCTGGCTCACGGGCTCGTTCTATTCACATTCGGCGATCATCGCCCGCTGGAACAAGCGCCTGATGATCCTCCAGGCAGAGATGAAGGTCGAGGCAATCCCCCTCAGCGTGGCCGTCCAGGAGTATCCCGGCCGTGCGGACTGGTATCGGCTGAAGCGAGAGCTGATTCCCGACATCGACTCCAAGACGAAGAAGATGCTCTGGGAGGCCATCTGCGAGGTCGGCCTCCCGTTCGCGTTGCTCGACCTGCTCAGATCCGTGGCGCGCTACCTCTTTCATTTCCGGCTCAAAGACGCTCCATCGCCGAAAGGAATGTTCTGCTCGGAGTATGTCGAGCGCTCGTTCCGCAAAGGGGGAATGCCGCTCGTGGAGAGCTCCGACATCGCCACATTTCCCCAGGACCTCGCCGAGTGTGAGTTCGTCGAGTACTTGGGAACCATCATCCACCATCCAGACCACCCCTTCAACCGATGCGCAGACGATGTCGAGTGATGAGACCCTCACGCCGGAGAGCACCATGACCTTGGGACCACACCATAAACCCGGCGGAGGATTCCAGAGCCCGTGGGGAGACAAGCACGGTGCCGCCGGGGCGGTCAAGTGGTACTGGCAACGACTGTTCGAGAAACTTCCGCCGAATCCGCCGCCGTCGAAGCTACCGAAGGGGGAGTCCTCCATCGTCTATCCCCGAGTCGGAACCGCGGACTTCCGGGCGACCTGGGTGGGGCACGCCTCCGTTCTGTTGCAGGTGGGCGGAGTCAACATTCTCATCGATCCCATCTGGAGCCGAAGGTGCTTCCCCGTGCAGTGGGCGGGACCGGCTCGGCTCGTTCCACCCGGCCTCGACTTCGACGCACTGCCGCCGATCGACATCGTGGTGATCTCCCACGATCACTACGACCACTTGGATAAGAACACCGTGAAGCGGCTCGCCGCGCGGTTCGGCGATGCGCCGACCTGGGTCGCACCGCTGGTCTATAAGCGGTGGCTCTCGCGATTGGGTATCTCGAAGGTGGTGGAGCTCGATTGGTGGCAGGAGGGAACGGTGCCGACCGTGGCCGGTGATGTCTCCTTGACAGCCGTCCCCTCGCGGCACTACACCAGGCGGAACGTGTTCTTTGGAGATACCCGTCTGTGGGCGTCGTTCACGCTTCGAGCCCCGGGCGGGCACACCGCCTTTCTCACGGGCGACTCCGGTTACTTCCCCGAATCCACTGACATCGGTGCACGATATGGCCCGTTCGACTTCGTCACCATGCCGATCGGGGCGTATGATCCGCGATGGTTCATGAAGCCGACACACATGTGCCCGGGAGAGTCGGTTCAGACGTACCAGAATCTGGGTGCCTCGGGCGTCATGTTGTCGGTTCACTGGGGCACGTTCCGTCTCACGGACGAGGCTCCGCTTGAGCCGCCCGTTCGCCTGAAGGCGGCGTGGGAGAAGCAGGGGCTCCCTCCCGGCGATCTTTGGATCGCTCGTCGAGGGGACACCCGGATCATTGCGGGAGCGGCAGCATCCGAGCAGGAGTAGTGGAATGCAGTTGAGCACGGGGCTGACCTTCGCCTCCTCCCGTTCCTTGCACCCTTGCCCTCCCCACTCCAACTTCCAGACGTGGGAACAGAACGCAATCGGCGGTTAGCCGCCGTTTGGTTTGCCGATATCGTTGGCTATACGCGCCTCTCCACCCAGGACGAGGACGCGGCGCTCGCTGTTGTCGACGAGCTCCAGGCGCTCTCGCACCAAGCCGTCGAAGGCAAAGGGCGCGTTGTGAAGTTTCTCGGCGACGCCGCCCTCGCCGTGTTCGACTCCACGAACGCGGCTCTGGAAAGCGCCATCGCGCTCCAGAGAGCCTTCGCCGAATCCGAGACCGTCCAAGCCCACGGGTGCAGCCTCAGCGTCGGCGTGCACGTTGGGGAGGTGGTGGAGTCCGAAGACGGAGACGTCTATGGCGACGGCGTGAACATGGCGTCCCGCATCGAGGGCGTGGCCGGCGCAGGCCAGGTCGTGATCAGTGAGGACGTTTATCGACAGGTCCGCAACCGGACCGCGTACAACGCCGAGTCGATCGGCGAACACGAGCTGAAGGGAGTTGAGAAACCGGCTGCCCTTTTCGTCTTGGCGATAGCGGGGCAGCAACCCGTGGTCACTCCCGCGCAGGCCAAAAAGAGGGCCGCAGCGACCCTGGCTTCCGCACCATCCAAGCCTCCGACGGTCTCGCACCGGAAGTCGATCGCGGTGGGAGCCTCGGTCTCGATTGTGGGATTCCTCTTCCTGGCGATGTTCGTCGCCTCGTCCGTCGGAAGCCGCGGTGATCCGCCGGACGGCGGAGAATCCGATACGCCAGCCGCCGTCGCTGCCGATGGGGAAGCGACCCCTCCGGAGGGCGAAAAGGCCGCGGGCGCTGCTCCGGTCGAGACGCGTCCGCGGGCCGCGTCCGAGGACAGAGCGCCGCCCACCGTGGCTCCCGTGGACGAGACCCCGGAGGAGACCGCACCAGCCACAGGCCTTCTCGTCATCGTCTATGGAGATGACGGACCAGGAGCTCGCCAGGCCGAGGCGTCGGTTATGCGCTCGCTGGGGACTCGTCGCGAAGTCACGCCCATGGACGCGAGCAGCCTCGCGCTCATCCGCGGGGACGAGCCGGCCGTCCGGGCAGCGCTAGAGGGTGATTTTCTCGCGCTGGCAGAGCTGGGCCGGAAGCAACGCGCGGAGTTCATGATCGTCGGTGACCTCCGGTCGAGCGCCCGGCCGGGAGGCCCGATGTACAGCGGTAGTGCACAGCTCGATCTCAGGATGTACAGGGTCTCGACAGGTGAGCTCGTGGAGTCCGGCGTGTTCCGTGTCGGCATGGGTGGAGAACCCGGAAGAGTCGGGACGAGTGAACTCGACGCCCGCACGCAGGCAGCCGACGAGGCAGGAAAACAGGGGGCTAGCGCAGCGAAGCGTTGGCTGATGCGGGCACTCCGCTGACCCACCCCACACGGAGGTAGGATCGTGAAAACCAGAGCGTCTAGGTGGATCGGTGTCGGGGTCGTCTCACTCCTCACGTTGGTGGGACCACTCCAAGGACAGGCCAAGCCGAGGATCGCCGTTATCTCATTCGACAACCGGACTGGTTGGTGGGCGAGTGATTTGGGAAACGTGGCGGCAGACATGATCGTCACACGGCTGGTGAACTCCGGCGGCTTCTCGGTGATCGAGCGCGAGCGACTCAATGCCATCCTTCAGGAGCAAGGCTTCCAGCTGACTGGGCAGGTCAATCCCACCGACGTCATAGAGATCGGTCGGATGGCCGGCGTCGACTATCTGATCACGGGATCGGTGACTCGCTTTTCGATCGACCGGAAGGGCGGGCGCGTTCTGGGGAGATCGGTGAGCTACACCGAGGCAGAGGCCGCGATGAACATCCGAGCCTTCAGCACGACGACCGGAGAGATCATCGTCGCCACCGAGCAGTCTGGAAAGAAGCGCCTCGCAAGCGTGAGTGGCGTGATCAGCATGTCCGCGATGGACCTGGGTGCGGCACAGGATGCCCTCGGACCAGCGACGGACAAGGTCATGAAGGAGCTCCTGAAACGATCAGACCAGTTCGTCGCCACCGAGGCCGCGGCTCCCCCCACCGCCGCGCCCGAGATCGTGGGCAGCGGAACGGACGGCTCGATCTACATCGATCAGGGTGAGAACTTCGGGATCCAGGTGGGCCAACGGTACGAAGTGCATCGCGTGATCGACGAGATCGTCAACTCCCGAGGCGAGGTCCTCGATCAGATCACCGACGTGGTCGGCGTCATCGAGGTAACCCGTGTGCTCTCGCAGTCGGCCGTCTCCACGATCGTGGAGGGAGAAGCCGAAGAGGGTGACACCCTGAAGCCTGCGGGCTGACGCACCACTCACTTGCTTTGACCGGGCTGCTGATCGCGGCCTGCGG
>BTRA01000144.1:0-7215 GCA_036986155.1 Gemmatimonadota bacterium | reverse complement strand
CGTCGGCATATCTGGGGCTGGCTCAATGCCTCCAACGCGCCGGCTCGGAAGCCGAGGCACGGGCGGTATTCGAGCAGGTCCTCCAAAGTGATCCGGAGAACGCCGAGGCCAAGGCGGCCCTAGGGCAAGAGGCCGCGACGGGTGAATCGGTCAAGGAGGTCGCGTCTTCGGAGGACTATGTCGATCTCGGCGCCCTGCTCCTCGACGAGGGGGAGAAATCCACCCGCATGGTGGTGGCGTACGAGGAGCCGACCGGGGACGAGGAAGCCGACTTCAAGAGGATGCTGAGCCAGTTCAAGGAGAAGGTTTCCGAGAACCTCGAGGCCGACGACGTCGTTGCCCACTACGACCTCGGAACCGCCTACAAGGAAATGGGACTGATCGACGAGGCCATCGCCCAGTTCCAGCAAGCGCTCAGGGCCTCGGCGGACCACCTGCCCACGTATGAGATGCTCGGGCAGACCTTCATCGAGAAGGGCGAGTTCGAGGCCTCGATCCGGTCGCTGACGCGGGCGCTCGACACGCCGCACGAAGTCGAAGACGAGCTCCTTGGCATCTACTACTACCTGGGGCTCTCGCATCAGGAGATGGGGAACACCGAACTGGCCCTGGATTTCTACGACCGCGTTTTCTCTTTGGACATCAACTTCCGGGATGTCACGGAGCGCATACATGCGCTCCGTGACTGAGCCCGGAGATACAGCCATGGTTGCAGCCTCGAAACGGCTGACGGGTACCCAGTAGTGGATGCCGCAGCTGCCCTACTGAAGGGGGCGCCTTCCGCCCTCGCCTCCATACAATCCCAGGTCAGCGGTCGCCTCACCATGGTGCTCTCCGAGTTGAGGCGTATCGTCGTATCCGACTTCGACATGATCGAGGACGTCAACGAGTACCTCCTGCTCATGCGGGGGAAGCTCTTCCGACCGACCTTGCTTCTGCTCGCGAACGAGGTCGGGAACTCGCCGGATGACGACGCGATCACGCTCGCCGCCGTTGTTGAACTCGTCCATCTGGCGACACTCGTGCATGACGACGCGGTCGACCACTCGGTTCTACGTAGAGGGCAGCCCACGGTGAATGCGCTCTGGACACACCAGATCGCCGTCATCATGGGTGACTACCTCTACAGCAGGGGGGTCTCGGAACTGGCCGAGCTCGGAAACCTGGACGCCGTGCGTGTGTTGGCTACGGCCGCAAACGAGATGAGTGTCGGCGAGATGCGCCAACTCACTGCGTACGACGCGCTCGACTTCACCGAGGAAGGGTACCATCGCCTGATCGCCGCCAAGACGGCCTCTCTGATGTCGGCAGCGTGCGAGATGGGCGCCCTGGTGGGTAGGGCTGATCGTATTCGTACGCCACTGAAGCACTTCGGGCACGCGCTCGGTATGGCGTTCCAGATCGCCGACGACCTGCTCGACTACACGGGCTCGGAGGATGTGACCGGTAAGCCGACGGGGCACGACTTGCGCGAGCGGAAAGTGACCCTGCCGCTCGTCGGTGCGCTCGACCGGATGAGTCCGCCCGAACTCGAACGTGTGCGACGGTTCTTCACACTGGTCGAGCCGAGCGACTCCGAGATCCAGGAGATCGTGGGCATCGTCGATCACAGTGGTGGCCTCGAGTACGCACGGGCGCGGGCGGTGCACTTTGCCGAGAAAGCCGACGCGATGCTGGGCAAGATGGACCCGGGCCCGGCGATCGACGCTCTACGGCAATCCGTGGTCTACGCGATCGACCGGGACCACTAGGGAGCCCGCCCAGCCATGCCAACGAGGAACGACTGTCGCGATGGGGCGGTATGTTAGTCGACACCCGTCGGCGGAACGCCGCGCGACTCAGCTTCACGATCTTGGTGGGCATGGTCCTCGGTGGCTTGATGACCAAGTTGTCGGAGTGGTTCCTGCCAGAAGGACCGGCGCGAACCTTTCTGACGACGGCCGTGGCGGGAACGGTCGGCCCGTTCTCGATCGATCTGGTAGCCGTGGCCTTCACGCTCGGGCCTCTGGATGTGAGATTGAATGTGCTGACGCTCGTGGGGATTGCGATCGTGGGCTTTGTCGTCCGGTCCTGGATCTAGGCGGACGGGCATTGGAATCTGGAGGTAGATAGCGATGGGAATCGGCGGCCTGGGCATGGGGGAGATGGTTCTCATCTTCCTAGTCGTGCTTCTTCTCTTCGGCGCCAAGCGGCTCCCCGAGATCGGTTCGTCGCTGGGCAAGGGTATTCGGGAGTTCAAGAGTTCGGTCAAGGACATCGAGCGCGAGATCCATGTGCCCGATGACTCTCGCGGCTCGATTTCGTCTAAGACGCCGGCGCGCGACGACGAGGATGGTGAGCCGAGGAGCCTGACCAGCAGTTCCTGAAAGGCCTCTAGAAGATCGGGGCCTGGATCTGGTTTGGATTGTCGTTTACGGGTCCGCGCAGCACGGCATCGCGCAGATCGACGATGTCGGCCGCGGCACGCACACCGGCGAGCCACTGCTGCAATCGCGCCTGACCGACGGAACGCGTCACAGCCAAGCGTTGGCTGACGACCTGCTTGTCCCAGGCGAGACTGTCTGCCGGAGTATACGCCGTCTGCTGGATGAGCAAGACGTTGTTGTTCGCTTTCACCACACTGCTCATCTCTCCCTCGTTGAGGCCGAAGGCCGCACCGATCGCCGCATTCTGCCGGCCCAAGGCAGGCACGAAGTCGAATCGCGTGAACGGGCCGGCTTCGCGGAGTTCCACACCAAAACGGGCCGCCACGTTCTCGATGGCCTCGCCTCCCCGAATGGCGGCGAGGATTTCCTCGGCCTCCTCCACCGCCGCTTCGACTTTCTTACGCTGACGAAGCGTGATCTCGATCGCTGCGGCAGCGTCCTCCGCTGAGATGAACCCCTCCTCGCGGGCCTCGATCAACTCCATCATGTAGAAACCCTGCGCCGTCTCGAAGACCGGACTCACGTCTCCCGGGGCGGCTTCCTCGAACGCCCAGTCCGCTCCCTCGCTGACGCTGCCGGCGCCGGCTACGAAAGCGAAGTCGGTGTTCACCGTCGCGGTTTGCACCGTGAGTCCCAACTGGGCGGCCGCTTCTTCGATCGTGCGCTGTTCGCCGAGCGTCTCGAGAGAGTCGGCGAGGGTGAGAAGGTCGAGCTCGGACACCTCGGTCCTCACGATCGGCACGAGAATGTGTCGTGCCTGGATCGAGTCGCCCGCCTTGTCCAACACCTCGATGATGTGGTAGCCGAAACTCGTCTTCACGGGTTCGGTCGGTACGCCCACCCGGGCCGAGAACGCCGCATCGTCGAACTCTTCGACCATGCGTCCGCGGCCGACCCAGCCGAGGTCGCCGCTCCCCTCGCTGACCCCACGTCTGTTCAAGAGGTCGTCGAATTCCGTACCGTCGACGAGTTCCTGCCTCAACTCGGCCGCGTACTCCTCCGCCGCGACCGTGTCCGAGGGAAGGGGTGTCTTGTCCAGGACGACGACCTTCACCGAGGCCTGGGCCGGAACGGCGAATTCATCGCGGTGTTCGTTGTAATACCTGCGTAGCTCCGAGGGCTCGACCGTGATCAGGGAGTCGGCGACACGCTGCGACGGGTTCAGCGGAATGTAGCGCACGCTCACCTGCTCGTTCGCCTCCCTGTATTCCCGCCACAGTTCCGCGTCGCTGACGTAGATGTCGGACCCCAACTGGCGAATCAGCTTGCTCCGGGGAATTACGTCGCGGTAGAAGGCTTCCAACTGGACCAAGAGTTGGTTGTCCAAAGAGGAGGTGGCCAGGAACGAGAAGTATTTCTCCGGATCGAACTGGCCGTCCGTCTGGAATGCCGGATGGGTGCGGAACTCGGGAGGCGGGCTCGTACGAGCCGCCATTTGGATCTCTTCGTCGCTCACCTCTATGTGGCGGCGCTCCAGTTCCTGGTAAACGAGGGTCTGGTTGACCACATCATCCCAGGCGGCATCCTCGATCTCACGGTTCTGCTGCGACGTCACCGGATTCTGCTGACCGGCGGACGCCTGGTCGTAGATCTGGCGGTAGGCGAAGTTGAACGCGTCATAGCTGATCTCCTCGCCGTTGACCTTACCGATTGCGCCGGGGCCGACACCGCTCACCCCTGTCACGTCCATTCCCCACGTGAACACCATGAGACCCACGAAGGCGAATGCTGTGACCAGCATGATCCACTTCGTGTTCTCCCTCATTTGACGCATCATAGACCGGCGACTCCTCGGCGGATTCCCCTAAATTCCCAGAAACATCCTTTTTACCCTATGCGGCCAAGGCCTTCGAAACTAACCGCTTCCAATAGGCCCCTCAACCTTTCTCGTTGACACCTTTTCCCGCCGGTTCGTATCTTCGTCTCGGCTGGATTGGTATGCCCAACTCTTCGGTTTGGAGCCCTTTTTCGGGAGTGCACGCGTGGCGTTATCGCTAGAACAGGAAATTGTAGCGCTCCAAGAGCTGCAAGGGTCCAGTCGTGACCCGTACGGAACGGCTTTTGTTCCGCTGGCAGACGCCCACCGCCGCGCCGGTGAGCTCGACAAGGCACTCGACATTCTGCGAGAGGGCCTCAGCAGGCACCCGAAGTACACGTCCGCCCACGTCGTCACGTCTTGGGTGCACATGGACCGGGGCGCGCCCGACGAGGCGCTAGGCGTGCTCGAGTTGGTCCTGGAGCTGGATCAGGACAATCGGGCAGGGTTGAAGGGCCTCGGGAAGGTCTTGATCGGAAAAGGAGACCGAGAGGGGGCCATGCGGCACCTGACGCGGCTCGTGGAGTTGGAGCCCGAGGACCTTGCGGCCCGCTCCATGCTCGACACCATCGAGACCGTCGAGCCCGTGGCGATCCCCGAGGACGAGCCCCTCCCCGAGATTCCCGAGGCACCGCCGGCCCCCCCCGAAAGCGACGGGCGGATCGTCACGCGTTCGTTGGGCGAGGTGTACGCCAGCCAGGGGCTGTTCGACGAGGCGATCAAGGTCTTTGAACAACTCTCCGCTTCTTCTCCGGGCGACGAGGAATTGACCGGCCGCCTGGAAGAGTTGCGCGCGGCGGAAGCGGCACCTCTCGTCGCGGACGACCCGCCGGCCGGGCCGGAACCCGTAGCGATCGCCGACCTCGCGCCGGAGCCGGCGGCCCCGGCCGTCGAGGACACTTCAATCGTCTCGATCGACGCCCTGTCGCCGGACGAGGTGGTCGCGCCGGCGGTGCATGATCGCGCTGTGTTGCCGATCGGCTCTCTGGCGCCTCAGGGCGAGCGATGCGTGGTGCCGATCTCGCTGATGGCGCCCGAGGCCGCTTCCGGGTAGCCCCGAGGCCGTCACATGAGAATCGCGGTCGTTCACGGCCCGAACCTCCGCCTACTGGGGCGGAGGCAGCCCGATGTCTACGGCACCGTCACGTTGGACGATATCAACGTCCGGCTGGTCGAGCTCGCCGCGGAGCTGGGCACGGACATCGAGACCTTCCAGTCCAATTCCGAGGGGGAGATCCTCGACTTCCTGGAAGAAGCTTCCGGGCGGGTCGACGGCTTCGTCGTGAACGCGGGCGGACTGACCCACTCGAGTATTGCACTGAGGGATGGTTTGGTGGGAGTCGGGCGCCCGTTCGTGGAGGTACACCTGTCCAATACCGCAGGGCGCGAGCGATTCCGCCGGCACTCGTTTCTGACGCCTGTCGCGATCGGTGCGGTTCTTGGATTCGGCGTCGATAGCTATCTTCTTGGGCTGCGGGCTCTAGTGGCCTATTTGGGCGAATGATTGCGCTCGTGCGACACGACGGCGGGGAGAGATAGAAAAGCCATGGCGAGTACTGCCGACTTCAGAAACGGCATGGTCCTGGACATCGACGGCCAGTTGTGGAGCATCGCCTATTTTCAGCACGTGAAGCCGGGCAAGGGCCCCGCCTTCGTGCGCACCAAGCTGAAAAACGTGCTCACCGGCGCAGTGGTGGAAAAGACGTTCCGGGCCGGCGAGAAGGTGACCGATGTGCGGCTGGAGCGCCGGCCCGTGTCGTACAGCTACTCGGACGGCGAGTTGTACCACTTCATGGATACGCAGACCTTCGACATGATCCCCATCGCCGGGGACATGATCGGCGAGGGTCAGCTCAAGTACCTCAAGGAAAACATGGAGTGCGAGGGGCTGGTCCACGACGGCAACGTCTTGAATGTGGAGTTGCCGTTTTTCGTCGAGCTCGTCGTGGTGCAGACGGACCCCGGGCTGAAAGGGGATACGGCACAGGGCGGCACCAAGCCGGCTACGCTCGAGACAGGCGCGGTGGTCAATGTCCCATTATTCGTGGAGGAGGGTGACCTCCTCAAGGTGGACCGGCGAGAGGATAAGTACCTGACGCGGGTGTCCAGATGATAGATCTGAGTTTCTTGGAAAGCCTGATCCAGGCCCTGGACCGCTCCAGTCTGGACTCGATCGAGATCGAGCGGGGTGGGACCAGGATCCGTTTGGCGAAGGCGCCCTCCGCCGCGATGAACGGAGAGGCCTCTGCACAGGTGGCCTACGCTCCCATGGCGCAGGCCGCTCCACAGGTTGCGGCGCCGGCGCCCGCCGTCGGTGGCGAATCCCCGGCCGAGACGGCACCAGAGGAGGCGGCACCGTCGCAGGGGAACCTCATCGACGTCACATGCCCGATGGTCGGGACATTCTACCGCTCACCGGCACCCGATGCGGCGCCCTACGTGGAGGTCGGCTCGAGGGTGGCCAAGGACGACACGCTCTGCATCATCGAGGCCATGAAGCTCATGAACGAATTGGACAGTGAGGTGGCGGGCACGATCGCTGAGGTGTGTGTGCAGAATGCCGATCCGGTGGAGTATGGACAGGTACTCTTCCGTCTTACCCCCTCCTGAGGGCGGGCCGTCCAGCACAGCGCCAATACATTCTCGGGGGATGCATTTGTGCTACGCGGACAGGAGCGAGGTGGCTTAGCGGGTGTTCAAGAAGATCCTGATCGCCAACCGGGGGGAGATCGCGCTCCGGATTACGCGTGCTTGTCACGAGTTGGGCGTGCATGTCGTGGCCGTGTACTCGGAGGCGGATAGGGAATCGCTCCATGTGCGCTTCTCCGACGAGGACGTGTGTATCGGGCCGCCGCCGGCGGCCGAGAGCTATCTGAACATCCCTCAGATCATGGCCGCGGCGGAGGTGACCGGGGTCGAGGCGATCCATCCGGGTTATGGCTTCTTGGCCGAGAACGCCGACTTCAGTGAGAT
>BTRA01000143.1:0-7307 GCA_036986155.1 Gemmatimonadota bacterium | reverse complement strand
CTCGTACCCGCTTGGCGATTTTCTTTGAAAATCGCGTGGGTTCGACATGAGGTCTTCGAGAGCGGAGGGGGCGGGATGGATCTCCCTTCGGTCGATCGTCTCGTCGGTGGGCGGGGGGGTCTTCGAAAACCACTCTGGCTCCTCGACTCGTACCCGCTTGGCGATTTTCTTTGAAAATCGCGCGGGTTCGACATCGAGGTCTTCGAGAGCGGAGGGGGCGGGATTCGAACCCGCGTGGGCTTGCGCCCGCCAGTTTTCAAGACTGGTGCATTGAACCGCTCTGCCACCCCTCCAAGCGTCCGAAAGATCTCGCTTGAGGTGGGCGCCAGCAACAACTAGCGGAATATCGGCCGGAGTCCCCGGTCCGGACCTGGCACGCCTTAGTGCCGGAACAGCCTCTGGCCCGTGAACACCATCGCCATGCCGTGTTCATTGGCGGCGGCGATCACTTCTTCATCTCGGATCGATCCTCCGGGTTGCACGATCGCCTTCACGCCCGCCTCTGCGGCGGCATCCACCCCGTCGCGGAAGGGGAAGAACGCATCGGACGCCAGCACGCAGCCTGCCAAGTCCAACCCGGCGTCCGCGGCCTTTTGCACGGCAATGCGTGAGGAGTCCACTCGGCTCATCTGCCCGGCGCCGATCCCCAGGGTGCTTCCGCCGCGCGCCAGGAGGATCGCGTTGGACTTCACCGCGAACACCGCCGCCCAGGCGAACTTGAGATCGTCCCACTCCGCCTCGTCGGGTGTGCGCTCGGTCGCGACGGTCCAGTCATCACCCACACAGCCATAGAACGGCGGCGTGGGTGCGGTCTGCGCGAGCATGCCGCCATACACACTCCGCATGGCAACGGGCTCCGGTAGGTTGCCGTGTCCGGATAGGAAGCGCTCGGTCGCGCTGCCCTCCCCTTCAGCGGCGCTGCCGTTCGCGTACGTGAGCAGCCGGATGTTCTTCTTCTGAGTGAGCGTCGCCAGCGCACCGGGCGAAAACCCTGGAGCGACCACGCACTCCACGAACAAGTCGGCGATGGCAGCCGCGGTGTCTTCGTCCGTTGGCCGGTTCAGAGCAATCACGGATCCGAAGGCACTCACTGGATCCGTGCGGAGTGCGTGCCGGTAAGCCTCGACCTGCGTCTCCGCCACGGCCAACCCGCACGGCGTCGTGTGTTTGACGATGCATGCGACCGGCCGGTCCGTGAACGCGAAGGGCGCGAGCGCCAACAGCGCCCCGTCCAGATCGAGGAGGTTGTTGTAGGAGAGAGCTCTTCCGTGGAGCTGCTCCAGCTCGGCCAACCCCTCGCGGCTTCCCATCGGCCGATAGAACGCTGCGTCCTGGCCAGGGTTCTCGCCGTAACGGAGCACCTCGACCCGCTCGAGTCGAACAGCCCGCGATTCCGGCATCGATTCCCCGGTGCCCGCACCCTCTCCCTGAGCCTCGAGGAAGGCTGCCACCGCATCGTCGTATGCGCTCACGTGGGCGAATACTTTGGCCGCGAGCGAGCGCCTCAGCTTCGGGCCATCGGCGCTGTCGAGAGCGTCAAGCACAGTGCCATACTCCGCCGGGTCCACTACGACCCACACGTCCGCATGATTCTTGGCGGCCGAGCGTAGCATGGTGGGCCCTCCGATGTCGAGCTGGCCCATAGCCTCGTCCAGCGTCACGCCGCGCCGCGCCACAGTCTCGCGGAACGGGTAGAGGTTCACTGCCACCAGATCGATGGGTGCGTAACCCTGCGCCTCGAGCGCCTGCATGTCCGCTTCACTACCGCGCCGAGCCAACAGCCCGGCGTGAACGGCCGGGTGCAGCGTCTTCACCCGGCCCTCCATCATCTCGGGATGGCCCGTCGCCTCCGACACGTCGGTGACCTCTACGCCCGCCTCCCTCAGTGTCCGGGCGGTCCCTCCCGTCGAGAGAACCTCCCAGCCACCTTCAGCCAAAGCACGTCCAAACTCCACGATGCCGGTTTTGTCGTAAACGCTGAGAAGCGCACGTCGGGTCATAATGCGATTCACGTCTTCTGTTCAGTGTCCATGCACGGCGGCTCGAATTACACGCGCCAACTCAGCATCGTCCAGTTCGGGTACCGCCGGAGCCCCATCACCGAGCAGGCCGAGCGTCTGACTCTCTCTATCCTCTGCGATCGCCCTCGCCAGGTAGTCCGCGGCTTCAGGGTAGAGCGAATGCTCCACGCGCAGGATCCGACGCGCCAGCGTCTCCGCATCGTCGCCGGGAAGCACCGGCACGGGCCACTGCGCCAGGATCGACCCGGTGTCGTAGTCCTCCGCGACGAAATGCACAGTCAGTCCCGAGGTGTCAACGCCCGCCTCGAGCACGGCCCTGTGAACGTGCATCCCCCACATCCCCGCCCCCCCGAACGCCGGCAACAGAGCGGGGTGCACGTTGAGCATCCTGCGCTCGAAGGCCCGCACGACACCCAGTGGCACGAGACGAAGATAGCCGGCCAGCAAGACCATCTCGATATGGTCGCCCCGAAGCGCGTCGAGGATCTCGGATTCGACCTCCTCGAGCGGCCTGTCCTTCACGGGAATCACCACCGCACCGCGGCCCGCCTTCCGGGCCCGCTCCAACGCCCCCGCGTCAGGCCGGTCACTCACCACCAGGGCGATGCGGTAGGCGGCTCCCCCGTCCTCGCGGTCCAGAAGCGCTTGCAGGTTGGTCCCTCCGCCCGAGGCGAACACCGCGACGGGGATCGGCAGGGTCACGCCAACTCCCCGCCATAGTGCGGGATGAGGAACGGGTTGCTGATGCGCTCGTGGCCCACGGTCGTGGGCGGCCCATGGCCCGTGAACAGCTTGGTCTCGTCGGGCAGCGTGAGCACGTGCTCGCGGATGGACTTGAAAAGGTGCTCGTAGTTCCCGCCCGGAAGATCCGTCCGACCGATAGAGCCGGCGAACACTACGTCCCCCACGAAGGCGACGCCCTGGGCGGCGGCGTAGAGAATCACATGGCCCGGTGCGTGCCCCGGCGTATGGCTTACCGCGAACTAGCAGCTCCCGAACGAGAAGGTGTCGCCGTGGGCCCACTCACGATCCGGCGGCGGAAGTTCAGGCACGAAGACCCCGAGCGCCCCACCTTGCGCCGGCGCGGCATCGTAGAGCTCGCGATCATCCGGGTGCAGGTAGATGGGCACGGAGGCGTGCTCGAGCACAGTGGGGAGTCCATCGACGTGATCGATGTGCGCGTGCGTGAGCAGAATCGCGTCGAGCTTCAATCCCTCGGACAAGAGGAGGGCCACCATGTCGGATGCCCCACCCCCCGGATCGATCGCCACCGTCGCACCACTAGACTCGCACACCGCCAGATACCCGTTCTCAACAAACGGCCCACCGGTAAATGTCTCGATGCGCATGGAACTCACCACCTGAGGGCGTTCAGATTGAGTGCGAGACTAGGCGCGGAAGGGATGGCGACTGAGACGTAGCCCAAGCGACGTCGCAGGGAGCCATCTCCGCTGAACGTCTCGATGCGCATGCCGCTCACCACCTGAGGGCGTTCAGATTGAGTGCGAGACTAGGCGCGGAAGGGATGGCGACTGAGACGTAGCCCAAGCTACGTCGCAAGGAGTCATCTCCGCACCGCAACGACGTATCGCGCCAATCTGGACGCCCTCAGGCGCAGCCACAGCCTCGGGGGTGTACTCCGGCCAACTCCAACTCCGCCTCTTCCCTCGTCGGCGGGCGCCAACCGCCGGACAACTCGAGCATACGCCTCAACGCACGCTCGGCACCAAGACGGATGTCTTCGTCCAACAGAATCTGATGCTGCCCGTGGTCGAGCGACCAAGCCAATTTGGCCAGTGTGTTCATTTTCATGTTGCCACAGATCGCTGCCCCGGAAAGCGGGATGAGCGTTTTCAGGGGGTACCGCTGTTTCAGGCGGTCCACCAGGCCGCGTTCCGTGCCGATGATCAGGGCGTCGTGCTCCTCCGCCAGATCCACCATGCCCGAAGTGGAGGTCACGAAGTCGGCCTGATCCAACAGATCCTTCCGCGCCTCGGGATGCACCACGAACTTGGCACCCGGGTTTTCCGCGCGAGCACGGTCCAACTCCTCGAGGACCATATCATCGTGCACATAACAGTAGCCGTCCCAGGCGATGATGTTGTCCCGCCCGGTCTTCTCCGCGACATACCTGGCCAGATTCCTGTCGGGCACGAAGATGATCGGTTGATCCGCAGGAATCGACTCGACGACCAGCACTGCGTTCGACGAGGTGCAGCAAATATCGGATTCTGCCTTAACCTCGGCGGTCGAGTTCACATAGGTGACCACGGCGGCCTGTGGATGAAGCGATTTCAGGCGGCGGAGCGCATCCCCCGTGACGAAGTCCGCCATTGGGCACCCCGCCTTGAGATCCGGCATGAGGATCGTTTTCTCCGGCGAGAGCACTTTGGCCGTCTCGGCCATGAAATGCACTCCACAGAACACGATGACGTCGGCCGACGTACCCGCTGCCTCCTGCGACAGCCCCAGCGAATCCCCCAGGTAATCGCTGACGTCCTGGATCTCGATGCGCTGGTAGTTATGGCCGAGGATGACGGCGTTGAGCGCTTCCTTACGAGTCCGGATTCGCTCTCGCAACTCCTCTGGGGCAAGGGCCGCGTAGTCGAGCGTCGAAGGAAGGGGTTCGACCGCGAAAAGAGTCATGAAGCACGCCTCGCATGCCAGAGGCCCGCAGCATACGCCAACGGGCCCCGTGTAATGCGCTCTCTTACAGCAATCCTAGACAGCGAAAGAACTCCCACACCCACAACCGCCTGAGGAGTTCGGATTCCGGAAGGTGAAGCCGGCTCCCATCATGGATGTCACATAATCGATCTCGACACCCTCCAGATACTGGGCGCTGAACGGATCGACAAAAATGCGGACGCCCGCCTGATCCCACACGTCGTCGTCATCCTCCGGCTTGTCCTCGATGTTCAAACCGTACTGAAAGCCGGAGCATCCGCCGGGGAGTACCGCCACCCGTAGCCCGGCGCTCTCTTCCCCGGCATGCTCTTCTATGAAGCCCTGAACCTTCCCCACCGCGGCGGGGGTGAGCGTCAGCGTCACCGTATCTTGCTCCTGCAATTTGCGAACTCCTCTTCATACCCGACGGTGAGGGGGTGGGTTCACTACAGAACCGGACTCAATCTCATGTACACGAAAAAGCTATCCCAGCCCCAAAATAGGGTCAACCCGCACCATCGGCGGCACTCAGAATCAGGTGGGCCGCCGCCGAAAGATCCTGAACGATCCGGGTGTCGCGGGGCACCGCTGCCGCGTGCTCCGCTCCGTACCCGGTGCGCACCAGTATCGGAATACCTCCGAGGGCGATCCCCGCCAACACGTCTGTCACCTTGTCTCCCACGTAATACGAATGGGCGAGATCCAGATCCAATTCCTCCGCCGCTGCCCGGTACATTCCCGTCCCCGGCTTTCGGCAATCGCAGTCTCCCGTAACATCGGGGTGATGCGGACAGAAGTACGTGCCGTCCACAGTGGCTCCGTGCTCCCGAAGAACCTCGTTTACACGGGCGGCCACCGCCTCGTAGTCCTCGAGCGTGTACAGCCCGCGTGCGATACCGGATTGGTTCGTAACCACCACGACGCGGAAGCCGCCTTCCTTGAGCGCCCGAATTGCCTCCACCACGCCCGGAAGCATCTCTACGCCGTCGGGGTCGGCGAGGTAATCCTTTTCCTCAATCAGCGTGCCGTCCCGGTCCACGAAAACGGCGGGTCTCGCTCCGGCTTCAGCCATCGTCCAAAGCTGTCCGGAGTGCGTCCGCGATCGCGGCATCATGATCGGGATGCACCGTTCTCAAGTCCAGTACGAGCGCTTCGTCCTCCACCCGCCCCACCACCGGCGGCTCGCCGGTTCTGAGGCGACGTGCGAGTTCCTTGGGCGTGAGGTCCCGCGGGACGATACGCAATGCCCACCCCGGCAACTCGACTCCTGGGAAAGTCCCACCGCCGACCATCGAGCCGCTCTCGCCGACCTCGACGGCGACCCTGGCCGGCGCGAGCGCCCCCGCCAGCCTACTGGACCGCTCGCGCAAGTCATCGGCGGAGGCAGCGAGCATGCGAAGGGTGGGGATCCGGGCGACCGCCTGTTCGGGGTCGCGGTACAGTCGGAGCGTCGCCTCCAGCGCCGCCAATGTGCCCTTATCCACCCGGAGAGCCCGGCATAACGGATTGCCCCGCATCTCACGAATCAGCTCCGCAGCCCCGAGCAGAATGCCGGCCTGGGGCCCGCCGAGAAGCTTGTCGCCCGAGACCGCCACGATGTCCGCTCCGGCTCGCAGCGAGTCCCGTGGTCTGGGCTCGACCGGAAGTCCGAGTTCGAGCGCATCTACCATCAGTCCAGACCCCAGGTCGTGTAGAAGCGGCACTTGCAGGTCCTGAGCGAGCCCGGCGAGCTCTTCGACCGTTGCTTCCTCGGTGAAGCCTGTCATGCGGAAGTTCGACCGGTGCACCTTGAGGATCATGGCAGGCGTGCCGCCCGCAGCTGCTTCACGGTAGTCCTCCAGCCGGGTGCGATTGGTGCTTCCCACCTCGCGGAGGTTCGCGCCCGCCCGCTCAAGGATCTCCGGGATGCGGAACCCGCCGCCGATCTCGACCAGCTCGCCGCGAGACACGAGTACGTCGCGGCTCCGCGCCAGCGTGTTGACGCCGAGCACGAGCGCAGCCGCATTGTTGTTCACGACCAGAGCATCGTCGGCCTCGGTGAGCTCGGTGAGCAGCCCGACACAGTGGTCGTACCGCGAGCCGCGGGTCCCCTCCTCCAGCTCGAACTCGAGGTTGGAGTATCCCGTGGCGACCGCGACCATTGCCTCGCGAGCGGCGTCGGCCAGCGGCGCCCGGCCCAGATTAGTATGGAGCACCACGCCCGTAGCGTTGATCACCGGCCGCAGCGACGGCACGGCCTCGAGGTCCATCCTGCGTGCGACATCCGCCGCGTAGCGTGCGGGGTCCCCGAGGTCGTCCGGCACGGATCCCTTCTCGATGAGAGCCCTCACCTCGGCTACCGCCTCCCGAGTGTTCACCACGATGCGCTGCCGCGGAAAGCGGTCGCACAGATCCTTGAAAGCCGCCGTGTCCAAAAGGCGCTCCACAGCCGGGATCCTCTCACGGGGGTCGGTCATGGGCGGCGGGGGATGAGGGGGGACAGCAGCGTGTCCAACTGGACGCCGCTCGTGTCCGGCTGCACGCCGGTCGAATCCCCCCCTGTCGCTGTGGTGTCGGGTGGGGGTGGGGGCGAGTACGACAACGTGTCTTCTCCCCCACCACCCGCCATGCCCGCGATGT
>BTRA01000142.1:0-7326 GCA_036986155.1 Gemmatimonadota bacterium | reverse complement strand
CCATCATCTCGTAGGTGTAGGTGTTGGCGGGCGGGTCATCGAGTGTGATCACACCCACGCCGTGCTGTACTTCGTATCGAACCAGCGTCTTCTCCGACATGTGTTTTCCTTACCTGGGGTTCGTCTCTTCCGACAGTCTCGAGTTCATTACACCAAGAAGCATATACCCGGCGGGTTCCATCGTTCGGGCCGCTCCGTGTCTTCGCTTCACACGCTACGCCGCATCGAGGTCGCGCTGCGGCCACCGCTGCGCTCGGTGCCTCCGCGTTGAATTCCCGATCCAAACCCACGGAGGAACAAGTGCGTCATCTCGGTCGCCAGCACATTCACCGGGCCGTCTCGGTCTGGGCGGTACCAAGTGTAGATCCAGTTCATCATCCCAAACAGCGAGAATGTAGCCCTCCGAAGATCGACGCTCTGGGCCTGCGGTGCCAGGGTACGGAGGAGATCGCTCACGATGGCCGAATATTCCCGCTTCTGGTCGGTGATCTCCCGGGCGTAGTCCCCGGACAGTACATCCGCCTCGTGCGACAGCACCTTCATCTCGCTCATGTTGCTGGCGAAGAACCCCAAATGGTTGCTGATCAGCAGGGTCAGACGCTGCTCGGGGTCGCTCACGGCGCAAAGTGCAGCGTCTAGTTGGTCGAGGATCGTCTGGAAGCACTGACGCTGAATCAGGTACAGCAGCTCCTCTTTGCTCCGCACATAATAGTACAGGCCGGAAAGGCTCACACCGGCCGCCGCGGAAATGTCCCGGATGCTGGCCCCGTCATACCCCTTCTCGGCAAACACGACAGCTGCCTCACTCAGGATGCGCGTGAGTTTGGCGTCGTACCGGCTTTGCTCCTCCAAGGGGACTCCTCGGGCGGGGGGAACGCGGGCTCCATCACCTTTTAAATAACGCGAATACAGCGCGCTAACATGTTGTACAGTAACCATATCAAGACTCTCGGTCGGGTCCGAACGAGCGTCCGAACGGGAACCTATGCACCAGCTCGCGGGAGAGCAAGCCGATGGACCCTCAGAATGGACCCGCAGACCGGAGCGATTGATCCCATGGCCCCGGATGTTCTACCTTAGCACCATGCGCCAACCAACACGCACCCGCACTTTCCACCTCTCGCTCGCAGGCGTTCTCACGCTCAGCGCCGTGCTCGGTGGGTGCGAAGACTCTGCATCCGACCCATTGGGCGTAGTGGTGTCCGCCGAGACCCAGGGTGCACTCCTCCTCGTGTTGGACCGCTCGGGACTGCCCGGCCTCGTAGCCGAATCCGGACGTGCCGACGATCTCCGCGACGTGTCGGAGAAGTGGGAGGCATCGTGGGACATGACGCTGGCCGCCGCGCGCGCCGCGCGCGCCGAAGTGTACGTCCAGGCCGCTCCGGCTATTGCGGAGAGCCTGGGTCTCGAGGCGCTTATCGTCGCCACTGACGAGGTCGGCGATGCGCTGTCGATCATCGACGGGCTGACACCGGACGATCTAGCCCCGAGCATCGAGCAGCGTGTCGAATTGGCGACCACCGCGCATCGACGGGCGCGGGCTGCACTCGATGTGGGCGCCACCCAGACTGCCGTTCGAGCGTTGCTCGAGGCTTCGGACGCGTTGAGAGAGGTGACCCCAAGCCGGCTCGCAACCCTGCTTCGGGCGATTGCGGAGGATGCTCTGGGAAGGATTGGGGATCGAGAAACGTATCCGGAAGAGACGCTACGGAGGGCGGAGCGGCTGGCCAAGGGTGCGGGCAGCGCGATCGACGCCGGGGACTACACCACGGCGATTCGCAGGGCCTATTACGCCGCCTTGTTGCTCGGCGCCGAGTTGCCCTGAGGGGCGATTCGCGACTGCACGCCAGCCGTCGTCCCACCCGGGTGACGGACTTTTTTTTGTCCGGCGAGTGGCGGGGCGGTAGCTTAATTGGTGTTTGGTAGAAGTCCTGCGCGTCGCGCACAGCATCATACCGGAACTCCCAGAGTAGGGATGGGATGAAATGTCGGTTTTGAGATCCGTGAGCATGAGTGTGACGGCGTTCGCTGCGCTGGCCATTGTCGCCGCGCCTGTACGTGCCCAGACCGGTCGGGTCCTATACCGCGTACCGGTTTCCGGCATGATCGAGCTCGGTCTGGCGCCCTTCATCGAGCGCAGCATCGACGATGCCGAGCGCGCTGGCGCGCTGGCTGTAATCCTCGATATGGACACTCCGGGTGGGCGCGTGGATGCGGCAGAGCGCATTGCCGACGCCATCGCCGACGCTGAAGTCCCGGTCTACGCCTTCGTGAACCGCCGGGCCTTTTCGGCGGGTGCCTTGATCTCACTCGCCACGAATCGGATCTACATGCGACCCGGCTCGGTCATCGGTGCCGCGACGCCGGTGGATGGATCGGGGACCAAGGCTTCCGAAAAGATCGTCTCGGCCATGAGGAGCGAGATGCGCGCTCTGGCCGAGGCTCGGGGGCTCGACCCCGCCGTTGCGGAGGCCATGGTGGACGAGTCCATCGAGATCACCGGTGTGGTCGCCGAGGGCAAGCTGCTCACGCTCACCACCGAAGAGGCCGTTGCAGTCGGGTATGCCGAGCAGGTGGACGACCTGGCTGCGTTGCTGGAGATCGTGGGAGCATCCGGGGCCGACATCATCGAGACGAGGGTGAATTGGGCGGAGCGCATCGTGCGGCTTCTGTCTCACCCGGTGATCTCACCGTTCCTGCTTTCCCTGGGGTTTCTCGGCCTGTTGATCGAAATCAAGACGCCGGGCCTCGGCTTGGCGGGGGCGGCAGGCCTCCTGTCGCTATCGCTGTTCTTCGGCTCGCACCTGATCATCGGCCTGGCCGGGATGGAGGAACTGTTGATCATCGGCGCGGGATCCGTGCTCGTGGCCGTCGAGGTCTTCGTCATCCCCGGCTTCGGATTGTTCGGCGTGCTTGGAGGCGCCGGTATTCTCGGGGGGCTCTACATGAGCCTGGTGGGCGACACGGCTATTACCGCCGACCTGACCACGGCCGGGTGGGTGCTCACCACGACGGTGGCGATCATCCTCGTCACGGGCTGGGCGATCCTGAAACGGCTGCCACACAGCGATCGCCTCTTCCGATCGCGGATCTTCCTCGCCTCCCGTACCGACCGTGAAACCGGTTACGAGGCGGCGCTCGCGCGACCCGACCTCGTCGGCTCCGAGGGTGTGGCCATCACCGACCTACGCCCGTCCGGCACCGGACTCTTCCTGGATGAACGGCTCGACGTGGTCTCCGAATCCGAGTGGATCGAGGAGGGCACCCCCATTCGCGTCGTGTCTTCCGAGGGTTACCGTCACGTGGTGCGACCATTCGACGAGACCACGTGAGACTCAGACCTGCGTAACACGCTGAAAAAGGATCCTACTCATGGAACTCCTGCTCGCTAACATCTTCCTAGTCCTCGCGGTCGCCTTCGTCCTCATTCTGGTATGGGCCGTGCCGGTGCGTCTCTGGATCGAGGCGATCTCGGCCGGCGTGCAGGTGAGTATGGGCCAGCTCGTCGGCATGCGGCTGCGGAAAGTGAGCCCGCCCCAGGTGGTGCGGCCGCTCATCACCGCGACCAAGGCCGGCATCGATCTGGACGTCGATCAGTTGGAGGCACACTATCTGGCTGGAGGAAGCGTGCACCGGGTTGTGGGAGCGCTGATCAGCGCCGACAAGGCCAGCATCGAACTGGCCTTTAAGCAGGCGGCGGCCATAGACCTTGCGGGGCGTGATGTGTTCGAGGCCGTCCAGGTGTCGGTGAACCCGAAGGTGATCAACACGCCCAAGGTCACCGCCATGGCCAAGGACGGCATCCAGCTCATCACGCAGGCGCGCGTGACCGTGCGCGCCAACATCAACCGCCTGGTCGGGGGCGCGGGCGAAGACACCATTCTGGCCCGGGTCGGCGAGGGCATCGTGTCGAGCATCGGCTCCGCCCTGACGCACAAGGAGGTGTTGGAGAACCCCGACTTCATCTCCAAGACCGTGCTGGAAAAGGGTCTCGACTCGGGCACGGCGTTCGAGATCCTCTCCATCGACATCGCGGATGTGGATGTGGGTAAGAACATCGGCGCGGATCTCCAGACCGATCAGGCCGAGGCCGACAAGCGCGTGGCTCAGGCCCGAGCCGAGGAGCGGCGCGCGATGGCCGTGGCGCATGAGCAGGAGATGAAGGCACGCGTCCAGGAGATGCAGGCCGAGTTGGTCAAGGCGCAGGCGGAGGTGCCGCTGGCCATGGCCGAGGCCTTCCGTGCGGGCAACCTGGGGGTCATGGACTACGCTCGTTTCCAGAACGTCCAGTCCGACACGAAAATGCGTGAGGCGTTGTCCAGTGGGGATGAAGACGACAGCACGCCGCTCGCCTGATTCGCGGAAGGTAGACGATCGTGGATGACGGCCTGATTCAGTTTCTGGTTATCGGCCTATTCGTCGTTATTTCGATGATGGAAGGCGCGACGAGAAAGAAGCGCCGACAGGGTAAGGCTCTTCAGCGCCCCGCTGAGACGGAGGTGGACTTTGTCCGGAGTCTCACCGGAGATGAGGAGGGGGAATCCGAGACCTCCGACGGACTCGTGCCCCATGAGATCTGGGCCGAGATCGCCGAGTTGGCGCGCGGGGAGACGCCGGATACCCTCGACCGGGCTTCGGCTCCGGAGCCCATGCGCACGAGAGATACTGGTGTGAGTCACGTAGCACGCCCGATCCCACAGGTCGGAGACCGGTTCGAGGAGCGGTCTTCACGCTTGCCGGTGTCGGGGCGTGGGGGCCGGGTGGACCACGAAGTCCTGGCAGAGGGCCGCGAGTTCGCGGAAGGGACCCCCCACCGGCCAACGTCGCTCGTGAAAGCAAGATCCAGGCCAGTGGCTCGCGAGGCTGCCGTGGCCGCCGTCGACGCCGTGTCCCACAAGGATAAGCATTCGGTAGGGTTGGCAGACCTCGAGGAAGACGAGCTATACGCCCTTTCGGCGGGCCGGTCCTCCACGATGCTTCGCTTCTTCGGCGAACGGGGTGGGCGCTCGGGCGAACTCCGTCGCGCGATCATCCTATCGGAGATCCTGGGTCCTCCGGTATCCCTGAGAGAAGAACGGGACTGGTAGCCGGCCGGACCTCCTACATCTCCCCGCGAGCGATCTTCCGCAGCACCGTGTGGAGAATGCCGCCGTTCAGGTAGTACTCCACGTCGACCTCCGAGTCGAGGCGTACCACCACCTGGAAGCGGACCTCCGAGCCGTCTTCGCCGCGAGCGATCACCGTGACCTCCTCACCGGGGCCGAGTCCGTCGGCCACGCCCACGATGTCGAATGTCTCGTGGCCTGTCAGCCCTAATGAGGTGGGGCTCTCCCCCTCCATGAACTGGAGTGGTAACACTCCCATGCCCACCAGGTTGCTCCGGTGAATGCGCTCGTAGCTCTCCGCGATCACGGCCCGCACACCTAGCAGGAGTGTGCCCTTGGCCGCCCAGTCACGTGAGCTGCCGGTTCCGTACTCCTTGCCCGCCATCACGATGAGCGGAGTGCCGGCCTCCGCGTACCGCATGGCCGCGTCGTAGATGGTGGTCTCTTCGCCGGTGGGGAAGTGGATCGTGTAACCGCCCTCCTTTTCGTCCAGCAGAAGGTTGCGGATGCGCACGTTTCCGAATGTCCCGCGCATCATGACCTCGTGGTTGCCCCGCCTCGACCCGAACGTGTTGAACTGCCAAGCCTTTACTCCGTGCTCCTCCAGGTAGAGCCCGGCCGGCTCCCGCTTGGGGATCGCCCCCGCCGGTGAGATATGGTCCGTCGTCGTGGTCTGTCCGAAGATGCCGAGCACCCGCGCGCCCACGATGTCGGTCGCCTCCGGCACGTCCAAGCCCATGCCCTGGAAGAACGGCGGGTTCTGGATGTAGGTGGACTCGGCCTCCCAGTCGTAGAGGTTGTCATCATCATCGGGCAGGGGGAGCGCCTGCCAAAGGTCGTCCCCCTCGAACACCTCCGCGTAGCGGTCCCGGTACATCTCCGGCTTGAGGGAGGAGGCGACCGTCTCTCGAATCTCTTCGGGACTCGGCCACACGTCGCTCAGGTAGACCGGTCGTCCGCCCTGGTCGTACCCGAGCGGATCGGATCGGAGATCGACGTCCACGCGGCCGGCGAGCGCATACGCGACCACGAGAACCGGCGAGGCCAGGTAGTTGGCGCGGATAAGCGGATGGATGCGGGCCTCGTAGTTTCGATTTCCGCTGAGCACCGACGCGACCACCAGGCCCCTCGCGGATATCGCCTCGTTGATGGGCTCGAGCAGCGGGCCGCTGTTACCGATGCACGTGGTGCACCCATAGCCCACCACGTCGAATCCCAGCTCGTTCAGATACGGCGTGAGTCCGGCCGCATCGAGGTAGTCGGTCACCACCTTGGAGCCGGGTGCCATGCTGGTCTTCACCCATGGCTGGGCCGTGAGACCACGCTCGACGGCGTTCTTGGCCAGGAGCCCCGCGCCCACCATCACGGCCGGGTTCGAGGTGTTGGTGCAGCTCGTGATCGCGGCAATGACGATGGTGCCGTCGCCGATCTCGTAGTCCTCACCGTCCACATCGATGGTTACCGAGCGCCGCCCGTGGCTACCCTCTCCATCGTCCTCCAGGGAGAACCCGGCGGGAAGCAGATCGGGGAGGTCACGCGTGAACGAGCCGGCGAGGTCCGTGAGCGAGATGCGGTCCTGCGGCCGCTTGGGACCGGCCAGGCTGGACTCCACGGTGCCGAGGTCCAGCTCCACGGTGGCCGTGTATTCGGGGTCCGGCGTGCCGTCGGTGCGGAAGAGGCCCTGGTCCTTGGTGATTCGCTCGACGCGCTCGACCAGACCCGGGTCTCGACCCGTGCCTTCCAGGTAGACGAGCGTCTGATCGTCCACCGGAAAGAATCCGATGGTCGCGCCGTACTCGGGAGACATGTTGGCAAGCGTGACCCGGTCCGGGAGGGTGAGGTTGCCCAGGCCGGGTCCGAAATACTCGACGAAGCGGCCGACTACACCGTGGGCTCGAAGCCGTTGGGTCACCGTGAGCACGAGATCTGTAGCGGTGGCACCCTCGGGTAGTTTACCCGTGAGCTTCACGCCGACCACCTCGGGAAGGAGCATGTAGTACGGCTGGCCTGTGAGCACCGCCTCGGCCTCGATGCCGCCCACTCCCCAGCCTACCACGCCGAGGCCGTTGATCATGGTGGTGTGCGAGTCGGTGCCCACCAAGGTGTCCGGATAGGCCAACCACACTCCGTTTTCCTCACGGCGGTGCACCACTGAGGCCAGATACTCGAGGTTGACCTGGTGCACGATGCCCGTGCCCGGCGGCACGACCGAGAAGCGCTC
>BTRA01000141.1:0-7366 GCA_036986155.1 Gemmatimonadota bacterium | reverse complement strand
TCTGCTGTTCGGGCGTGAGCGTCACGAGTGGCGTCGCGGCGTACAACTCCGTGATGGGCTTGGCTCCGAGTCGCCACCCTCCCGTCGACGCGAATCGCTCGATCTGCCCCCCGGAGCGCCGCGCCATGGGGCCCTCGGTCAGAATCGTATTGCGGTTCGCGAGACCCGCAGCCCAGAAGAAGTCCAGGAGGAAGAGCGCGTTAGCGGGGTCGATCACGATGGACTCGGAACTACCCTCGCGCAGCACCTTCGTCTGGGCGTAAGTGAGGGGAGTCGAGGACCGGCTCAACGCGCCGGCCATGCGCTCGAAGCCGACGCGCCACGCCCGAGGGCATAGCCGCCCCCGATGCCGATGAGGAACGTGAAGGAGGCGAGCAGCGTGACACGACTACGGGTGATCTTCATCGAATCGTCCTCACGAGGAACCAGCGCACACTAACGCGCGGACGGTGAAGAATTGCTGAGTTCTCCATGAGGATGGTTTCATCAAGATCACCGCTGGAGCTTTCCAGCCGTAGGCTCCGGACGTCCGGTTGGTGACACACACAGCCGAAGCCGATCGCACGTCTCATCCCAACCAATCCCCCTCTGGGGCCGTCCTACGATTGTGCAGTGAGGTTTCGCGGTACATACTATGTATCACATAGTATGTACTACGGGGAGATTACATGACGCTGGAAAGGGAGTGGATGCGTGGCGCGGCGCCGCTGGCGGTGCTGACCATGCTCGATCGTACAGAGATGTACGGATACGAACTGGTCGAGGCGCTGGAAAGCAGTTCCGGCGGCCTGCTCGCCATGGGCCAGTCCACGGTCTATCCCCTCCTCTACAACCTCGAGGGACGAGGGCATGTGGAGGCGGTATGGCGCTCCGCTCCGTCCGGTAGGCGCCGCAAGTACTACCGCATCACCAAGGGCGGGCGCGCGTGGCTCGAGAAGCAGCGATCCCAGTGGAGGACGCTCGTCGAGGCGATGGGCCGGCTTGGTGTGGGTGGTGAGATCGCGCGATGAACGAGCGTAGCAAGACCCTTCCACCTGAGATCGAGCGGATCGTTCGGAAGGTGCTGGAAGTCGCCGGGCTCGCGTTCGTGGATGGGGTCGACGACGTGGAGCGAGAACTGCGCGCCCACTTCGAGGACGGCATCGCGGCGGGCGCCTCTCCCGAAGAGCTCATCGCCCGATTTGGAGACCCCGCGATTGCGGGCCGGCGTATCGCAAAGAGCCGCCCCCGGGCGGCCCGAAGAAACCGTGGAGAGAGAGGGAGGTGGTGGATGTCGCCGATCGAATGGTGGACAGAAGTGCGGCAGGCGGCCCGGAGGCTCCGGCGTGCGCCCGGTTTTTCGGCGATCGTGGTGCTCACGCTCGCGCTCGGAGTGGGAGCGAACACCGCGATCTTCAGCGTGCTCGACGCGGTGTTGTTCGAGGAGCTTCCCTATCCGGAATCCGACCGGCTGGTGAGGGTCTACGAAGGGCGGGTGGATAACCCCACCTTGAACCTCACGTACCTCCGCGCCCCGGTAGTGGCGGAGTACCGCCTGTGGGATGAGGTCTTCGAGAACTTTGGCGCCGTATACACATACCGCGAAATAGGGGCTGACCTCACAGACGGCGACGCGCCGCAGCGGGTCACCGTATCACGTGTCTCGTCGGACTTCTTCGAGACGCTGGGAATCGCTCCCGCACGCGGCCGGATGTTTCTGGAAGACGAGAGCTACGGCCCGGGCGAGGCGACGTCCACCACGGCGCCGATCGAGCGGGTCGCCATCATTTCGCACAGGCTGTGGATCAACAACTTCGCGGGAGATCCGGACATCGTAGGCCGTATTGTCCAGCTCGACGGCTTCGGGTTCGAGGTAGTGGGAGTGATGCCGCGAGGCTTCACGAATCCGTTCGGCTCGAAGGCCGATCTATGGGTGCCGCAGGATCTTCGCTCCGGAGGATCGAACGGCTTTGGGAATTTCTACCTGTCGGGTGTGGGCCGTCTGAAGGATGGTGTCACCATCGAGGCGGCCCGGGACCGTCTCGCCGTCTTGTCTCTGGGATTCGCCGAGGCCCAACCGGAAATGGAGAACGACGTCCCGAGAATCTTTCCGCTTCAGGCGGACCTGGTTGGATCCACCCGCCGGGCGATGCTCTGGATCCTGGCGGTGGCGGCCGGGTTGGTCCTCCTGACCGCGTGTGTCAACGTGGCGAACCTCCTTTTCGCCCGCGGCCTCGGGCAGGATCGCCATCTGGCGCTCCGGTCCGCCCTCGGCTCGGGCCGGGCCAGGTTGATCGCCGGCATTCTCTCGGAGAACGGGCTGTTGGCCGCGGCCGGGGGCGTGGTCGGCCTGGGCCTGGGCTGGATGGGCGTGAGGGTCCTGATGTGGCTCGCGCCCGATGCGCTACCGATGATCGCGGAGCCCGAGGTTGGGGGCTCGGTCTTCTTGTTCGCGTTCGTCGTGACCGTCGGTGCTCTGTTGGCATTCGGGCTCGCCCCGGCCATGAGGCTCTCTCGCACGGCTCCCGCCGAAGTACTGCGCTCGGGCGACCGCTCGGCTACGGTTGGACGTGCCGCCAAGAAGCTGCGCGACCTGCTCGTCGTCGTTCAGGTGGCCGCCGCGCTCATTCTGGTGGCGGGAGCGGGGCTGCTCGCGAGGAGCTTCAACACGCTGCTCGACGTCCCACTGGGAATCGAACCGGAGGGCGTGCTCACCTTCGAGGTTCATCTGCCGGCGGCGAGGTACGCCGAAGGGGCGGAGCGCCAGACCTTCCATGAGCGGCTCCAGGAGCGCGTCGCGTCACTGGCCGCCGTCGAGTCCGCGGGCGCGACCTCGTGGCTGCCGGTGAACGGCAGGTACCATAGTTGGATGCTCTATTGGGACCCCGAGAACCCCGACCGGTCCAACGACGACGGGTGGGTGAGCACCGACGTACGCGTGGTCGCGGGAGACTACTTCGGCTCGATGGGTATCGATGTCATCGCCGGTGCCGACCTCCGAGGTGCCGACCTCGACGTCGAGCCCATGGTGTGGATCAACCAGGCGATCGTGGATGAGGTGTTCGCCGGGGCCGACGCCATCGGCCGGCAGATCTACATCGCCGGCGCGGACCGACGCATCGTGGGGGTGGTCGAGGACATCCCCTTCGATGCCCGGGGCGATGTGTCGAACAAGGCATACGTGCCGCACGCGCAGTACTCCGACAACCGGAACTGGGCGATGATCCAGACGGTGCGGGCGCGCGGCGACCTCGCCGACCTGCTCGAGCAGATCCGCGGAGAGCTCCGCTCGATCGACTCCCAGCTCGTGCTCTACCGGCCCAAGACGTTCGAGGCGGTTCTGGCCACAGTGCGGGCCCAGGACAGATTCGCCACGCTGCTCATGGGATCGTTCGCCGCGCTCGCCCTTCTGCTGTCGGTGGTCGGCATCTACGGCGTGCTGTCCGGAACGGTTGCGAGTCGGACGCGGGAGATCGGCATTCGCATGGCGCTCGGTGCCGATGCTCGTGAGGTCCGTCGCATGGTCATGCGCCACGCGGCGGGGGTCACGATTCCCGGAGTGCTGCTTGGCCTCGGGGGAGCCTGGTTCGGAAGCCGCTGGATCTCGGCGTTGCTCTTCGACGTTGCGGCGGTGGATCTCGTCGCGTACGGAGGCGCGGTAGTGATCTTCGTGGCGGTTGGGATCTTCTCGGGTTGGCTACCGGCCGTGCGCGCTACCCGGGTCGACACGGCGGAGGCGCTCACGGCGGAGTAATGCGGGCCTGTTTTCAGCTTGAGCTTGCGAGCCGGCGCCTCCGGGCCTCCTCTTAGAGGGGCACGCAGCCCAAGACCGAGTGACAGGTAACCCGCGAGGCCGACGTTCATGACTGTTCTGATCATCCTTGGTGCCCTCGTCGTGCTCGTCGTCATCTACGACGTCATGCAGAAGCGGCACGCCATCCTCCGGAACTATCCGATCATCGGCCACTTCAGGTATTGGCTGGAGACCATCGGCCCCGAACTCCGCCAATACATCGTCGCGGCGAACAACGAGGAGCGGCCGTTCTCGAGAGATCAGCGCCGCTGGGTTTACTCCTCGGCCAAGAAGGAGAACAACTACTTCGGGTTCGGCACCGACAACGAGATGGAGCTTACTTCCAACTATGTCATCATCAAGCACTCGGTGATGGGAGCGGGGGGAACGGTGGGGCACGCCGACGAGAACCCGGACTATCCGGTCCCGTGCGCGAAGGTGATGGGTGGGCCGCGCGGGCGCGCGAAGGCCTTCCGTCCGGCGTCCGTGGTCAACATCTCTGCGATGAGTTTCGGATCGCTCTCGGCCGCCGCCGTGGAAGCGATCAACCGCGGCTGCGCCATCGCGGGATGCCTCCAGAACACGGGTGAGGGTGGGATCTCGCCCTATCACGGGCACGGCGGCGAGCTCATCTGGCAGCTCGGCACGGCCTATTTCGGCGCCCGCTCGCCCGAGGGCGCCTTCAGCTTGGAGCGGTTCCTCGATGCCGTCGAGGCGAATCCGGTCCGGGCGATCGAGATCAAGTTGAGCCAGGGGGCCAAGCCCGGGTTGGGTGGTGTTCTGCCGGGCGCCAAGGTCACTTCCCAGATCGCCGCGATTCGCGGTGTGCCCGTAGGGAAAGACGTGCACAGCCCCTCCGGGCATGCAGAATTCGGCGATCCGGACGAGATGCTGGACTTCGTCGAGATGCTCGCGGAGGAAACGGGCCTGCCGATCGGCATCAAGTCGGCCGTCGGACAACACCGCTTCTGGGAGGAGCTCGCCAACCTCATGAGCGACGGCCGGCGCGGCGTCGACTTCATCACGATCGACGGTGGGGAGGGGGGGACCGGTGCCGCGCCGCTCTCTTTCGCGGACCATGTGGCGCTGCCGTTCAAGATGGCGTTCGGGCGCGTCTACGGGATTTTCGCGGAGACCGGCGTACACGAGCGCGTGGTCTTCATCGGCAGCGGGAAGCTGGGCTTTCCCTCGAGTGGGCTGATGGCCTTCGCGCTCGGGTGCGACATGATAAACGTGGCTCGAGAGGCCATGATGGCCGTGGGGTGCATCCAGGCGCAGCGGTGCCATACCGGGCATTGCCCGACGGGAGTCGCCACGCAGAACCGCTGGCTCATGCGCGGGTTGGATCCGACGTCCAAGGCTGTCCGACTAGCCAACTACGTGGTGACGCTGCGTAAGGAACTGCTTCAGCTGAGCCGCGCCTGCGGAGTGATCCACCCCGGACTCCTCTCGAGCGATCACATCGAGATCCTGAATGACCACTTCGGGTCATCGAGCGTGGCAGAACTCTTCGGCTACCGGCCCGAGTGGGGCTTTCCCTCACCCGCGGACCGCCGGGACATCGAGCGCATCATGGCCGACGCACAGTAAGGCATCGGTCTGATCGCCCGGTCGATTCCTGCTGGAAAAGGAAGGTGGGGGATGGGTGGCCCGGCAGAACTTCGCCGGACCCCCCATACACCCCGATCGGAAGGTTCCCCTGGAAAACATGCGATGTCACCAGTATGGCCCTTCTGGCACACATCACTCAGGAGATGCAGAGTGCTGGCGACCCGGTAAGTCGTCGGGCCGTTGTCCCAACCCCTGCCAGTAGCGCGTTTGCAACGAAGCCTTGGTGTGTCGCCCGAAGGCGCAGACTTGTTGCGGCGATAGATAAAGCAGGGACCGTGCCAGAGGATGCGCGGGTGGGACGAAATCTCGTAACATGTTGTAATACCATCACTTGGGCGCATGAACGATTTTACCACAAGACGTTACCAAATGGTAACATAGTTACGAAATGGTAACCACTCTGGTAACCGCACCGGCGGACGCTATGTCGCCATGATGCCTATCTTTCCGCTAGAGCGCGACCGCTGACCCCCGAACGGCCGGGCCGTACCCCTCTATAGGCACGGAAGACCCGGTGGGCGGAGTTCTACCTTGTATTTCTTCCGTCGGCTTCCGGCATGGTCCGGAAATGTCGGCAAGCGCTTGGTGAAGTCACCGAAGGTCTATATCCGAGACAGCGGGATTGTGCACGCTCTCCTGGGTCTGGAGAGTCTGGACGACGTGCTGGGCCATCCCATCGCGGGTCCGTCCTGGGAAGGCGCGGTGCTGGAGAGTGCCCATGCGGCGGCCGGCGGCTTTCCGGTCTTCTACTACAGAACGTCGGCAGGTGCCGAGATCGACATCGTGATCGAGGGACGCCACGGCCGCCGCTATGCAGTCGAGATCAAGAGGTCCTCCGCGCCGAGCGTCTCCCGAGGCTTTCGGAACGGCCTGGAGGACCTGGAGATTCGCGAGTCGATCGTGATCTACCCCGGCCAGGAGGATATCCCACTGGGTTCGGGGACCGTCGCAATGGGCGTTCACGACGCTCTGGCGTGGATCCGGGAGAGGGTCGCCGGCTGAGTGGTCAGGCTGCGGACCGTCCACCGAACCGAGGCAGGAAGATCTCGGGGGGGTGCCGGGAACGCATGACTCTCGCTGATATGGTCCGTCAGTCAGTGAGGAAGGCTAGAATCTTCATCTGTCCGCCGCAGGCTGGGCAGAGCAGGGGAAGCACGCCATAGATGCGAGCGAGGAGCACGGCCCATCGAATGCGGACGGGATTGGCGGGTCGGGAGGGTTCGAGGGCGCCTGAACCCGTTTGAACGGGGTCCGGACCGGTAGGCTCAGCATCGGGACCCTCGATGTCAGGCCGACCGATCGCTACGACCGCAGCACGGAGCTTCGCGTGCGGGGCAAGGACGCCATGGTAGCGATGCCTGTGCAAGCGTGGAGGCGGGATGAGTCGAACGAGCCGTTCAAGTACTCGAGCGGTGTGAGCCTGAGCTCGGTGCGACCGTCCGGGGTGGGTTTGGGCTAGCGCCTGATCTTCCCAAACATCCGACCCAGGGAATCATCGATCGCGGGAATACGCGCTTCGAGTGGGACCACATGCCCGCCGCGTTCTGTTCCATTATTCGATCGGCGCACCTGGTCGCAGGATGCGGTCGACGGAGGGTTATACTTACCCCATGCTACTCAACGTCCTGGTCATAGCAGTTCAGCTTCAGATACCGGCCCAACAGGGCTACGTCAACGATTTCGCTGGCACGATCGATTCACTCCTTGAAGGGGCGATGACAGCCCTGATAACTGAGGTCCAACAGAAAACAGGCGGCGAAATCGCCGTGGTGACTCTGCGGGACCTGAAAGGTCGAGCATCGATCGATGTCGCTCGTGACATCGGACGCAAGTGGGGCGTGGGCGCGGAACGGAGAGCGGGATCGCGGGCGAGCAATGCCGGAGTGGTTCTGCTGCTGGTACCGGGTCAACGGCCGGGGGACGGCAGGGCCGATCTCGCAATATCTACCGGGCGCGGCGCGGAAGGCTTCATAACGGACGCTG
>BTRA01000140.1:0-7375 GCA_036986155.1 Gemmatimonadota bacterium | reverse complement strand
CGGCATGATCATCCACTCGGGACGGTTGCGGGAGTCCGGGTTCTTTCCGGAGTTGCGCAGCGCATCCACGACCTTGAGCCTCTTGAGCTTCTTCTTCTTGCGGTGCTGCGAGGTCTCGGTAGCGATCTCGGTGCGCAGCCATGCGGCCAGCCGGTCGAGTCCCTTCCCGTCGGAGTTGCGGTCCTTGATCCTCTTCGTGGGGGTGTCCAGCATCTGCAAGATCGTCCGAGCAGCCTCCGCGCCGATTTCGGCACGGAAGGCCTCGTCGCCCTCTTCGCGAGACTTCACGCGGAGGTCGTAGTACTCGTCCTCATCCAGAAGCTGCTGGAATTCAACGTCCTGCTTGCCGGGATGCGTCACCACGTACGACGCGTAGTAGATGACCTTCTCCAGGTCGCGGAGCGTCATGCCCAGCAGGTACCCGAGCTGGCTCGGGAGCGTCTTGAAGAACCATATATGGACGACTGGAACGGCCAATTCGATATGGCCCATCCGCTCGCGGCGCACCTTCGACAGGGTGACCTCTACGCCACACCGGTCACAGACGTGCCCCCTGAAGCGAATACGCTTGAACTTTCCGCAGTGGCACTCCCAGTCCTTGACCGGACCGAAGATGCGCTCACAGAACAGACCATCACGCTCCGGCTTGAAGGAGCGGTAATTGATAGTCTCGGGCTTCGTTACCTCACCATACGACCACGACCGGATCTCCTCGGGAGACGCGATCTTGATCTGAATGAAGTCGAAGTCTGCCGAGCGCTGATCTCGCGACCTTGGGAAATCGATCATGCTGGATGCATCCCGTCGGGTTGGGTGTCGTTACGTGCAAACGCTGCCACCGTCATCCTACTCCTCGCTCCCCAGCGTTACGCTGAGGCCGAGAGCCTGCAGCTCTTTGACCAAGACGTTGAACGACTCCGGTATGCCGGGCTGAGGCAGGTTGTCGCCCTTCACAATGGCCTCGTAGACCTTCGAGCGGCCGCTCACGTCGTCGGACTTGACTGTCAGGATTTCCTGAAGCGTGTGCGCTGCGCCGTACGCCTCGAGCGCCCACACCTCCATCTCGCCGAAACGCTGGCCACCGAACTGAGCCTTACCGGCTAGAGGCTGCTGCGTAACGAGCGAATACGGCCCGATGCTCCGGGCGTGGATCTTGTCGTCGACCAGGTGGCTGAGCTTCAGCATGTAGATGCAGCCCACCGTGATCGGCGAATCGAACCTGCGTCCCGTACGACCATCCCGAAGCCAGATCTTGCCGCTCTCGAGGATGTCCGCGGCGGCCATGAACTCGATAGCTGCGGCTTCGAGCCCCTTATGCAGGGTTTGCATCCGGCTGAGCCTCGCGATCTCTGGGAATTCATCGGAGAACTTCCCATCACGCCCCTCGGAAAGCTCCTTGGCAGCCGCGATCAGGTAGTCTCTGATGCCCGTGAGGATGTCCTTCTGCTTCTTGGACATCTTGAGGCCGAGGAATGCGTCCAAACTCCTGCCCACGCCGGGACGGTGTTCGTCGTCGCTCGAACCGTTGCTTCCCAACTCGGGCAGCTCCAGCACAAGCTCGAGAAGAGTCTCGACCGTCTGTGCGTTCAACTCGGGCACCGGAGTCTGAAGGTCCAGCGCCTCGGCGGCCCATCGGATCGCCGCAACCTTGAGAAGGAGGCCGACCTCCGTCTCGGAAGCACCCTGGAAGACGGGCGTCTTCGCCTCGAAGCCCAAGACCCGCGCAGCCCACCCCAGATGGGTTTCCAGGACCTGGCCGACGTTCATTCTGGATGGCACGCCCAGCGGATTGAGAACGATCTCCACGGGTGTGCCGTCGGGCAGGAACGGCATATCCTCTTCAGGAGCGATCCGCGCGATGATGCCCTTGTTGCCGTGCCGGCCGGCCATCTTGTCGCCGACCGAAAGCTTACGCTTCTGGGCGAGGTAGACCTTGGCCAACTGTACGACGCCCGGGGGCAGCTCATCGGGCTGGAATACTTTGTCGATCTGCTCTTCCGTCTTGTCTCGCACCCGGTCGACCCGCCGCTGCGCCTCTTCGACGACGCGGCGGACCTTCTCGCTCGCCTCCTTGTTCTTCACCTTGAGCGTGGTTAGGTCCACGGTCTTGAGGGCCAGCCCAGCCAACACGTCCGCGGTGAGCTTGGTGCCCGCCTTGAGGAGCGGCTCCACCGTGCCCTTCTTGAGGCACAGCGCCACCGTGTTGAGGCGCAGCAGTTCGCGCAATTCCTCATCCCGGGCATCGTTGATCCGGGTGATCTCGTCCCGTTCTTGCTGGCGGAACTCACCGATCTTGCCGCCGTGCTCCTTCTCGAGGAGCGGATCGTCGATGCGCCTCGAGAAGATCTTCACGTCGATGACCGTCCCGTTCATGCCCGGGGGCACACGCAGGGATGAGTCCTTCACGTCCTTGGCCTTCTCGCCGAAGATCGCGGTAAGCAGCTTTTCTTCGGGTGAGAGCTCGGTCTCCCCCTTCGGCGTGATCTTGCCGACCAGGATGTCGCCGCTCGACACTCGCGCCCCGATACGGACGATGCCCCGCTCGTCGAGGTCCACCAAGCTCTCTTCCGCCACATTCGGGATCTCGCGGGTGATTTCCTCCATGCCCCGCTTGGTGTCCCGGACGTGCAGCTCGAGCTCCTGAATGTGGATCGACGTGAAGGCGTCGTTCTTCACCAGCTTCTCGCTGATGACGATGGCGTCCTCGAAGTTGTATCCGTACCACGGCATGAAGGCCACCAGAACGTTGCGCCCCAGCGCCAACTCACCGTTGTCGGTACTCGGCCCGTCAGCGATGATGTGGCCCGGTTTGATCTTCTGGCCGGTTTTCACGAGCGGCCGCTGGTTGATCGCCGTGTCCTGGTTGGTGCGCCAGAACTTCTTGAGCTTGTATCGGTCGTACTGGGCGAGCTTGGCCAACGGATGGTCTCCGCTACCCGGCTTCACGGTGCCCGTGTCCACTACGATCTCGTCGGCGGTGACCTGAACGACAGACCCTCCACGGCGGGCGGAGATGACCGCGCCGGAGTCACGCGCGACCTTGAACTCGAGGCCCGTGCCCACGAGGGGCGCATCCGTGTACAACAGTGGTACGGCCTGCCGCTGCATGTTCGAGCCCATGAGGGCCCTGTTGGCATCGTCGTGCTCGAGAAACGGAATCAGCGCCGCCGCAACAGAAACCAACTGGTCGGGGGCGACATCCATGAAGTCGATGTCCTCGGGCTTGAGCAGCGGGAAGTCACCCCGCTCACGGCACAGGACGAACTCGTTTACGAACTCGCCCTTCGCGGTGATCGGCGCGTTGGCCTGCGCGATGCGGGCCGCTTCTTCCTCGTTGGCGCTCAGCCACACCAGCTTGGTGGTGACCTTGCCCTTGTTCACCACGCGGTACGGCGTCTCCACGAAGCCCAACTCGTTGATGCGAGCATAGGTCGCGAGCGACGTGATGAGCCCGATGTTGGGACCCTCGGGGGTCTCGATCGGGCACATCCGGCCATAGTGGGAATAGTGGACGTCGCGAACCTCGAATCCGGCGCGCTCGCGCGTCAGGCCACCCGGTCCCAATGCGCTCAGGCGCCGCTTGTGGGTCATCTCCGCGAGCGGGTTCGTCTGGTCCATGAACTGGCTGAGCTGCGACGACCCGAAGAATGCTTGGATCACGGCCGACACCGTGCGCGCGTTGACCAGCGCATCGATGTTCACCTTCTCCGGGTCGGTGTTGATCGACATGCGCTCCTTTACCAGCCGAGCCATTCTGGACAGCCCTACGGAGAACTGGTTGGCGATCAACTCGCCGACCGTGCGCACCCGGCGGTTGCCGAGATGATCGATATCGTCAGTCGTGCCCCGGCCCTCGCTGAGGTTCAGCAAGTAGCGGAGGATCGCGACGAAGTCGTCCTTGGTGAGCGTCGCCTCGGTCCGCGGCACATCCACACCCAGGCGTTGGTTGATCTTGTACCGGCCCACCCGACCCAGGTCATACCGCTTGGGATCGAAGAACACGCGCTCGAGTGCAGCCCGGGCAGTCTTCATGTTGGGAGCGTCACCGGGTCGAAGCAGCGAATAGATCGCGTGGAGCGCCTCATCTTCGCTCGTGGTGGGATCCTTCTTGATCGTGTTCTTGATGATCGGGCTCTCACCGCGGCCCGTGTCCGTCTCACTCGTGTACACCTTGACCTTCTTGACCTTGGCGCGATCGAGCAGTTCCGCCACCTCCTCGTCGATCTCGGTCGACTCCTCGATGAGGATCTCGCCCGTATCGGGATCGACGATCTCCTCGGCCAGCACCGAGCCGAAGATTTCACGAATCCCGTGCTGGTCGGGCTTCCCGACCTTGACGGACTTCGTGGTGAAGAAGAGTTGGTAGATCTCGGCGTTCGTGCCGTACCCGAAGGCACGCAAAAGCGCCGTGGCCGGGAACTTCTTCTTCTTGTCGATATGGACGTAGCAGATGTTGTTGATGTCGATCGTGAACTCGACCCACGACCCACGGAACGGAATGATTCTCGCGCTGTGGAGCTTCGACCCGTTGGGGTGGATGTTCTCTTCGAACACCACGCCGGGGGACCGGTGGAGCTGGCTCACGACGACACGCTCGGCACCGTTGATGATGAAGGTGCCGAGGCCGGTCAGCAGCGGCAGGTCACCCAGGTAGACCTCTTTCTCGATGATGTCGCCGGGGCGGCGCTCGCCGTCCTCCAGATCCTCCCACACGATGAGGCGCAGCATCGCCTTGAGCGGCGACGCGTAGGTCATGTCGCGCTCGATGCACTCTTCGACCGAGTACTTGGGTTCGCCAAGCGACGCCGATACGTACTCGAGGGTGAAGTTCTGGTTCGTGTCCGATATCGGGAAGATCTCGGCGAACACACGGTCGAGCCCAAAATCCCACTGCTCGGTGGAATCGGTCGGCTGTTCGACGAGCTTCTCGAAGGACCGAAGCTGCACATCGAGCAGGTTCGGCATCGGCATGACTCGACCAAGCTTGGCAAAGCTTACGATCGGCCTGGCATCGTTTCGGCTATCCAACGGGTGTCCCCCTTCTGCGGGCGTCACTCCAATGCGAGCGGCCCGTCAGGATTGATTCCACTGCGTACACAACACCAAAAGCCCCGCCGCTCACGCGACCGGGTGCATTCATCGTGTCCCACCCTGAGGATTTACTTGAGGGCAACAGTCGCGCCCACGTCCTCGAGCTTGCCCTTGATCTCCTCGGCCTCGCCCTTGCTCAGCGCTTCCTTGACCTTGCTCGGCGCGCTGTCCACGACCTCCTTGGCCTCCTTGAGCCCCAAGCTCGTGACCTCGCGGACGACCTTGATCACCTGGATCTTCTTGTCGCCGATTCCCTCGAGAATGACGTCGAACTCATCCTGCTCGGCCTCGGCCGCCTCGCCTCCGGCGCCGGTACCCGGCATCGCCATCGGCGCAGCCATCGCGGTGACGTTGAATTTGTCCTTGAATTCATCGACGAACTCAGACAGCTCGAGGACCGTCATGTTGCCGATCGTCTCGAGAAGTTCTTCGTGATTGGTTGCCATGTTCCCGTTTCTCCTTAAGTCACGCGGCCTTGGCCGGCGGTGGGTAAATTCCGAGTTTTTATTCCGTGTGGAGTGTGAGCCGGCTTACGACTCCTCCCCCTCTTTTCGATTCTTGAGAGCGTCCAGGACACCAGCCATTTCCTGGATCTTCCCTTCGAGCGCGCTTGCAAGGGCCGCCATCGGTGCTTCCAACGCACCGGCCAGCGCCGCCAGCAACTGCTCGCGCGGGGGAAGCTTGGCCAGCTTCTGTATCTCCTCCGCCGACACCAACGCATTGTCCATCACGCCAATCTTGAAGACCGGCTTGTCGTCGTGTTCCTTGGCGAAGTCCGCCAGCGCTTTCGCGGGCTCCACGGGTCCGTCGTATCCGAGGACGACGCCGGTTGGCCCGAGCAGGCTGTCGCCCAGGTCGGGGAAGTCGAGTTCCTCGATGGCCAGCTTGGCGAGCCGGTTCTTTACAACCAGATACTCGGCACCGGACTCCTTCATGCGCTGGCGCAATTCGGTCATCGACTTGACGTCGAGGCCAGTGAAATCGGTGAGGTACAACACCGGCGCCTTTTTCACCTTGTCACGGAAATCGGTGACGAAGGTCTCTTTTTCGGCCTGATTCATCAGCCGCTCCGCCGGTAAAGGTTCGGGTCGATCGCAACACCGGGACCCATCGTGCTGGAGATCGTGACGCTGCGCACGTAGGTCCCTTTGGCGGCCGACGGCTTGGCGCGAACGATCGACTCCATCAACGCCCCGAGGTTTTCCGAGAGCTGCTCCGGCTCGAACGACACACGGCCGATCGGGGCGTGTACGTTGCCCGTCTTGTCGACGCGATACTCGATCTTTCCGCCCTTGATCTCCTTGACCGCACGGCCGATATCGAAGGTGACCGTGCCACCCTTGGGTGTGGGCATGAGTCCCCGAGGCCCGAGAATCCGGCCCAGCGGTCCAACCTTGCCCATCACGTCGGGGGTGGCGACGCACACGTCGAAGTCGAGCCAGCCGCCCTGGATCTTCTCCACGTATTCCATGCCGACATAGTCGGCCCCGGCGTCCGTCGCCTCCTTCTCTTTCTCACCCTGCGTCACGACCAACACACGCACCGTCTTTCCGGTGCCGTGCGGAAGGACCACCGTGCCACGTACGATCTGATCGGCCTTTCGGGGGTCGACGCTGAGGCTGGTCGCGACGTCCACGGTCTCATCGAACTTGGCAAACGCCAGCTCCTTGACCATCCGGACGGCCTCACTGGGCTCGAACTTGACGCCGGTAGGCACTTTGGCCTTGGCGTCACGGAACAGCTTTCCGTGTCTTGGCATGTGTCTTGAGCCGTCTGGTATCGCCCTCCCACCCCTGGCGGCTCGCAGGTAGTGGTTTCGGGCGTTCAGCTTGCTTCTATCCGGCGACCTCGATGCCCATGGAACGCGCCGTACCGGCGATCATCTGGATCGCCGCGTCCACGTCCGTGGTGTTGAGGTCCGGCATCTTCGTTTCGGCGATCTCTTTGAGCTGCGCCCTGGTCACCGTGGCCACCTTCTCTCGGTTGGGCTCCCCTGAGCCCTTGTCGAGGCCCGCCGCCTTCTTCAGCAACACGGACGCCGGCGGCGTCTTTGTGATGAACGTGAAGGAGCGGTCGGCATAGACCGTGATTTCCACCGGGATGATCGTCCCGGTCTGCTGCTGCGTCTTGGAGTTGAACTGCTTGCAGAACTCCATGATGTTCACGCCCTGCTGACCCAACGCCGGGCCCACGGGCGGTGCCGGGTTCGCTTGCCCCCCCGGCACGTGCAGCTTGATGAAGCCGATGACCTTCTTCGCCATTACTTACTTATCCGATCGTAGGG
>BTRA01000139.1:0-7419 GCA_036986155.1 Gemmatimonadota bacterium | reverse complement strand
ATTAGTGGTTCGTATCGCTGCGATCGAAGCCGGAAGCATCGCCGAAAAGCTCGAGATCGAGATCGGGACGCGTATCATCCGGATCAATGGCTCGACCGTCCGTGACGGTATCGATCTCGCGTTTCTGTTGGCCGACGAGGCCCTCGAGCTGGAGACCGTGGCGGCCAAGGGCGAGCGGATCGTCTACGAGATCGAGCGGGCGCCCGGCGAGGCGATAGGCATCGTACCGGCTCCGGACACCATCCGGGAGTGTGCTAACGAATGCGTGTTCTGCTTCATCGATGGGAACCCGGAGGACGCGCGTGTGAGCCTGGCGCTGCGTGACGACGACTTCAGGCTCTCCTTCACATACGGGAGCTACGTCACGCTGACCAACCTGGGGCCGCGGGGTATCGCACGCTTGGTGGACCAGCGTATCAGCCCGCTGTATGTCAGCGTGCACGCCACCGAGCCAGACGTACGAATCCGGCTGCTCAAGAACGATCGTGCCGGCCTTATCCTCGATCAGCTCCGCTATCTGGGTGAGGGCGGGCTGGAGATGCACACGCAGGTCGTGCTGTGCCCGGAGTGGAATGACGGAGACCACCTGGACCGGACGATCGGAGACCTTTACGACTTGGGCGAGTCCATTCTTTCGCTCTCGGTCGTACCCGTGGGCCTGACTCGCTACAACATGAACCGGCCCGTGCGGCCTCTTACTCCCGACGAAGTTGCGCGCGCGATCGTACAGACCAACAAACCACGACAGCGGGCGCTCGCCGAGCGTGGGCACGGCTGGTGCTACGCCGCAGACGAGATGTACCTGTTGGCGGGCGAACCGCTCCCCGACGACACCTACTATGACGATTGGCCCCTCACTGAGAACGGCGTGGGGGCGGTCAACCAGTTCATCCGGGAGATCGACAAGGTTCTCTCGGCGCCGCCCGACCTGTCCGGGCGTCGCTTGAGCATCGTGACCGGGCGGTCCATGGAAGCGCTGTTCGCCGAGCGGTTGCCGAGCCTCGCGGAAGCCACCGGCGCGGAGTGGGAGCTGTTTCCCGTCACGAACGAGTACTTCGGCAGATCGGTCACGGTGGCCGGCCTGCTCGGGGGTCGGGAGATCCTGAAGGCTCTGCCCCGCGACATGAGCGACCGGGACGCCGTGCTGCTACCCGGCGAAGCACTCAACGCCGACGGGTTGTTCATCGACAACCTGTCGCTGGATGAGTTTCGCGAAGAGACGTGCCCGGCCACGGTGACGGCGAGCCGCAAGATCGCCGATACCCTGGAATTGCTATGCGAGGCGAGCCTTGAGTAGCACTCTCCCCATGGTCGCTGTTGTGGGGCGACCCAACGTAGGGAAGTCCACGTTCTTCAACCGTGTCGTCGGAAGCCGTCAGGCCATCGTCGACGATCGGCCGGGGGTGACACGGGACCGCAACTTCGCCCGCACCGATTGGGCGGGCCGGTCGTTCTATATTGTCGACACGGGCGGTGTGATCGAGGGGAGCGACGAGCCGCTCGACAGGGCCGTGCGCGAGCAGGCGCTCGCTGCGGTGAGCGAAGCCGACCTGATCATCTTCCTTGTGGACGGCCGAGACGGGGTCCACCCGCTCGACGAAAAGCTCATGGAGTTACTCCGAACGAGCGGACCGCCCGTGATGTTGGTCGTCAACAAGATGGACAACCTACCCAACGAACAGGCGCACCACGACTTCTGGCGGTTGGGAATAGGCGAACCGATTCCAGTGAGTTCCATCTCAGGTAAGGGTTCCGGAGACCTCATGGACGCCATCGTGGCCAACCTCCCCGACGTCTCGGAAGAGGAAGAGGAGGAGGAGGGCGCGATCAGGGTCGCCGTGGTCGGCAAGCCCAATGTGGGCAAGTCGAGCTTCGTAAACTGCATGTTCGGCGAGGAACGGGTGGTGGTGAGCGAAATAGCCGGCACGACGCGTGATCCGGTGGACTCGCCACTCCGCTACCACGGCCACACGATGGTGTTCGCGGACACGGCCGGACTGCGGCGCCAGTCGAAGATCAAGGACTCCCTCGAATACTACAGCGCACTTCGTACGGCGCGGGTCGTTCGCGACGCAGACGTGTGCATCGTGCTGGTGGATTCTACGGAGCCACTCCACATCCAGGACCTGAAGGTCATGGAGCAGGCGCTCGAGGCAGGCGCGGGCCTCGTCCTCGTAGCCAACAAGTGGGACCTGGTGGAAAAGGACACCATGACGGCCCCCGACTTCGAGAAAGCGGTCAGAGAGCGGGCGCCGTTCCTGAAGTGGGTGCCCATCGTGTTCGCCTCCGCGCTCACGGGGCAACGCGTCCGCAAGACACTCGATATGGTTCTGGACGTGCAGGAGCAGCGGATGCGCCGCCTATCTACGAGTGAGGTGAACAGCGCTCTCGAAGAAGCCGTGCGCAGACAGCCGCCCCCTAATAGCAAAGGCCGCGACATCAGGCTCAAGTACGCGACCCAAGCGGATGTGGGGCCGCCGACCTTCGTGATTTTCTCGAACTTCCCGAAGGCGGTGCCCGGACACTACATTCGCTACGTGCACAACTTCTTCCGCAACAAGTGGGGCTTCGTGGGTGCACCTATCCGTATCTTCTTTCGGACCAGTAGGTCGTGAACCCAGCCTGGCTCACGCTGCTGGCCTACGGCATCGGGGCCACCCCCACGAGCTATTGGGTGGGGAAGGGCATCTACGGTATCGACCTGCGCACGAAGGGCAGCAGCAACCTCGGCGCCACCAACACGTTTCGCATTCTTGGATGGAAGGCCGCTATTCCGGTGGTGTTCTTCGACGTCGCCAAGGGGTGGTTCGTGGTCTCGATGTTCCCGCAGTGGCAGGCAGGTGGCGCCTGGGAGTGGACTCTCGCCTACGCTGCGGCGGCCATCCTCGGTCACATGTTTTCGTTTTGGGTCGGATTCAAGGGCGGAAAAGGTGTGGCCACCAGCGCGGGTGCGTTCATCGGCCTAGCACCCTGGGCGGTTTTGATCGCGTTTCTGATCTGGCTCGCCGTCGCGTTCGCGACCCGGTACGTGTCGCTCGCCTCGATTCTCGCGATGGCTGTCGCTCCCATCGGTGTCTATTTCACGCCCCACCAGGGTGGAATCATCGTTGTCTGGTTCACCGTGGCCCTCGCTTCGTTGGTGGTGTGGGCGCACCGCAGCAACCTTGGGCGGCTCCTGCGCGGTGAAGAGAATCGCTTTGGTGACCACGAGCAGGCCGCCGCAGGGGCCCGCTCATGAACGACAACCCTCGGCGGGTCGCGGTGATCGGGGCCGGAAGTTGGGGTACCGCATTAGCCGGACTTCTCGCCAAGGTAGGGCACGAGGTCTGTCTTTGGTGCCTGGAGGCCGACGTGGCCGAGCAGATCACACATCGCTCTGAGAACGAGACGTACCTACCCGGGCGCAAGCTGCCAGGCGGCCTCCGGGTCAGCACCAACCTCGCCGAGGCCGTCGCAGAAGCCCAAGTCGTGGTGTCGGTCAGCCCTTCGCAGTTCGTAAGCTCTGTCATGGCGGGCGCGGCGCCATACATCGCCGAACATGCCCACGTCATCAGCGCCTCCAAGGGCATCGAGATCTCCACACTCCGCCGCATGGACCAGGTGCTCAGCGACGTGCTGTCACCCGCGACGATGGAGGGGTTCGCGGTCCTATCGGGGCCGAGCTTCGCCAAAGAGGTTGCGGACGAGGCGCCCACCGCCGTCGTGGTCGCCTCAGCCGACGAGGACGCGGCGCGCGCCGCCCAGGCCTTGTTCCAAACAGACTACTTCCGGGTCTACACGAACTCCGACGTGATCGGGGTCGAGTTGGGCGGAGCGCTCAAGAACGTCATTGCGCTGGCGGCCGGCGTTGCCGCCGGACTGGGCCTCGCGCACAACACTCGGGCTGCCTTGCTCACCCGTGGGTTGGCCGAGATGACCCGGTTGGGGTTGGCCATGGGTGCGCGACCCTCCACATTCTCTGGATTGGCAGGCATGGGCGACTTGGTGCTTACGTGCACCGGCGAGCTCAGCCGAAACCGCACGGTGGGCTTTCGGCTGGGACAGGGCGAGCCGCTCGACTCGATCCTGAAAGAGATGACCGCCGTGGCGGAGGGAGTGAAGACCGTCCAGGCCGTGCGCGATCTCGCCGGGAAGCACGGGGTGGAAATGCCGATCGCGGAAGAGGTCTACGGCATGCTGGTCACCGGCACTGATCCCCAACAGGCCCTGCAGACCCTAATGAGAAGGGACCCGAAGCCCGAAGAGTGGTCGTGAGCCAGCCGACATAGGACATCACCGATGCAAGAATCGATCGCCAAAAAGGCCTACTACTCGATCGGCGAGGTGTGCGACCTCTCCGGGCTCAAGCCGCACGTCCTCAGGTACTGGGAGACGCAGTTCGACATCCTGCATCCCACGAAGAACCGGGCCGGCAACCGCGTCTACCGGCCCAAGGACATCGAGTTGATCCTGCTGGTTAGGCACCTGCTGTATGAGCGTAAGTACACCATCGACGGCGCGCGTCAGAAACTGAAGGAGATTCGTAAGAAAGGTGATCTCGAAGAAGAACGCCAAGATGTGCTAGAACCCGAAGTGCTTGCTAGCATGAGAGATGAACTCGTTCAACTCAAGGCCATTCTAACACCACCATCCCCCAGGAACGACGATTGATTTGAGCCCGCGCAAGATCCTCTGCACCAACGACGACGGCTACCTGGCGGGCGGGTTACGCGTACTCGTGGAGGCCGCTCGCAATGTCGGGGAGGAGGTCACGATTGTCGCACCCGACCGTGAGCAGAGCGCGACCAGCCACTCACTCACACTCCATCACCCACTCCGGGCGCGGCATACCACAGACGGAAGTATCGTGGTGGACGGCACGCCCACCGACTGCGTTATACTGGCCATTAACGAACTGCTCGATCACCGGCCGGATTTTTGCCTATCTGGAGTGAACCACGGCCCTAACATGGGAGACGATGTACTGTATTCGGGCACAGTCGCCGCAGCCATGGAGGCCACCGTCATCGGCATTCCGGCACTCGCAATCTCCTATTCGGGCGACACGCTGGACGAGCTCGAGGCATGGTGCGAGACGCTTGGCAGGATCCTTCAGGGCATCTTCGCGCGGCCATTCCCAAGACACACGCTGTTCAATATCAATCTCCCCCCGATTCATCCAACCGACGCCAAGGGCATCCGGGTGACGTCACTCGGACGGAGGCGCTTCAGCGACTCGCTGACACGGGCCAAAGACCCGTCCGGCCGCGAGTACTACTGGATCGGTGGGGGGGAGATGACGTGGACGGGCGACAGCGCGTCCGATTTTCGGGCCGTAGAGGAGGGCTATGTTTCGGTGACGCCACTCCATCTCGACCTCACCAACTACAAGTTACTGGAGGAGATCCGCGGTTGGGAACTCGCTCTCTAGACGATCAGTTCGTCGGCTACCGACGGAAGCTGATTGAGCAGATCCGCAAGCAGGGCATCTCGGACCTGGAGATCCTCCAGACCTTCGACCGGGTACCGAGGCATATCTTCGTCCCCGAGGGAGTGTGGCCGAGGGCCTATGAGGATGCGCCGATCCCGATCGGTTACGGGCAAACGGCTTCACAACCGTCGCTCCAAGCGCTCTACCTGACCCTGCTCAAGCCGACGCCGGACGAGAAGGTCCTCGAGATTGGCACTGGGAGCGGATACCTCACAGCCCTGTTGGGACTCATGGCTGACCGAGTCTACTCGGTCGAGCGGGTGCGCGATTTGTCCGCCAGGGCCCGAAGCGCTCTGGACACTCTCGGGCTCAACAACGTGGCCCTCCTCGTAGGTGACGGCACCATCGGCTGGCGAAAGTATGCGCCGTTCGACGTGATCGTGGTGTCCGCGGCCGCGCCGTCGATCCCGCAGGCGATCCTCGATCAACTCGGCGACCCAGGCCGCATGCTGATTCCGGTGGGGACGCGTGAGCTCCAGGAACTCGTGATGGTGCGAAAACAGGATGGCGAGGTGACTGAGGAAGCCATCCGTGGCGCCGTGACGTTCGTACCCCTGCTCGGCCGTTATGCCTGGACTCCGGAGGGCGGAGAAGGGGGGCAGTGAGGCAAGACCCGCCTGCCGCCGTGAGCCGTCCCGCCCTGGTGCGACGGCTGTACGACTGGGTGCTCCATTGGGCGCACACGCCGTACGGTATGCCCGCTCTGGTACTGCTGACCTTTGCGGAATCCTCCTTCTTCCCGGTTCCTCCGGATCCGCTATTGGTCGCGCTGTGCATCGCGGCGCCCCGGCGGTCGCTGTTCTTCGCCGCGGCCGCCACCGCAGCGTCCGTAGCTGGAGGAATCGCGGGTTACTGGATCGGCGCCGGAGGTTGGCATCTCGCCCAGGATTTCTTCTTCACCTACGTGCCCGGCGTATCACTCGAGGCATTCGGGAGCGTGCAGGCTCTCTACGACCGCTGGGACTTCGGGGCCATTTTCCTTGCGGGCCTCACGCCGATCCCGTACAAAGTCTTTACGCTTTCGGCGGGCGTCTTCAGAATCAATTTTCCGATCTTCGTCATCGCGAGCGTGCTGAGCCGCGGTCTCCGATTCTTCGTTGTGGCCGCGTTGATCCATCGCTACGGCGCACCCATCAGCGATTTCATCGACCGCCACTTCAACCGCCTTACCATCGCCTTCGGGGCACTCATCGTGCTGGGCTTCGTGGTCATCGAATTCGTTCTGTAGCACCGGCATTTCTACGCCGTGTTGTTTCGATAACCACGCACCCCCCCCTATATTTATTCCATACGGTCGTTCCCAGGCGTGAAGGATTCCTCATGGAGTGTGGAGAATAATGGAATGAGTGACACGGACGGCACGAACACCAAGCCTTCCTCAGAGGCCACGGCGTCTGAGGCGCCCACCACAACCGGCGACGCCGACGACACCGACATTCCTAGTGAAGCCTTCATCTCGCCCGACGAACCCATCGAGCGCTCGGCCACCCCCGGGATTCCGTCGGCGGCGTTCATCTCGCCCGATGACCCGATAAGACGGACGCAGGATGCGGGTGGGGTGGTAGTCGGTATGGACGGCCGGGTACACCACCTCGCAGACATGGACGACCCCCACCTCGAGCCCGAGCAGGTCGCCAATATCCTGGAGCATACCGCCGAGGGAATCCGGACTGCCGGAATGGCCGCCCTGCAGGTGAGTCCCGACGTACCTCGATTCGAGGCTGTGCTAAGAGCGTATCTGGCCGGGTATTTCGGTAGCAAACCCTAGCGGGCGCCAGCCCCTAACGTTCCAACCACCTACGTAGTCTTCCCACCCCATCTACGTCATTCGACGTAGGGACCCCGCTTCGCACGGAGTCCAGATTTCCTCCCGACACTCACCTCAGGAGGAAACAGTATGTGGGCCATCGATTTGCTTCTTGCAGACGGCACACGAGTTCGAAACCTGC
>BTRA01000138.1:0-7431 GCA_036986155.1 Gemmatimonadota bacterium | reverse complement strand
GGACACGGACCTCGACGGGGTGCTCCACTTCGCGTCGCCGGCCAGCCCGGTGGACTACCTCGAGCTGCCGATCCAGACGCTCAAGGTCGGCAGCCTGGGCACGCACAACACGCTGGGCCTCGCGCTGGCCAAGGGTAAGGGCGCGCGCTACCTGCTGGCGTCCACCTCGGAGGTCTACGGCGACCCGCTGGAGCATCCCCAGAACGAGACCTACTGGGGCAACGTGAACCCGGTCGGCCCGCGCGGCGTCTACGACGAGGCCAAGCGCTTCGCCGAGGCCATGACGATGGCGTACCACCGGGCGCATGGCGTGGACACGCGGATTGTTCGGATCTTCAACACTTATGGAACGCGCATGCGGCCCGCCGACGGCCGCGTGGTCTCCAACTTCATCGTCCAGGCGTTGCGCGGTGAGCCGCTGTCCATCTACGGCGACGGCTCGCAGTCGCGCTCGTTCTGCTACGTAGAGGACGAGGTGGACGGGATCTTCCGGCTCTTCAACTCGGACCGGACGGACCCCACCAACGTGGGCAACCCGGACGAGTTCACGATCCGCGAGCTGGCCGACATCGTGATCGAGCTGACGGGCAGTTCGTCCGAGATCGTGACGCTGCCGCTCCCCGAGGACGATCCCAAGGTGCGCCAACCCGACATCACTGTCGCTCGTGAGGTGCTGGGCTGGGAGCCCGAGATCGACCTCCGCGAAGGCCTCTCCCGTACCATCCCCTACTTCCGCAAGCTGGTGGAGGAAGACGACGCCCGGGCCAGGACGCTGAGCGACTGATGGCGCCCTTCGACTCTTCCGCCCGGTATCTCGTGACGGGGGGCGCGGGGTTCATCGGATCCAACCTGGTGGAGGCGATGCTGGACGCGGGCGCGTCCGTGCGGGTGCTCGACGACTTCTCGACCGGCAACCGTGACAACCTCGCGCCGTTCCTGGACCGGATCGAGCTGGTGGAAGGCACCGTGGTCGATCCGGGCACCTGCCGCGACGCATGCGACGGTGTGGACTACGTGCTCCACCAGGCCGCGCTGGCGTCCGTGCCCAGGAGCGTGAAGGATCCGCTCGCCAGCCACGCCGCTTGCGCCACGGGCACGCTCAACATGCTCGTGGGCGCGAAGGACGCCGGGGTGCGCCGCTTCGTGTACGCGGGCTCGAGCTCGGCGTACGGCGACACGCCCACGCTACCCAAGCACGAGGGCATGCCGTCCCTCCCCAGATCGCCCTACGCGGTGGCAAAGCTCTCGGGCGAGCAGTACGCCACGGCGTTCACAAGCGTGTTCGGCCTGGAGACCGTGGTGCTCCGCTACTTCAACATCTTCGGACCCCGCCAGGATCCCTCGTCTCAGTACTCGGCCGTGATCCCGCTGTTTATCACCAGGGCGTTGGCGGGAGAGCCACCCACCATCGACGGGGACGGCGAGCAGACCCGCGACTTCACGTACGTGGAGAACTGCGTGGCGGCCAACGCGCTGGCGTGTAGCGCCGGTCCCGAGGGCGTGGCCGGCGAAGTGTTCAACGTCGGCTGCGGCGACCGCATCTCGGTCAACACGCTCTGGCGGGAGATCAAGGCGATCACGGGGAGCCAGGTGGACGCGGTCCACGGTCCGGCGCGCCCGGGCGACGTGCGCGACTCGCTGGCCAGCCTGGACAGGATCCGCGAGCGGCTGGGCTATGAGGTGGAGGTGCCGCTGACCGAGGGGCTCGGGCGGACGGTGGCGTGGGTTGCAAGTCCCCCCCCCGTTGGCTAGCGTTTGTGTCCCAGATCGCGACCTGAAGTCCCCCCGGAGGCTCGATGACCCCGAGGCCCAAAAAACCGGAGTACAAACGTCCAGAGATGGGGCCGGGATCCGAGACTCGGACCTTTTCGCTGAAGCAGATGATCCAGATCGGTATCGCGGCATGGGATCGCGACGACTTCGAGGTCGCGCTCGAGAACTTCGCCGCCGTGATCAAGCAGAACCCCAACTTCGCCGACATTCGCAACAAAGCAGGGTTGTGCGAGGCCATGATGGGGAATCCACAGGCGGCGCTCGAACAGTTCGATGCGGCGCTCGCGATCAACGAGGATTACGCCGAGGCCCACCTCAACAAGGCGATCGTGCTCAACGAGATGGGACGCTTCGAGGAGGCTTGGGTCTCCTTCAAGCGCGCCAGTGAGCTGGACACGCGGGACGACTCGACCTTTCCCTCGGACGGCGGCAACAAGCTGGCCATCGCCCACGCCAAGACGGGGGACATCTACCTCGCGGCGGACCGCCCGATCGACGCGGCGGTCGAGTACGAGAAGGCCCTGGGGGTTCGATCCCGCTTCGCGGATATACGGACCAAGCTGGCCGAGGCCTACCTCGAGGTCGGGCGGATCGACAACGCGCGTGGGGAACTCGAGACCATCCTGAAGGAACGCCCGGAGTTCACCGGCGCCCGCATGCGCTTGGGGGTGGTCCTCCACAAGCAGGGCGACCTCGAGGGTGCCCGGCGCGCTTGGGAGCAGTGCGCGGAGGAGCGCCCCGACGATTCCCGCGTGCGGGCCTACCTGGCCAGCCTGGACCTCGCCGACTCCGACGACGAGGGCGACTGAGGGCGACTGAGGCGCTGGTCCGCATCTTGCCTGTCACCGTCAGGACCTCCAACCGATGACGGTGTAGAACCAGCCTATGCGATTTCCACCCCTACAGCCTATGGCCGAAAACGTCGCCCGACCCGCGTTCGTGCGGTTTGCGCTCATGGCCCTCATCCTATCGAGCGTCGCCTGCGGGCCCGCGCGCGAAGAGATCTCGTCGATCACCCGGGGGGATGAGGCGGCGGCCCGAGGCGATTTGGAGGAGGCGCTCGCCGAGTACCGCCTCGCCGCCCAACTGGGTTCGGACGAAGCCTCGACGCTGGCGCGGGTGGCTCACACATACGCCGAGATGGGACGTGTGGACGAGGCCGCCGACTTCTACCGGCAGGCGGTGGACGCGGAGCCCGAGTACGCGGATCAGGCGGTGGCGGACATGGTGCGGCTGGCGCGGGCGGCGGCGGACCGCAACGACCTCTTCAGCGTGGCCTCCGCGATCGGCACCGCCCAGCAGTTTCGCCCGGGCATCAGCGTTGCCGAGTTGTCGCTGCCTCTGGCCCGCCACCATTTCCGCAACGGCGAGTACGGCGTGGCGCTGCCGTATTACCAGAAGGCGCTCGCCGCCATGGGCGAGGATGCGATTCCCGACATCGTGTTCGAGGCGGCGTCCGCCTACGACGAGGTGGGTGATTGCCGCAAGGCGCTCGTGCTCTACGAGCGGTATCGCCGCATGATTCGGCGCTGGCAGCGCGGCGAGGTCCGCTGGAAGATCGGTAGTTGTTCGTATCGCCTCGCCCAGGATCTCATCGAACTGGATGAAGACGAGGCGGCGTTCGAGCTGATCGATCGCATGATCACGCTCGGCGAGCCCCGGAACCTGCTGGCGCTGGCCTATCTCGATATGGGCGACATCCTCGCCCGGCTCGGACGCTGCGACGAGGCCATGTACTCGTTCCAACGCGTGCGAGACGTGGATCAGACGGGTTCGGACGCGCTCGTGGAGCGCGCGCAGTGGCGCTACGACGAACTGCGGTTCAGCTCTCCGACGCGCAGCATCATCAGCGGGGGCGGGTGCTGAGGCCGTGAGAGCGCCTTGACCGGACCCATCCCGCTGCTCGATCTCGGCGAGCAGTACGACACCATCCGCGACGAGGTGGACGCGGCGATGCGGCGGGTGGTGGACTCCCAGCGTTTCATCCTGGGCCCGGAGGTCGAAGCCTTCGAGCGGGCGCTGGCGGCGTATCTCGACGACGGCAGGGAGGTCGTGGGCTGCGCCAGCGGCACCGACGCGCTCCTGCTGTCCCTCGAGGCGCTCGGCCTGGAGCCCGGCGACGAGGTGATCGTGCCGGCGTTCACGTTCTTCGCGGCGGCCGGCGCGGTGTGGAACGCCGGGCTGAAGCCGGTCTTCTGCGACGTGGAGCCCGCGTCCTTCAACCTCGATGTAGAGACCGTGGAGGCCGTCTGGACCGAGCGGACTCGAGCCATCGTCGCGGTGCACCTGTTCGGGCAGATGGCGCCGATGGACCAGATGGTGAATCGGGCGGAGGCGCGGGGGGTGAGCGTGATCGAAGACGCCGCCCAATCCATCGGGGCGACCCAAGAGTCCGCGCCGCGAGGCGTCGCCACGGCACTCAGCTTCTTCCCCACCAAGAACCTGGGCGGGTTCGGAGACGGCGGGGCGGTCACCTCGGCCGATCCGGAGTTCGCCGACCGGATCCGCAAGCTCCGCGTGCACGGCGGCCGCAAGATGTACCACCACGAGATGGTCGGCACCAACAGCCGCCTCGACGCGCTCCAGGCCGCAGTCCTGGCCGCCAAGCTCCCGCACCTGCCCGACTGGGCCGACGCGCGGCGGCGCCATGCCTCGCTCTACGACGAGGGCCTGGCGGACATCCCGGAAGTGATCACCCCGACCGTCTACCCGGGGAACGTCCACGTCTACAACCAGTACACCATTCGGGCCCGTCGGCGGAACGAGTTGCGCGAGCACCTTTCCGCGCAGGAGATCGGCTCTGGAGTGTATTACCCTGTACCACTCCATATGCAGGAGTGCTTCGAGTCGCTCGGGGGAAGGCGGGGCCGGCACGCGGTCTCAGAGACGCTCTGCGAAGAGGTGCTGAGCCTGCCGGTTTACCCGGAATTGGGCGCCGAGCGCGTGGAGCGGGTGGTCGCGGCCATACGCCGGTTCTATGCCTGAGAAAGACGCCCTTGTGACGGCGCGGAAAGGCGTTGCGCGCCCCGGCCATTGTAGCGACCGTTAGGGCTGCTTGGGCGAAACTCAGAGAACCGAGAAGACACACAGGACGCATGCGGATCCACCCCATAACCCCACTCATCGCCGGCACGTTCGGACTCCTGCTCCTGTCGGGGTGCGGCGGCGGTTCATCGTTCCGTGGCCAGAAGGCCACCGACGTCTACGAGATCGGGGTCCGCGCGATGGCCGACAAGGATTGGGACAAGGCCGAGCGGGCGTTCGAGGCGGTTCTCGCCACGCCCGGGTTCGCCCGAGGCGCCGAGGCCAGGCTCAACCTGGGCCGCGTGCTCTTCGCGAAGAAGGACTTCATCCTGGCTCGCGCCGAGTATCAGCGGGTGCTGGACCGCTATACGGCCGACACCACGGCGCCGTATGCCAGCCTCGGCATCTGTGAGTCCCTCGCGGCCGAATCACCCCGAGTGGAGCGCGATCAGAGTTCGACGGCACAGGCCGAGGTGATATGCGCTCAAGTCGCGCGTGACTACGCCGGTACCGTGATCGGTCTCGACGCGGAGGCTCTCCGCAGGGAGATGTACGACAAGCTGGCCGAGAAGGAATACAGCAGGGCCCGGTACTACCACAGGCGCAAATTTCTGGATTCCGCCATTCAGTACTACGAAGGCCTGATCGAGTCCCGGCCACAGTCCAAGTGGGTGCCGTGGGCGCTGTATCAGCTCGTGCTGATTTCCAAGAAGATCGGCTATGACGACGACGCGGAGGAGTTTCGCAAGCGTCTCATGGAAGAATTTCCCGACTCCGAGCCGGCCAAGCTCCTCGCCAGGCGTGGGACGGGCTGACCGCGGTGCGGGCGGCGGGCCATGCCGGGTAGCGTGGGGATCCTGGGCGGCACATTCGATCCCCCGCACAACGGCCATCTGCGTGTCGCGCAGGATGTGCGGCAGGGCCTGGGCCTGGATCGCGTCCTGTTGATGCCGGTCCGCGTTCCCCCTCACAAGCGGGCGGACCGCGTCACGCCCGTCGCTCTGAGGATGGAGATGGTCCGCGCGGCCGTTGCCGACGCCCCCGGGCTGGACGTGAGCGCGATCGAAGTGGAGCGCGAGGGACCGTCGTACACGGTCGACACGTTGCGGCAGATGCGGAACGAGCGGCCCGACGTGGATCTGACGCTCATCGTGGGAGCGGATCAATGGGCCGAGATGGCCGATTGGAAGGAACCGGAGGAGATCCCGGAGCTCGCCGACCTGGCGGTGATGAACCGCGGCGACCGACTGCCCGTAGAGCCCGACTGGGATCTCGCGCTGGAATGGACGGCGGTCTCCGTGACGCCCGTCGATGTGTCCTCCACGGAAATCCGGAGGATGGTCGCCGAGGGGCTCCCCGTCGGGGACTTTGTTCCGGCCGAAGTGCTTCGGATCATCGAACGAGAGAAACTGTATAGCAATGGCTAGAGGGACACCCGTGACACGACTGCCAACAAATGCTTAAGACAGCGATAAAGAAGATCATCGGCTCCGTGCACGTGCGCGAGGCCAAGAAGCTCCAGCCCGTGATCGACGAGATCAACGAGCTGTACGAGCAGTACGCCTCGCTCACGGACGAGCAACTCAGGGGAAAGACGGACGAGTTCCGGCAGCGGATCGCCGACGCCACGCGTGACCTCGAGGAGGAGATCGAGAGGCTCAGGGAAGAGAAGCGCCACAGCGAGGATCCGACCAACCGTGAGACCCTACAGCAGCAGATCGGGGATCTGGATGAGGAGCTCGTCGCGCTCATCGAAGAGACGCTGGACGAAATCCTTCCGGAGGCCTACGCGACGGTCAAGGAGGTGTGCCGCCGCCTGATGGGCCAGGAGATCACGGTCACCAGCCAGAAGATGGTCTGGGACATGATTCCCTATGACGTCCAGCTCATCGGGGCCATCGCTCTGCACCAGGGCAAAGTGGCGGAGATGGCCACGGGTGAAGGAAAGACCCTCGTCGCCACGATGCCGCTCTACCTGAACGCCCTGGCGGGCAGAGGCGCCCATCTGGTCACCGTGAACTCGTACCTCGCCCAGCGCGATGCGGAGTGGATGGGCACCGTGTTCCACTGGCTGGGACTGACCGTCGGCTGCATCGACCTGTACGAGCCGCATTCGCCCGAGCGCCACGAGGCGTACCGGGCGGACATCACGTACGGCACGAACAACGAGTACGGGTTCGACTACCTCCGCGACAACATGGTCCACAAGCTGGAGCAGCGGGTCCAGCGGAGGCATTGGTACTGCATCATCGATGAGGTCGACTCGATCATGATCGACGAGGCCCGCACGCCGTTGATCATCTCCGGCCCCGTGGGTCGAGATACCTCCACGCCGTTCAAGCAATACAATCCGCTGGTGGCGAGCCTGTACCGCAAGCAGGTGCTGGTGGTGAGTGAGTTGATCGCCGCGGCCGAAAAGAGTCTGGCCGAGGGTGACGAGTTCGGAGCGGGTGAAGGGCTGCTGGCCGCGAAACGGGGCGCTCCGCGCAACAAGCGGTTGCTCAAGCTTTTCGCCGAAGATCCCTCCTTGCAGAAGCTCGTGCTGAAGGTCGAGGCCGACTACATGCGAGAGAAGCGGCTCCATGAGATCGACGAGCTTCTGTACTTCGCGATGGACGAGAAGGGGCACAACGT
>BTRA01000137.1:0-7503 GCA_036986155.1 Gemmatimonadota bacterium | reverse complement strand
CGTTGAGGCGGAGCCAGGGCACGTCCCGCTCCACGGCGGCCTTCACCAGCGCCGCCGTGCTCGGGCCGAATGCGTTGCGCTGCACGAACCGGATGAACGAATCCCGTTCGGACTCCCAGTTGAAATCTTCGGGAACCCCTCCCACTCCGTCGAGCGCCTCATCCGGCAGTAGCGAAAGCAACAGGGTGCGCGCGAGACGACCGGCGGCGAGCCCCACTTTGTCGTCGTGGTACTCGTAGACCACGTCATACTCTCCGTCGGTGCCCGTGCCGCGTGTCTTGCCGAACGTGACATCTTCTCCGGCCTCGTTTTGAAGCTCGATGGCCACGTGTTCCAGGATGTGTCCCAGCCAGGTGCCCTTATCCTCCTGGAGGCGGCGAATGAAGCCCCCCGGGGCTCCGTACGAGCAGCCGTGCTCCTTCAATCCGGGCAGGGCCTCGACGATGCGGTCCGTGAAGGCCTGGCCGAGACGCACGGACGGCCACTCTTCCAATGGCCCGAGATCGACACGGAATCGGATGACCGGGAACGAGGCATAGAGGCTGGGTCCGACATAAACGGCGCGTTCGACGAACCTCATGGAATGTCTTCCAAGCGCATCACGCGGGCATCACGTGCTTGTGTGAGGCTTTCCTCGTGTTCAGGTCGAACGACCATCCGTCCACCAGGAAGTGCACACGAACATTGACGAGGCAGACGGGCTCGCCGTCGGTCCGTGAGTAGAGATTGGAATACTCGATGTCGGCGGGGTCAACCAGCGTGACCGATCCCGAACCCACGACGTTCAGCACGTCGTCCGCCCCGATGAAGGCAGCCGTATCCTCCGCGAGCCCGAGTCCGATGGCGAACGGATTGAAGCTGAGTGCCGTCATGAGCCTACCCAGGCGCGCACGCTGTACGAAGTGGTGGTCCACCACGACCCTGTTCGTCAGGCCGAGCCCGGGCGCCATGCTGACCAGCCCGGCGCGCGGAAGAAGGCCTTCGCCGCCAAACGCGATCATGTGTTCGGACATGAATCCGGCTCCGGCCGATGTGCCGGCCACGTGCACGCCGCCCGCATTGGCGTCGCGAATTGCCCGGGCTACGGGGGTGCCTCCGATGATCGTGGACAGCCGCAACTGGTTGCCGCCCGTCATGAAGATCCCGTCGGCTTGCTCGAGTTCCTCGAGCCAGTCTTCACGTTCGCAATCCTCCCTGACCTTGAACGGCAGGGCCCGAGCCGACTCCACGCCGATGCGGCGGAAGACCTCCTCGTATCTCGAACCTGTATCGTCGAGTTGGGAGGCGGTGGGAATGATTGCGATACGCGCTTTGTCGCCGCCGCACAGGTCGACAAAACGCGAGAGGATGCGGGTATCCCCGATCTTCTCCTCGGCTCCTCCGATCGGGATGATGAATCCCTCGCGAGTGCCGTCCCTTGTTCTCGCGTCGAGCGAGTCCCGCTCGACGGTCTGACCGACTCCCAACGCCTGCCCTCCGAACTGCAACGAAGAAGAATGTCCACCCGGCTCGAGATCGATCCCGAGAGCGCGCGGGGGGACTGGAAATCTACGCAATCCTGGGAGTCACGAAACAGGGGTTGGGAAGCTGTCCCGGTCGGGGTCGGTCCCTCCCTTCATCAACACGGTCCGGATCGGGAAGGGAATGTCGATGCCTTCGTCGATGAACCGCCGATGCAACCGCTTGATGAACTCGTGACGGACCGGACCCTGGCTTTCGAACTCGCGCACCAGCATGCGCACGTCGAAGTTCACACTCGAGTCGGCAAAGGTGTGGTAGCGAATGATCGGCTCCTCTCCGGGGATGCCGCCGTCCACATCGCTCAGCACTTTCTTCGCTACGTCCACGGCGACGGCCTCCACCTGATCCAGGTCGCTGTCATAGCTCACACCGACCTCGATGGTGACCCAGAGCGCGGTCCTGGGCATCGAGAAGTTCTTCACTATAGAGGATGCGAGCGTCGAGTTGGGCACGATGACGAGGTTGCCGTCAGGGAAGGTCTGGATGGTGGTGTTCCGGCCCCTCACGTCGGTCACCCACCCCTCCTCGCCCGACGATAGACGCACATAGTCTCTCGGCCGCACTTGCTTGGAGAGGATGATCTGCACTCCGGCGAAGAGGTTGCCCAGCGTATCTTGGAGTGCGAGCGCCACCGCCAGACCACCGAGACCCAGCGCGGTGATCAGCGGCGTGATGTCGATCCCGAGGTTCTGGACGATGATGAAGATCCCCAGGATGCCCACCGACAACCGAGCGAGGTTGACCACCAGCGTCGGCGATTTGATCGCACCATCCCGACGCGCCGACAGCATCTCGACCCCTCCCCCAACCGCCTTCATCCCGGCGATCACGACGGACCCGATCACGAAGACCATGAGTACGTTTCGCACCGTGTTCACGAGCAGGGGGTCCGCAGTGCCGACGCGCAGCGAAAGGTAGATTCCACCCGCACCCAGCCAGATGGTCGGCACGCCACGGAGCGACGCGATGATCAAGTCGTCCCACTTGGCGCGTGTCTTCTCGGCGAGTTGGTGCGCGCGCCGGACGACAACGAGTTCCACCACGATGCCCGCTAGGAGGCCGCCGACCACGAAGCCGACGCGTTGCACCCACAGACCTTCGAGGAACTCGATCATCTAATCTCCGCCCGGGTTTGGTGTAGGCACAGCCTAGAACAACGTGTCGCGCCGTGCCCGGATCCGTCCAGTGGGTCGGTAAGGCGTGATTGTCCTCCAGAGTGGACATTCACGGTGAGGTGGCGGGCACCGACGAGCCGGTGTAACCTCAGGTCAGGTCCTATTCTCAACGACTTCACTTCCGGCACGCCTATTGCCTTCACCCTGACGCAAGGAGGGCGCAGGTGCGGCCTCCAGGGGTGTGAATAACTCCGCCTCGGGCCGCCGAGCCCGAGTTCTGGACGGACGACCATGGGAGGTGGTGGAGATGGAACGCATTGGTTGGATGGTAGCAGCTCTGATGTTGATCATCGTCACGACGGGCTGTTTCGAGCATACTTACACCATGGGGCAGGACGCAGCGGCCGCGCCCATTGTCTACGACGAATGGCAGGTACAGTGGCTTGGCGGTCTCATCGGCGAAAGAACCCTGGACATCGATGTGCTCTGCCCCTCGGGCAACGCCACGATTCACGATGAGCAGTCGTTCCTCAATGGGCTGGTCAGCGCACTGACGGTGGGCATCTTCACGCCGACCACCGTGAAGATACGGTGCGAGGGGGGTCGATCGGCGGAGGTCGATCTCGCGGAGGAGGATGTGATTGGTATCGTTGCCGCCCCGGCCTTCATGGAGCGCATCGAGGCCGTGATGCCCGAACGCCTAGAGGAAGCTCGACTGGGCCGGCAAGCTCTCGCGGAGGACCTCAAGGATCGAGTGCTGGCCTGGTAGGTCTGGGCCCGGCCAGCCCACAAGCCCCGGTCGGCGATTCGCCGACCGGGGTCTCTCCCGCATAGCCTGAAAAGGAATCACGATGCAGGAATTGCTGTCGAGCGTAGCCGCGAACAAGTGGCTTTGGGCCGTAGGTGGGCTCCTGTCCCTGACCGTTCTAGCTTGGGCCTCCAACATCCTGACCCGCCGTGTATTCCTGGGGCTGGTCAACCGTGTGGCGAGCAGAACCAAGGCCACATGGGACGATCGCATCATCGAGCGGCGAGTCTTCCACCAGTTGGCCAACATCGCGCCGGCGCTCGTGACCTACGCCGGAATCGGGTGGGCCTTGGGGGTCGGTCCCGATCTCCTGGTCGATGCCCCGGTCGTCGACCTTCAGGCGACGACCTGGGATGGGCTCATGCTCGCCGGGGCGATCCTGGTGCGCCGCGTGTCCCTGGCATGGGTGGTGGTGGCACTCACCACGGCCGCCGGGGGCCTCCTAAACGCCCTGAACGACATCTACACCGAGAGCTATTCGGAGGCCGGGAACCGCCCCATCAAGGGCTACTTGCAGGTCGTCAGCCTCTTCTTGTATGTGGCCGCGGGCATCGTGGTGATCTCCATCCTGGCGGATCGCTCGCCGGTGGTCTTCCTGTCGGGGCTCGGGGCGCTCACGGCGGTCCTGATGCTGGTCTTTCGGGACACGATTCTGTCGCTCGTAGCGAGCATCCAGATCGTGTCCAACGACATGATCCGGATCGGGGACTGGATCGAGATGCCGCAGGCCAACGCCGACGGCGATGTCATCGACATCGCGCTGCACACGGTGAAGATTCAGAACTGGGACAAGACCATCTCCGCGATCCCGACCAGCAAGTTCATCTCCGAGTCGTTCAAGAACTGGCGGGGGATGAGCGAGTCCGGTGGGCGGCGCATCAGTCGCGCGTTCAACCTCGACATGAACTCCATCCATTTCCTGTCGGACGAGGAGGTGGCCCGGTTCTCGTGCTTCGAGTTCCTTCACGACTATCTGAAGGCCAAGCGGAAGGAACTGGACGTCGCCAATGATCGCAAGGTGGCGGGAGAGGACGTCCATCCGGAACAGCGACGCCTAACGAACGTGGGCACGTTCCGGGCGTATGTGCTCCACTATCTACGCAACCATCCCAAGATCCACCAAGGGATGACGCTCCTCGTGCGGCAGCGCCCGCCTGGTCCTCAGGGCCTGCCCCTGGAGATCTATTGCTTCTCCAACGACACGGTCTGGGCCAACTACGAAGACCTTCAGGCGGACATCTTCGACCACCTCATCGCGACTCTTCCCGAGTTCGGACTCCAGGTTTTCCAGGAACCGACCGGCAGCGACCTGCGCGGATTACGCTCGAGCTGAGCGCGCTCCTGGGGAAGCATGGGCGCCTTCCGGCTGGTGCTAGCGAGTTTCCTCGGCGCGATTGCTTGTAAGTAAGCATTTACTTACATTAGTTACATCATGAAAAACCGCGCCAGGAAGCCTACCTCCGTGAGACGCGAGGAGATCGCTCAAGCGATCCTTCGGATTATCGGAGAGCAGGGTCTCACATCGTTTACGACCACCAGCTTGGCAAGCGAGGTCGGGCTCACCTCGGGAGCGCTGTTCCGACACTTCGCGTCTCTGGACGAGATGTTGAGCGAGGCTGCTCGCTATGGCTTGGCTCGTATCGAAGAAACGTTTCCCGACGAGTCGCTCCCGCCTCTCGATCGCTTGCTGGAGTTGGCGAGGGCTAGGGTGCGCCTACTCGGCTCCAACCCCGGGCTGGCGTGGCTCGTTCGTTCCGAGCAGGCCCGACTGACACTGCCGGAGCCGGCGGTGCGTCTCCTGCTGGATCTCGTGACCCGCTCGAAACAGGTCATCCTGCGAGCTCTCTGTGAGGCGGCGGAGGAGGGGAGCGTTCGGGCGGATATCGCGCCCGAGATTCTGATGGTGCCGGTGATGGGGACCATTCACGCCCTTATCGGGCTTCAGGGCATGCATCGTTCGGAGACCGACGAGCTAGGCCGGGAGCCACAGCGGGTGTTAGACGCCTTGGTTTGCCTCTTGGAGCCTCCAGGGCCGTCCGATCCCCGGCGCCGAGCCATACCACCACCAAACACCGAACCGACGGAGGAATAGATATGGAAATCCAGAGCACGACACCGGTAGGGCGGATCGCGGCCGAGCAGCCCTTGGCCACCAGGGTCTTCTCCCGCCACGGCATCGACTTCTGTTGCGGCGGCGGTAAGCCGATTCAGGAGGTTTGTCAGGCAAAGGGGCTGGACACCGAGCAAGTCCTCGAAGAGATCCGGGCGGAACTCACGGAAGTGGACGACGATCAGAACCACTGGGACGAGGCCGACCTGAACGACCTGATCGACCATATTCTGACGGCCTATCACCGGCCTCTGGAGGAAGAACTTCCGCGGCTGGAAGTCATGGCTCGCAAGGTCCTCCAGGTACATGGCGGTCGCGAGCCCGAGATGCTCCCAGAGCTACTTTCGACGCTCCTGTCCCTGAAGACGGAGTTGGAGCAGCACATGATGAAGGAGGAGACGGTGCTCTTTCCCATGATCCGACAGGGTCGGGGCTCGGGAGCCGTCGGTCCCATCTCCGTCATGGAGGAGGAGCACGCCTCGGCGGGGCGTGCCTTGGAGCGTCTGCGAGAGTTGACGAACGGGTACCAGGCCCCGGCCGACGCCTGCACCACCTGGCGTGCTCTGTGGCACGGCCTTGGCGCCCTGGAGGACGACCTTCACCAGCACATCCACCTGGAGAACAACATCCTGTTTCCGCGCGCACTCACCATGTGATCGGGAGCGGCCGGTCTGCTCTCACATCACCGTGGGGACTCGAGCACTACCGATTGATGACCCGAACGATGCGCCCGTTCTCGTCCACCTCGAAGATCGGGCCTCGCCGGATGTCACCGCTCAGATCGACGGCCTTGCCCCGCCGGAGGGCAGCGGCGGCAGCGGCCGTGAACACGCGGCTGTAGGGATCCGCCGGCCCCAGGTCGACGCGGTAACCCACGTCGGCGAGGGATTGGAGGGAGATCGCGCTCAGCGGATTCGGGCCAGCGTTGATCACGGGCGTCATGAGCTCGTTGCCGAAGAGCGATTCCCTCCAGTGGCCGTCTCCGGATCCCTCATCGCCGCTGTTCTCGACAGGGACCTTTTGTCCCCCGGTGTAGCCGGTCCCGCCGGCGTCGTCGAAGGCTGCGATCGCGAGCGGTCCCACGAAATGCGTGTCCGCGCCGGGCGTGCCGGCGGGCGGAACGGACGGGTTCCGCAGCAGACCGGCCCGGTTCCAGACGGTTCCGAGCCCCAACACATGGCCCATCTCGTGGAGGATCACGGGAATCAGTCTTCCAGCCGTTTCGAGGTTGTCCAGGTCATCGATATCGAATTGCATGATCCCGACGACCGGTAATCCGCTCGCGGTGCGGGTGATGCACGGCCCGGCCTGGCCGAGCACTCCCCCGGCTCCGTCGATCGAGCTGAGGTCGACGAAGATCCTGATGTCGTCCACGGTGTCGTCGATCGGGGGCTGCCCCTGGGTGCATGTATTGGCCTCGATAGGCTGATTCATGAACGGGATGTCGGTGATATCGAACGGGATGATGCTTTCCCAGCGCGCGGCCGCGGACGTAAACGCGGCGTTCTGAGAGGCCGACCCGCTGTTGATGAACACGAGTTCGATGTCGTACGGACGTACCGCGAGACCCGTTGTCACGCTCAGAGTGCCGCCCGTAAACGCCCCCTCGAATGCGTGGATCAGGACGTGGTAGGTACCAGTCAGCGCGCCCTCGAAGCGACACGACGTGTGCGAGAAGCACTCGTAGTCCTCCCGGGTCGGAGGTCGCTCCGAGTAGTTCACGTACATGTCCGCATGGCCGGTGGCAACCGGCGAGAACGTGAAGTCGATGGACAGGCCGTCCGCCACCGGGAACTCGAAGGCGAACAGGAGCTCGACGTCCGCAGCGGCCCCGATGTTGGGAATCGGCGTCCCCTCCACGAGTGCGGTCTGATTCACAACGGCCAAGGACTGCAACGCCGTGTTGTTGGTCTCGTCCGACTCGGCCACCACGCCGGTCGGATCGATCA
>BTRA01000136.1:0-7526 GCA_036986155.1 Gemmatimonadota bacterium | reverse complement strand
GGGCTACGGCCGCGAACACCCCAAGGAGTATCGTGAGGAAGCGAGAACGTGCCACCGACGAGGCGATGTTCTGGTTCATGGTCTGAACGTCGGACAGGGGCAGGCTGGAGTCCTGGTTCCAGACCGCGCGGCGGACCTGGGGCACGATGGCCAACGGATCCCTTTGGGTCCTGATCACGATATTCCGCGTCCGGATGGCGAAGCCCAGGCTCTCGGCTTGCCGCGAGAGGAAGTAGACCTCCGTCCCGGTCGGGGCGGCCAGCCCGCCCTGCTTCACGTCGTCCACGATGCCGACAACCGTGAACCAGGTCTCACTGCCGGGTGGCCGGATCCGGCGGCCCATGGGGCTGCTGCCGCTATAGAACACCTGACTCAGCCGGCGATTCACGAGGACCGTGGCCATGTCCGGCGCCAGGTCGGTCAGGTTGAAATCCCGACCCTCAAGCACTCGGATACCCATTGTCTCGAGGTAGCCTAAGTCCACGAATTGCCAATAGTCGGTATTGAAGGCCGGTCCGTCCTGGGTGCGCTCCAGACCCTCGAACTCGGTGTCGTTGGCGTTCACGCTCCGGAGCGGGGGAAGGCCGTTCATCGCCGAGACGGTCTGGACGCCGGGGATGGTCCGGAGCTCCGTGAGCAGCCGGTCGTAGAAGCCTCCCACGTCGCCCGGGTCATGGTAGGTGTTGGAGGGTGCGGAGATGTTGAAGGTGAGGAGGTTGTCCGGGTCGAAGCCCGGATCAACTGCGTTCAGGGCCGTGAGGCTCCGGATCATCAGGCCAGACCCCGTGAGGAGTACCACCGCCAGGGCCACTTCGACCACCACCAGGGTCCGCCGCATACGGGCGCCCGGTCCGCTCGCCGTGGTCCGGGTACCACCCTCCCGGAGGGACATCCCCAGCTTCTTCGACGACGTGTTGAGGAGGGGTGCCAGCCCGAACAGGAGACCCGTCGCGACGGAAACGCCCAAGGTGAAGAGCATGACGCTGCCGTCCATCCCTACGCTCGACGAGCGCGGGATGCCGTCGGGGTTGGTTGCCAACAGAGCCTCGACGGCAAAGTAGCCCAGGATGAGCCCCGCGACCCCACCCGCTAAGGCAAGCGTTACGCCCTCTGTCAGGAACTGCCGGGTCAGGCGGCCCTGACCGGCCCCCATGGCCACCCGTACCGCCACCTCTTTCGTCCTCGCCTCCGATCGGGCCAGGAGAAGGTTCGCCACGTTGGCGCAGGCGATGAGGAGGACGAAGGCCACTGCTCCCAGGAGAAGCAGGACCTGGGTGCGGGCTTCGCCCAGGACGTCGGTCCGGAAGTCCCGCACCGTAAATTCGTGAAACTCGGCCCGGGGCGTGTGCGTGTCCGGGTACTCCTCGACCCAGCGACCCAGAAGCTGGTCCAGCTCGATTCGGGCCTGGTCGAGCGTCACACCGGGCCCCAGCCGGGCAACCAGGTTGAGGAAGTGATTCCCCCGCCGGTTCTGGTGGTCGTTGGGGTCGATGTTCAGGGGGCTCCAGATGTCGATCCGGGAGTCCTCGATGTCGAAGCCGGCCGGCAGAATGCCAACGATGGTCTGGCGCTGGCCGTCGATCTGGATGGACGTGCCCACCAGATCAGGATCCCCGCCGAAGGCTCGTCGCCAGAGGCCGTCCGAGAGCACCACGACCGGGGTGGCTCCGGGCAGGTCCTCGTCGTCCGTGTAGATGCGGCCCGTTGCGGCCTCGACTCCCAGGGTACGGAAGAAGGACGCGGAGGCCACCGCGGAGGCCACCCGAAGTGGCTGGTCGCTGGACTCGACGCTCGCGGTGCCCGTGCGGTACCCGCCCACGTCGGTGAAGGAGTGGTTCCACTCCTTCAGCTCGAAGAACTCCGGAGGCGAGATCCAGAACCGGTCGAAGCCCAGGCCCGGGAATGCGCTGGTGATGGTGACGAGCTGCCCGGGATCGTCGTAGGGCAAGGGCTCGAGGAGGACGCCGTTCACCACACTGAACACCGCGCTGTTGGCGCCGATGCCCAGGGCCAGCGTCCCCACCGCGACGGCTGCGAATACCGGAGCACGCATCATCTGTCGAAGCGCGTAGCGTACGTCCCGGAACGACTCTGTCCACCGCTCTTTCATGGCCATCTCCCTGTCCCTTCTTCGTCCCTCGAGCTCGCAGTCCCAGCGCAGCCGCTCCTTGTTCCCGAAGATCCTGACCGCCTCTACGCGGGCGTCCTCGGCCTCCATTCCGTCGTCGCGGAGCCTTCGCTCCAGCATCTCCAGGTGGAAGTCGAACTCCTCGGCGACCTCGTCTTCCACGCGCGGGCGGAACACGCCACCGGTCACCCGATGGGTCAGCCGCACCACGAATGGAAGCACCCGACGCATCATCCGAATCCCGTTCCCTCTACCGTGGGTCGTAGTCAGGCCTCGCCCATCAGCACCGTCGACACCGCCTCGGCGAAGCGCGCCCAGTCCTGGACCTCCTTCTCCAACTTCGCCTGTCCCTTAGAGGTGAGCGCATAGAACTTGGCCCGCCGGTCCAGCTCGCTACGTCCCCATTCCGCCTGCAGGAGGCCTTTTCGCTCGAGCCGGTAAAGCGCTGGATAGAGCGAGCCCTCCTCGACCTGGATGGCGTCGTTCGTCACGTCCCCCAGCCACCGGGCGATGGCGTAGCCGTGCCGAGGCCCCTGGTGCAGCGTCTTGAGGATCAGGGCGTCGAGGGTGCCGTGGAGGAGTTTTGTGCGATGATGGGTCACCGAGATTGCCGGGGCTCAGGGGTGTATACCTAGACGATCTAGGTAAACTCGGGCCCAATACCTAGATTGTCAAGGGAACGGGCGGATAGGCGGCTAACGCTCCCCCTGGGTCACCTGACCAGAAACCCGTCCCCGAACGGATCAGCGGGGTCGATAACCAACTCCTGCCTGGCCGTGATGTACGCCTGCCCCTCCACCTCGGGCACGATGGCAGGGTGGCCACCGAAGTGGGTCTCCTCCACGACACGCCCCCTGAACACACTCCCGATGATGCTCTCGACCGTGATAGGCTCGTCCACCGCCAGTTCGCCCCGCGCGTGGTGGATGGCCAACCGACCGCTCACGCCGGTGCCGGTTGGGCTGCGGTCCACCTCGCCATCGGCGAACACGCACACGTTGCGGCTGTGGTTCGCCGGATCGCGGGCGGGCCCCACGAAGATCGTGCCGTACAGGAAGCCGAGTTCTTCGTTCGTGGGGTGGTGGATAGGCGCCCCGCCCATGGCCGCTTGCTTGATGGCACGGCCAGCGTCGATCAGCGCGGGAGTGTGTGCGGGCGTGAGGTCCAAGCCCAACGCGTCGGCGTCGACGTATGCGTAGAACGCACCGCCGAATGCCAGGTCGTATCTCACTCGCCCTATCCCCGGGACCTCCACGTGGGCGTCTAGTTCCACGACCCACGAGGCGACGTTGTGGAAGAACACGCTGAGGACGGTTCCGGATTCGACGCGCGCGAATGAGCGCACGAAACCCGCGGGTGTATCGATGCCGAGCGAGGTTACGGGCTCGACCTTTGGGAACAGCCCGAGATCGAGCACCACGCGGGTCACTCCGATGATTCCGTGTCCGCACATGGTGGAGAAGCCCTCGTTGTGCGTGAACAGCACCCCGAGGTCGGCCTCTTCAGTCTCGGGCGGAAGTACCACGCAGCCGTACATGTCGGAGTGGCCGCGAGGCTCCCACATGAGGGCCGTCCTCAGGGAGTCGTACCGCTCACGTGCATCGCTCTGGCGTTCGAGGATCGTGTGGCCGGGAAGCTCGGGGAAGCCGCCCAGGATAACCCGAAGGGGCTCACCCGCCGTGTGCGCGTCGATCGCGAGCACGCACCGCCACGATTCCGGAGGGCTCCACGCGCCCCAGGCGTCAGCCTCCCGGGTCATGTGTGGGGCCTTGGGTCGAGTGGGTTCAACCCGGACACGGACGTTTGCGCCGTTCAGTGAATCCGGAGAGATCTGGTCGCCATACCCGTGTTGGCGCGGCCCACGTCCACGGCGATGACCTGTAACTCGGCCTCTCCGCTACCGGGTGACGTGATTGTGCCTCGGTAGATGCTCCTCTGGCCGGCATAGACCAGTGGGACTTCGGCTAGGACGCGCCCGTCCTCTACCAACCGCGCCGTAATCTCGATGTCGTCGGCATCCCACAGGCCCCCCGGCTCCGTGGGACAGCCACACAGCATGGTCACACGGGCCTGTACCTCAAGCTCTCCGTGGGGAACCGTACTCTCCGCGGGCGACTGGATTTCCACCGTGAAGCCATTCAGCACCACGATCACGCCTTCTCCTTCCAGATGCTGTCCGGGCACCATGAGCACCGTCTTGGAGGCTCGCTGCAATGCCTGTTCGGTCCCCAGAGGGCCTTCGACCACGATCTCGACCTGTGTCGGATCGGAGAGCTGGAGTGTAGCCGTGTATCCTGCGGCCCCGGGCGTGTCGAACACTCTGCCGCCGCGCTCGATCGGGTCCACCATGATGAACCGGGTGTTACCAGTCGATCCCTCCTGAAGGCCGCTCGCCAGCACCTTGCCCGTGGACACTTCGCGGATCACGATGCGTGCTCCGCCCACGCCGGACCCGATGATCTTGGCATCATTCGCCACGACCCGAACCAACAGCTTCGTGGGCGTCACCTGAGCTCGGGCGAGACCGGGGAGTGCCAGCGCGAGCGCGAGGGTCATCCGCACTGCTGCGTATCGTTTCATGCTCATGTTCAGTCTCCATCCACCTGTACGTAGATCTCACTGCCCCGCTCCCGAAACTCCCTGGACTTCTCTTCCATCCCGGCCTGGACAGCGTCTCCGCCGTCCGCGAGGTCCTTCGCGGCGACGTAGTCCCTGATGTCCTGCGTGATCTTCATGCTGCAGAACTTCGGCCCGCACATGGAGCAGAAGTGGGCCACCTTGGCACCGCCGGCGGGCAGCGTCTCGTCGTGGTACTCGCGGGCGGTGACGGGATCGAGCGCCAGGTTGAACTGGTCCTCCCAGCGGAAGTCGAACCTGGCCTTGGAGAGGGCGTCATCCCACTCACGGGCCCTCGGATGGCCCTTGGCGAGGTCGGCCGCGTGCGCCGCGATCCTGTAGGTGATCACCCCATCCTTCACGTCATCTCGGTTGGGGAGGCCCAAGTGCTCCTTCGGGGTCACGTAACACAGCATGGCCGTGCCGTACCAACCGATCTGGGCGGCGCCGATGGCGCTGGTGATGTGATCGTAGCCGGGCGCGATGTCGGTGACCAAGGGGCCAAGCGTGTAGAAGGGCGCTTCGTCGCACCAGTCGAGCTGGAGGTCCATGTTTTTCTGGATCATGTGCATCGGGACGTGTCCCGGTCCCTCACACATGACCTGGACGTCATACTCCCACGCGATCCGGGTGAGCTCGCCCTGAGTCTTCAACTCGGCGAACTGCGCTTCGTCGTTGGCGTCGGCCAGGCATCCGGGCCGCAGGCCGTCTCCCAACGAGAACGCCACGTCGTACGCCGCCATGATCTCGCAGATCTCGCGGAAGCGTGTGTAGAGGAAGCTCTCCCGGTGATGGGCTAGGCACCACTTCGCCATGATCGAGCCGCCCCGTGACACGATTCCGGTCACCCGTTCGGCCGTGAGGGGCACGTAGCGGAGCAGCACGCCGGCGTGCACCGTGAAGTAGTCCACGCCCTGCTCACACTGCTCGACGAGGGTGTCGCGGTAAACCTCCCAGGTCAGATCCTCCGGCACCCCGTCAACCTTCTCGAGCGCCTGGTAGATCGGTACGGTCCCGATGGGCACTGGTGAGTTCCTGATGATCCACTGCCGGGTCTCGTGGATATTCTTGCCGGTCGAGAGGTCCATTACCGTGTCGGCGCCCCAGAGCGTGGACCAACGCAATTTTTCGACCTCCTCTTCGATGGAGGAGGTCACCGCCGAGTTCCCGATGTTGGCGTTGATCTTCACCTTGAAGTTGCGACCGATGATCATCGGCTCGGACTCCGGGTGGTTGATGTTCGAGGGGATGATCGCTCGACCGCGCGCGATCTCGCTCCGGACGAACTCCGGCTCCATTCCCTCGCGGAGCGCCACGAACTCAATCTCAGGAGTGATCTCGCCTTTGCGGGCGTAGTGGAGTTGTGTGACCGGTCCACCGGTCGAGCACAGCGGCGTGTTTCGGAGCGCCTCGGGGATCTCTACAGCGTTCGCTTCGTCCAACGGCCTGTACGACGTCTCGACCTTATGGACCCCGCCACGCTCGGCGATCCAGGAGGTGCGGAGGCCTGAGAGCCCGACGTGGACATCGCCGCCGAGGGGACCACTCGTGTCGTAGACCCTGAGCGGTGGTTCGCCGCCACTGAGGGTGATCTCCCGGACGGGGACGCGGAGGTCGGGACGGCTTCCATCGACATAGACCCGTCGGGAGGCGGGAAAGGCACTGCCGTAGTCACCCGTCGACGGGTTGATCGACGGGTCGGGGGTCCTACCGTTGCTAGGCACCGTGGCGCTCCTTGTTCACGGACCGGCGCGGGGTCGACGACAAAAAAAGCCATCCACGGAGCGCGGAAGGCTGATCATGCCTCGCTTGATTGTCCGCACTCCCTACGCCGGTCTCAACCGGATCAGGTTCCAAGGGACTGTCTCAACCCTCTACGTGGGGTACCCCTGGCGGCCCTTGGAGCCCGTCTCGCACGGGCTCCAAGCGAAAAGTACTGGGGTGAGGGTTGGAACTCAATCACCCGCGATGGGCGCCGACTTGCTCCCCGTCACTGTGAACCTCGAGGAGCGGCTCGAAGCCACGACGTAAGGGTCGGTTCTGATCCCCGGATCGCTTCCCCTTGTCATGCGAGGGGTCTGGATCTAGCTTCCCCTCGCCATACAAGGGGGAAGGCATGACTGACGACAGCCTCAATCTCCTCAGGGGCACCGTAGACCTGCTCATCCTGAAGTCGTTGACTTGGGAGGCGAGGCACGGCTATGCCATCTCCCAGTGGATCGACACGGCTACCGAGGGCACCCTGCTCATGGAGGAAGGCACCCTCTATCCCGCACTTCATCGGCTCGACCGTAAGGGGTGGATCGAGTCCGAATGGGGTCTCTCGGCCAACAATCGGCGAGCGAAGTTCTATCAACTCACGGCTGCCGGTCGCGGGCGGCTCGACTCCGAGGCCACTAGTTGGCAGCGGTACTCCGATGCTGTTGCCAAGGCTCTGGCCAATGGCGGGCCCCGCCCCTGATGGGTCGAATATCGGGTCTGCGGCGGTTTCTCCGGTTGCGGTCGCGCCACCGGTCGGTCCTCGAAGACGTCGACGAGGAGCTCCGTTTCCACATCGAGCGGAGGACCGAGCAACTTGTAGCCGAGGGCTACACGGAGGATGAGGCGAGAGCGGAAGCTCGCCGAAAATTCGGAGACCTTGATCGCATTCAGCGGGAGGTCGGGAGGGTGGCTGTGAGAGCGGAAGGGGACAGGCGTAGGTTAGAGGCCTTGGACAGGGTAAGGCAGGATCTGGGGTTCGCGGCTCGGCAGTTGGCGAAGAAGCCGGTGTTCGCGAGTATCG
>BTRA01000135.1:0-7662 GCA_036986155.1 Gemmatimonadota bacterium | reverse complement strand
ATGGTGCCCCAGACCGGTTTCCTGCTTCCTCCAGCCGCGGCCCTGCACGACACCGGGTGGAATCACCCCGAGCACCAGGGCCGCCTCCGAGCGCTCTCGTCGACGGTCGGCAAGGACCTGCTGAGCCTCTACCAAGCGGTAGTACAAGTCGAATGCAGGGATGCCTTGGAAGAGGACCTTCTGCGCGTCCACTCGTCCGAGCAGGTGGAGCTTGTACGAGAGGCGGTCAGGCAGGCCGAGGCGGTCGAAGGTCCGGTGACCCTCGATTCCGACACCCGCGTCTCGGCCGCCTCCTGGGATGCCGCGGTGGGAAGCGCCGGGGCGGTGATCACGGCGGCGGAGCATGTGAGCACCGGTAGTCTGAAGAACGCCTTCGTAGCCGCACGTCCCCCCGGCCATCACGCCACCCCGAGCCGGTCGATGGGGTTCTGCCTGTTCAACAATGTGGCCGTAGCGGTCCGCTGGATGCAGCACAGGGGCCTCGCCGAGCGGGTCTTAGTCGTGGACTGGGACGTGCACCACGGCAACGGCACGCAGGACATCTTCTATGCGGACCCCACCGTCGTATACGTCTCTCTGCACCAGTGCCCCCACTACCCGGGTACCGGGGCCGTGGCGGAGACGGGAGAGGGGGAGGGCGTGGGAGCGAACATCAACGTTCCGCTTCCGGCGGCCACCCCTCCCGACCGATACCGCGAGCGCTTCATGGCGGCTTTGGACCGGGCATGGGCGTTCAGCCGGCCGGAGTTCGTGTTCGTCTCGGCGGGGTTCGATGTCATGAAGGGGGACCCACTGGGCGGGCAGCTCCTCGAGCCGTCAGACCTCTACGGGCTTACGCTCAACCTCGTTGAACGGGTCGAGGCGGATGGAATTGGCCTCGTGGTGGCCCTCGAGGGAGGCTACGACCCCGAGCGCACCGGGCAGGGCGTGGTGGCGGTCATCCGAGCACTGGCCGGGCTCGAGGAGGCCTGCGGGTGATTTGTGCGGCTCAAGGGACGGTGGCTGGGGTAAGTAAGCGTGAGGGCACCTTCGCGCAGGCTCGACCAAGACCGTGAGGCATGGCGGATCATGAATTCTAGCAGTTTGCTGGATAGATTCGGCGCTCTTTACGTCGTGGTCATCTTGGCGGCGTTGGCGCCGTCCGGACTACTAGTTGGACAAACCACCGCGCGCACGGCCACCGAGCCCTTTGTACCCCAACCGGCCGCCGAGGAGGCGATTTCTGTCCTGAAATCGCCGTACTGCCCGGGGCTCATGTTGGAGGTGTGTTCGTCCTACCGCGGAGCGCTCCTGCGAGACAGTCTCCAGACGATGGCGGAGGAGGGGTGGAGCGCGGACAGTCTGGTGGCCTGGGTGCTCGCAACCCACGGCGATAGTCTGCTTGCCCTGCCGCGTGCTTCGGGGCGTGGATTGGTGGCCTGGGTGGTTCCTCCCGCGGCGATCCTTTTTGGGCTGGTGATAGTCGCCCTCTTCCTGCGCGCCGTAATGGCTCGTAGCGTGGCCGGCGCAGGCGGATCGGATCATCTTTCCGAGGAAGAAGAGGCCGCCCTCCAGGATGCGCTCCGAAAGTTGGACGCCGCCGAGGAACCCATCTTTTAGAGTCGTCGCTCTGATTGACCCCCCTGTGACGCCGAGCCTAACTTCGCATATGCCTCCAGAGCCTCAGGGTCGGGAACCGCGCACTGCGGATGTGCCGTCGATGCTCGACCTCGTCCGCCTGAGTCGCCGACCCCTTTTCCCTCCCGGCGGCGCCGAACTCTGTCGCCAGGTCGCGCTCCTTACGGACCTCGCTGAGGACCAAGAGGTGGTCGTCGCGGCCTGCGGATTGGGGATGATGCCGGAGTTTTTCGTGCGAGAGTATGGGGTTCTCGGTTCGGGAGTGGATGAAGACGCACGTATGATCGAGCGAGCGGAGGACCGGGCACGCGTCGAGGGCCTAGCGGATCGGCTCCACTTCCAGCAGGGGCCGATGGAGGACCTTCCCTACCGCGACGAGATCTTCGATGTGGCGGTGGGAGCGTTGGGCCTGACGGCTCACGCGGACCCTTTGGAGGCGGTGCGTGAACTGGTGCGGGTCACCAAGTCGGGTGGCAGTGTGGTGTTGGTGCAGCCCGTATGGAAGGCCCCGGTGGATGAAGTGCGGCGAGATGTGCTTGCGGAGCATCTCGGCGCTCGGCCTCTGATGCTCGTCGAGTGGAAGCGGATGATGCGAGAGGAAGGGTTGAAGAACCTCCACACCGAAGCGTGGTCCGACGAGGAGACGGCGTTCCGCCCCCAGATCAGCAAACCGTTTCCCGACTTCGCCGAGTTGTTCACGGTCTCCGAGAAGCTCGGGATTCTGCGACGGGCCTGGAAGGAATGGGGATGGCGTGGAGTCTGGACGGCCTTGGCGCGGGAGCGGGAGGTGCACAACCTCCTGACACGGGAGCGCATCCTTGGCTTGGATCTGGTGAAGGGGGTCAAAGGGGATCTCTCCGCGCGGAAGGCGCTCGAGGAGGTAACGGTGCCAGACGCAGGCCGCGCGGACGACGAGACCGAGGGCGCGCGGGAGTCTGCCGGACAACTCAGGGATCTTCCGCTGTTCGGCGGTGGTGGGAAGACTCGAGGATCATGAGAGAAAGGGTGTTTACGTGGGTGCTGAAGCGCTGTTGACCGTGGCGGATCGGGTTTCGGATGTGAAGGCTGCACTCGCGGACTCGAACCTCGACGGATGGCTGCTGTACGAATTCCACGGACAAAACCGGGTCGCGGGTGCGCTCCTCGGGCTCGAGACGACGATGAGGCGCTCTTTTACGATGGTGCCCGTCGAAGGCGATCCCGTCGCCTTGATCCATGCCGTGGAGCCCTCTTCGTGGCGGCACTGGCCATGGCGCAAGATCGTCTATTCCGGTTGGCGTGACATGGAAGCGTGCCTGGCCGAGTTGCTCGAGGGCAAGGAGCGGGTGGCCATGGAGGTCTCGCGACGTTCGAGCGTGCCGACTATGGACATGGTGCCTTCGGGGGTGGTAGACCTGGTGCTCGACTCGGGCGTCGAGATCGTCAGCTCGGGGAATCTCATTTCGACGTTCTATTCGGCTTGGTCGGCGGAACAGCTCGAAGAGCACAGGAACAGCGCCGAGGTCGTGAAGGCCGTAGCGCGTGACGCGTTCGAGCGGGCGGCGGAGGCAGCGCGGTCGGGCAGCCCGCTGAGCGAGGGCGATCTCACGCGGTGGATCGAGGCTGAGTTGCCCGCACGCGGAATCAGTTTGGGCGTCGGATGCATCGTGGCGATCGGGCCGCGCGCCGCGGATCCGCATTACGAGCCGGGACCGACTGGCGAGGTTATCGCTAAGGGAGAGCTCCTGCTCATCGATCTCTGGGGCAAGGCCACTGAGGAAGGGGTGCCCGCCGACCAGACCTGGATGGGGATATTGGATGACCATGTCCCGGACCGGGCCCGGGAGATCTGGGAGGCGGTGCGCGATGCACGTGATGCGGCGGTCGATTTCCTGCGCACCCGTTTCGAGGAGGGCTCCGAAGTGAAGGCCTTCGAGATCGACGATGTGGCGCGGCGTGTCATCGAAGAGCGAGGCTACGGAGAGTCGTTCGTCCACCGCACGGGGCATTCCATCGATCGGGAGTTGCACGGGAGCGGCCCAAACCTCGACAACCTCGAGACTCGTGACGACCGGCTGCTCGTGCCGGGCGTGGGATTCTCGATCGAGCCGGGCATTTACCTTGCGGACGACATTGGGATTCGCAGCGAGATCAACGTGAACTGGGGTGTCAGCGGCCCCGAGGTAACGCCTGGTGAGCCTCAGATGGAAATCTTCACGCTTCTCTAGAGATCGTTCGACCGGCACGGGGTTCGGGGCGCAGGGTTCTGACTGCACCGAGTTCAGCAGGTGATGCTTCCGTGACGCGCGACCCGTCGTTCGTAAGGGTCGCCCTCCCGTTGCCCTTGGACCGAACCTTCACGTACTCCGTTCCCGGCGGGACCGTCCCCGCGGCCGGCACGAGGGTGTTGGTCCCCTTTCGGAGGGAGCAGCGGATCGGCTGGGTCGTGGGACCGACGGACGGGGAAGGGATCGATGGAATTCGACCCGTGCTCAGTGTCTTGGATCAGGAGCCAACGGTCCCGAAAGAACTCGTCGTCCTGGCCCGATGGGTGTCGGACTACTACCTGACTTCGCTCGGCATCGCGCTTCGGTCCATCGTTCCGGCAGTGCTTTGCGACGTGTCACGCCACAGGCTCATGCGTATCGGAGATCCTCCTTCTGGGTTGCGGGGGCGTGAGGAACTCCTGGTGCAGGCTCTGGATACGCATGGCGGGAGCGCTGCGGTACGTACACTACGAAGAGCCCTGGGCATGGGCTCGATTTGGCCGGAGATCAGGAGCCTCGAGGCGCTCGGCGTCGTCTCGCTCACGCTGACTCCCCCCAAGCTACCTGCAATAAAGATTCGGAAGATTGTGACGATGGAGCGCTGGATCTCATCGCTCCAGGAGCTCGATGAGATGTTTGCGAGAGCGCCGCGCCAGCGCGAGGCGTACGATCGGCTGGCCGCGATGGGAGGGTCTGCGGAGTTGAGTGGCCTCCTCGGGGCTCATGGCTTCTCACGCGCGGTGATCGGGGGCCTGGAAGAAAAGGGTGTGGCCCGCGTCGAGGCACTCGAAGTGCTCCGCGACCCGTTCGTGGGCGAGCAGCCACCTCCTCCGGTGCCGATGACTCCAACTGATGCTCAGGCCGCCGCCATCCGTGCCTTGGTCTCCGCCCTCGATGCCGGCAAGCCCAAACCGTTCCTGCTGCGTGGCGTGACCGGATCCGGCAAGACGCTCGTATATATCGAGTTGCTTCGGGCTGTGCTCGAGCGGGGAAAGAGCGGCATCGTTCTCGTGCCCGAGATCGCTCTTACGCCTCAGACTGTGTCCCGCTTTCGCACCCACTTCGGCTCGCAGATCGCCGTGCTGCACTCGGGGTTGTCGGATGGGGAACGGTACGACGCTTGGCGACAGCTCAAGGAGGGACACCGGCGCATCGCCGTGGGCGCCCGGTCTGCGTTGTTCGCACCGCTTTCGAACCTCGGCGCGATCGTGGTGGACGAAGAGCACGACGGCAGCTACAAGCAGGGCGAGACCCCGCGGTACCAGGGAAGGGACCTGGCCGTCGTACGTGCATCGCTCGCGGGTGCAGTATGCGTACTGGGGAGCGCCACGCCGTCATTGGAGAGTTGGGCCAACGCTCAGAGCGGAAAGTTCGACCTGCTTACGCTCCCGCATCGTGTCGGGGGTGCGAGTCTGCCCACCATCAAGGTCATCGACCTCAGGGAGGTGAAGAAGGCGGTCCGTTCCAGCGACCGGCCTACCGCGACCAGCGAAGGGGCGACGGTGCTGTCACCTCAACTCTTCGACGCCATGACCACGCGGCTCGAGCGGCGCGAACAAACGATCCTTCTCCTCAACCGGCGTGGTTACTCGTCGTTCATACAATGCCGGGACTGCGGAGACGTGGCCTCGTGTCTGCGTTGCTCGGTCTCGCTCACCTACCATCGGGCCCAGGGGCGACTGCTCTGCCATCATTGCAGGCATGAGGAACCGGCGCTCACGCGGTGTCCGCGTTGCGGGTCCACGGATCTGTCACGCCGAGGATTGGGCACCGAGCAAGTGGAGCGGGTGGTGGCCGAGACCTTCCCGCAGGCGAGGCTTGCTCGCATGGATGTGGACACGACCTCGGGGAAGTGGTCCCACCGCGAGATCTTGGGCCGGGTCGAGCGCGGCGAGGTGGACGTCCTGCTCGGCACTCAGATGATCGCTAAGGGGCTCGACTTTCCGAGGGTTACGCTTGTGGGTGTGGTGAACGCCGACGTTGGGTTGCATCTCCCGGATTTTCGCGCCAGCGAACGAACATTCCAGTTGCTCAGCCAAGTCGCCGGCAGAGCGGGGCGCGGCGCGCTTGGCGGTGAGGTTTTCATTCAGACATCTGTGCCGGACCACTACGCCGTCAAGGCGGCGGTGGCTCACGACTACGAGACCTTTGCGAGCCGAGAGCTTCAAGGCCGGGTCGATCCCGTCTACCCGCCGTATGTCAGGCTCATCAACGTGATCGTCAGTAGCCCGGTCCAAGAGATCGCCGCGCGAGAAGCCGAGAGCGCGGCGCGCTGGGTCGAGCGGGAAGCCATCGAGGGGGCCAAGGTAGTGGTCGTAGGCCCGGCACCCTCGCCCATCGAGCGCCTGCATGGCCGCTGGCGTTGGCATTTTCTCCTGCGCGGGAAGCGTCCGAGCGAGCTTGGCGGGGCGGCACGCCGATTCGTGGACGGATTCCGGCCCCGCGGCAGGGATGTACGGATTATTCTCGATCGAGATCCCACCGCGCTCATGTAGGCTGTTCCCGGGCTGGGATCTTCCGGGCAGGTCATTGCAGGACGCCCTTGGGGAAGGGTAGTTTCGAGTATGGGGTGCTTGACGCTTAACGCCTCGTTTGAGCCGTTGACGATCCTCACGGCTCGGCGCGCGGTCCGCCTGGTGTTGGACCGTAAGGCGGAGATTCTCGAAACGGACGACGCTCGTTTTTTTAGGTCCGAGCGCCGGAGCATTCCCTATCCGACCGTTATCCGGCTGGTGCGCTTCGTTCGCGTGCCTCGACGGTTCCGCCGGCAGGTCACGAACACCTTCCTCTTCGCTCGCGACGGGTATTGCTGCCAGTATTGTGGCCGGCACCGCAGCCTGTTGAAGGGTCGGCAGTTCCTGACCCGGGACCACATTCTTCCGATTTCGAGGGGTGGTGGAAACACGTGGGGCAACGTGGTGACCTCGTGTTCGCCATGTAACAACCGCAAGGGGGACAGGGTGCCCTCGGAAGTGGGTATGAAGCTGCTATGCACGCCGGGGGAACCGAACCACGTCCAACTGGTTTGGGCCGTACGCCGGGTGACACCGGTGCAGGTAAAGTACATCCGGATGTTCTATGGAGAGGATGCGCTGCGGGCACTCACTGGCGGTGACGATGGCGAATCAGAGTTGCTGCTTCAGTCCTCCAACCAGGCATAGGGCCGCTCGTAGAACTGGCCGGAGCCGCGCACGGTGCCCCACTCGGTGTGTTCCTTCCAGCGGATTATCCAGCCGCGATTCTCGTCCTGGATCACTTTGTAGGAGAATCCGGGCAGGTCGGAACGCTCTGCGAGGAAGCGTCCGAGGGCTGCCGGGAGGTTGTCCGCACCCTCGACCGCAACCTGGCCCAAGTTGTCGTGAGAATCCTGGCGAAGGTCCGCCTCGCTCATCTTGCAGGCTCGAATGGCCTCCTCGACGGCGGTGGTGACCTCGCCAATCGCCTCGGCAGGAGTGGATCCGGTCCGTTGCTTGATGGCTTGCATGATCTTGGTGGTGCTCGGGGTCCGCAACTCGCCGAGCACCATCTGCAACTGCTTCAAGATGCGCTCATGAAGGCGGAGTAGCTGGGCGTGCTCGCGCTTGGCTTGGCTGTCGCTAAGGGTTGGGCCCGTCATTTAGCCTCCGGGCGAACGTGGTCTTCGAGTTCGCGCGTGGTCCCCGATCTGTCATGACTCCAAGGCTTCCTTCGCTTTCGACGCCCCTTGTCATCTAAAGTTATAACGGGGGATGGCGCTTGATTTCACCCGAAAGATTGCCCCTGGGAAGGACTTTCGTCGAGGCTTTCGTTTTCTCGCAGG
>BTRA01000134.1:0-7675 GCA_036986155.1 Gemmatimonadota bacterium | reverse complement strand
TGCGCCTGATAGACGAATACGAAGCCGCCTTCCTGCCCGTTGGAAGCGACGGTTCCACGATCTTGGTGCAAACCAATCTGGACGCGCCCAAACAGCGTGTGATCGCGATCGATCTCGATCGGCCAGAGAGGGCGAACTGGCGCACCGTGATCCCCGAGAGCGACGACGTGCTCCAGGGGGTCCAGATCATTGGCGGGCGCCTGGTCGCCACATACCTGAAAGACGCGCGCAGCGAGGTGCGGATTTTCGGAATGGACGGACGCCTCCAGGGCGAGCTTCCGCTTCCGGGGATCGGCTCCGTGGGCGGCATGAGCGGCAGCGTGGACGACGGCGAGATGTTCTATGCCTTCACCTCGTTCCTCTATCCAACCACGATTCTCCGATACGACCTGGAGACCGGTGGCAACGAGGTCTTTCACGCGCCGGACGTGGACTTCGATCCCGACGCCTATGAGACCAAGCAGATCTTCTACCGCTCCAAGGACGGTACCTCGGTGCCCATGTTCATCACGCACCGCAAGGGCATTGTCCTGGATGGCACGAATCCCACCTACCTGTACGGCTACGGCGGATTCAACATCTCGCGCACGCCTACGTTCTCGATCACGAACCTGGTGTGGCTCGAAATGGGTGGCGTGTACGCCATGCCGAACCTCAGGGGCGGCGGCGAGTACGGCGAAGAGTGGCACCTGGCCGGCACCAAGGAGCGCAAGCAGAACGTCTTCGACGACTTCATCGCGGCCGCCGAGTACCTGATCGACGAGGGGTACACCTCGTCCGAGAAGCTCTCGATCGGCGGGGCCTCCAACGGTGGCCTGCTGGTCGGCGCGGTCATGACGCAGCGACCGGACCTGTTCGCGGTGGCGCACCCTGCCGTGGGCGTCATGGACATGCTGCGCTTCCAAAAATTCACGATCGGCTGGGCGTGGGTGTCCGACTACGGCTCGTCCGACGATCCCGAGAGCTTCGAGTACCTCAAAGCGTACTCCCCGTTGCACAACCTGAAACCGGGCACCTGCTACCCGGCCACGCTCGTGACCACGGCTGATCACGACGACCGCGTGGTGCCGGGCCACTCCTTCAAGTTCGCCGCGACACTCCAGGCGGCGCAGGGATGCGACAACCCCACGCTCATCCGCATCGAGACCAAGGCCGGCCACGGCGCGGGCAAGCCCACGTCCAAGCGGATCGAGGAGGCCGCGGACGTGCTTTCGTTCCGAGCGAAGCATCTGGGGATGGAAAAGACCGTGATGTGACCCGCACGGTGTAGGGAATCGCCCGACACCACGTTCAACGTTCACCCTACAGATTTCTCCCCTCGGGAACCCGCACACTTCCCACGGAATGGCGTCGCACACAGTCGAAGGAAGGTTTGCGAATGAACCACGTCGGAGCGGGGGCGGTAGCCGTCGCAGCATTGTTCGTGTTCTCTCCGCTGGCCGCACAGGAAATCACGTTTCGTGGTCAGGTCAGGCCGAGAACCGAGTTCAGGGATCCGGCCGCGGAGGGCGCCCAGAGCTTCACGTCGATGCGGGTCCGTGTCACGTTGGCCGCATTGCTCGAGAATGACGTAAGCGTCGTCATCCAACTCCAGGACGTGCGGATTTTCGGCGAGGAGACCAACACACTCGGCGATTTCAACGCGGACAACCTCGACCTCCACCAGGGTTTTATCGACATGGGACGCTTCGAGTCCGCGCCGGCCGCGGCGAGGATAGGTCGCCAGGAGGTCAAGCTCGGCGGCGAGCGGCTGGTCGGCTCCGTCGGGTGGACGCAGCAGGCACGCAGTTTCGATGGCGCTCGTGTTCGACTCAACAGGGATTGGGGTAGCGTCGACTTCATCGGATTCAAAACGGCCGAGAACCTCGCCGACAAGGTCGGCACGGACGCCGAGTTCGTCGGGGTGTACGCCACGGTCGGCTCTATAGGGTCGGGCGCACTCGACCTCTACGGCTTCTACCAACGAGCGCGTGAGCAGGTCGATGTGGACCAAGCGACGATGGGCGCGCGCTTCGCAGGGAGTGGTGGCAGGATCGACTACCGCGCGGAGGCCAGCCTCCAGGTCGGTGATCGGGGAGGTGACGACGTGACGGCATTCATGCTGGGCGGGCGACTGGGCTTCGGCATCGGCCCGGAAAACAAGGGCCGGATCACGCTGTGGTACGATTATCTCTCCGGCGACGACACTCCGGGCGACGGCGAGACCAGGGTATTCGACACCATGTTCGCCACGAATCACAAGTTCTACGGATTCGCCGACCTGTTCCTGAACATCCCTGTGAACACAGCGGGACTGGGGTTACAGGACTTCGCAATCAAAGGATCTCTTCAAGCCCGAGACGACGTGAAGCTGGGCCTGGACCTGCACTCGTTCCGGCTGGCCAAGCGCGGCGGGACCACCACCGCGCATCTGGGCGAGGAGATCGACTTCACGGTCACGCATCGGTATTCCGGCAACCTGGGGATCACGGGAGGGCTATCGTTTGTGATCCAGGCCGACGGCCTAGCCGACATCGGACGGCTCACAGAGAACTCGACGTGGGGCTACCTGATGCTCAACGCGACCTTCTGACCGCACACGTCCCCATCTGTTGACGGCCGGAAGCCGGCGCAGGATCACTCCCGGATTTTCCTCGTAGGGCACGCGTGGTTATCCTCACCGCTCTCGACCAACCGAAGCTCGAGCAGGGAACACACGATGATCCGGGACCAGGTCGATGCGCTGGCACAGGCCCAAGTGTGGCTCGACGAAGGGCGATCCGTGGTGCTCGCCACCGTCGTCCGGACTTGGGGGTCGGCTCCGCGACAGGCCGGCAGCCAAATGTGCATGGACGACCAGGGCCGCTTCGTCGGCTCGGTGTCCGGCGGCTGCGTCGAGGGCGCGGTGATCGACGAGGCACGCCAGGTGATGGAATCGGGTGAGCCCCGGCTGCTCACCTACGGCGTCACCGACGAGATGGCGTGGGAGGTCGGGCTGGCCTGCGGAGGCGAGGTCCGCGTCTTCGTGGAGCTGGTCACGTGAAGCGTGATACGCTCCACCGGGTGCTCGCCGACCGCGACGGAGAACGCCCGTTCGTACTAGCTACCCGACTGGACACGGGCGACCAAGTGCTCATTCGACCGGACGAAGACGGGGCGGACGGCGTTCCCGGGCCGGTTCGTGACGCCGCGCTGCAGGCACTGACGGCCGACCGCTCCGCCACGGTGTCGATCGACGAAGTGGACCATTTCCTCCAGGTCTTCAACCCTCCGGTTCAGGTCATCCTGGTGGGCGCCGTCCACATCGCCCAGCCGCTCTGCCACATGGCCCGCGTGGCCGGATTCCGTGTGACCCTCGTCGACCCGCGCAAAGCCTTCTCCACCGAGGAGCGCTTCCCCGGCGTCCACCTCGTGAGAGCCTGGCCGGGCGAGGCATTCGGAAGCCTCCGGCTGGACCGGCGAACCGCGGTGGTGACGCTGAGCCACGACCCCAAGTTCGATGATCCGGCCCTCGAGCTGGCCCTGCGGTCACCCGTGTTCTACATCGGTGCGCTCGGTAGCCGACGCACGCATGCGAAGCGCTGCGGCCGCCTGGAGGCAGCCGGCTTCGCCCAGGCCGACCTGAGCCGCATCCACGGGCCGGTCGGGCTCGACATAGGAGCCCGCACCCCCGGGGAGATCGCGGTCTCCGTGATGGCCGAATTGGTCGACTGCCTTCGGGCGGGGGACCGGTGAGCGGCCCCGCGGCTCCGGGTTCCGAGGCCCCGCGATCGCCTCGCGTCGACGCGATCGTGTTGGCCGCCGGCCTGTCGCGCCGAACGGGTGACACCAACAAACTCGTGGCGCAGGTCGACGGTGTGCCGATGGTCGCCCGCGTCGTTCGCGCCGCCCTGGCGTCACAGGCGGAGCGCGTGGTCGTGGTCACCGGGCACGAAGCCCCACGCGTCGAGGCGACGCTCGAGGGAGAGGCCGTTCTTGTCGTACGGAACGACCTGTACGAGAGCGGGTTGGCCTCGTCTCTGTGCGCCGGCATTCGCGCCCTCGGGCCCGATGTGGACGGCGCCCTGATCTGCCTTGGGGACATGCCTTGGGTGGGGAGCGATGTACTGGACGCACTCATCGCCGAGTTCGATCCAGAGCGGGGGCAGGCCATTTGCGTGCCGACGAGTGACGGTGAGCGGGGAAATCCCGTATTGTGGGGCGCGGACTTCTTCGAGGCGATCGACAGGATGCGGGGTGACGAGGGTGCGAAACGGCTCCTCGAGGTGTACGCGGACCGGGTCACCGACGTCCCGGTGGGCGATCGGGGGATCTTCAGGGATCTCGACACCGCCGCCGACCTGGACACCCACACTGACGGAGAGCGCCGTGTCCTCACTCAAGATTGAAGAGCGCTTCACCATCGACGCGCCCGCCGAAGAGGTGTGGCGTTTCTTGATCGACCCGGAACGGGTCGTGGTGTGCCTCCCCGGAGCCCAACTCGACTCGACTGACGATGAAGGTGCCTTTCACGGCACGGTGAAGGTGCGGGTCGGTGCCGTGACGGTTCAGTACAAGGGCAGCATGACGTTCGAGGAACTCGACCACGAACGGCGCCTGGTACGGATGGCGGGAAAAGGCAAGGAGAAGGGCGGTGCGGGCTCCGTCATGATGACCATGGAGAGCACGGTCCGCGAGTTACCGGACGGCCTCACGGAGGTCACGGTCGACTCGACGGTGCAACTCGCCGGGAGAATCGTCAGGTTCGGGCGGGGCATGATCGAAGTGGTCTCGAAGGAGATCTTCAAGCAGTTCACCGCCTGCCTCACCGAAAAGCTCGCCTCGCCGGGCGCCGGCGAGGGTGAGGGCGATCCAACCACACCTAGGGACGGAGCCGAAACCCCGGAGGCGCCTACCGAAACTCAGCCCCTCGCCGCGCTCCCGCTCCTGTTCAGGGCGCTCCGCTCGTGGCTGCTCAACCTGTTCGGCCGAGGCTGAACGTCACCGCACGCCCGGCCGAGAGCCCGGCCCAGCTCGGCCAGGCTCTCCAGGTTGTGGACCGTCCGAAACTCGTCCACGTGTGGTAGGATCGCCTTGACCCCGGCTGCCAGAGGCGCGAAGTCCGGATAGCGAAGCAGTGGGTTCAGCCAGATCAGCCGACGGCACGAACGCCTGAGGCGCGCGGCCTCGTTGGCGAGGAGCTCGCATCCGTCGCGGTCCAATCCATCCGTGATGAGCAGTACCACCGCACCGTGACCCAAGACGCGGCGAGACCAGAGCCGGTTGAAGGTCGCCAAGCAGGCACCGATCCGCGTTCCGCCGCCCCAATCCTCGACCGCCCCGCTGAGCCCGCTCAGGGCCACGTCCACGTCACGGTGCTTGAGAAAGCGGGTCGCGTTGGTCAGGCGTGTGCCGAAAAGGAACGTATGGACGCGGTCTCGGTCGTTGGTGAGCGCGTGCAGGAAGTGGAGCAGCATACGGCTGTACGTGCTCATTGAGCCCGAGACGTCGCACAGGGTCACCACGGCCGGCGGACGCCGCCGGGGGCTGGTCCAGCGCAGGGGAATCAACGCCCCGGACGACCTCAGGCTCGCCCTCAAGGTGGCTCTCACGTCCACTCTCGAGCCCGACGAGTCCGGCCTCCTCCTCCGGGTCGTGATGTCGCGGAGTGGCAGGGTGAGGAGAGCCATCGCCCGCTTCGCCTCGGTCGCCTCCTCGACCGACATCTGCTCGAAGTCCCGTCGGGCGAGCACCTCTCGGGTGGATCCCGTCATGCGCATGTCGATCTCGCGCTCGGGCTCCAGCTCCCCTGTCGAGCGAGAGGCCGAGGCCTCGGTCACGCGGCGCAGGGCGTCGGCGCCCTCAGCGGTATCCGGGACGGTGGTATCGGCGAGCATTTCGGTCAGTAGCGGGTCGAGTTCTCGCCGTTCGGGATCCCGCCAGAACCGGCCGAACGCCTGGCGGAACAACTCGCGGTGCTCACCACGGTGAACAAACACGGAGTGGAGGGCCCAGTAGAATTCTTCCCGTTGGGTAATGTCGACGACACCCAGTGCGCGTCGGGCCTGGATCACGTGCCCGGGCCCGTTGGGAATTCCGACGGTTCGCAAGAAGTGGGCGAACCCTACCAGATGAGCCGCGAGATGAGCCGACCGGCTCATGGGCCCGACGCCGCCAGCTCCCGCTCGACCTCCCCAAGGACCCGCTCCACCTCCGCGCCCCTCATACGCACCACGTCGTCCTCGTACTTGAGCAGCACACCCAGCGTCTCCCCCACTGTCCGCGGTTGCAGCTCGGTGCGGTCGAGTGCCATCAACGACCTCGTCCAGTCGATGGACTCGGCGACACCCGGCACCTTGAATAGATCCGTCTCTCGGAGCTTTTGGACGAAGGCGACGACCTGCCGCGTGAGCCCCGCCGCCGCCTCGGGAACTCTGACCTCGAGGATCTTCAGCTCGCGCCCGGCATCCGGGTAGTCGATCCAATGATAGAAGCATCGGCGCTTCAAAGCATCGTGGATCTCTCGCGTACGGTTGGAGGTGATCACGACGATCGGCGGGTGCTCCGCCGCCACGGTGCCTACCTCGGGAATGGTGATCTGCCAATCCGATAGCACCTCCAGCAGAAACGCCTCGAAGGGCTCGTCGGATCGGTCGACCTCGTCGATCAGCAGGACGGGAGGACCGGCCGGGTCGGGGCGAAGAGCCTCCAGGAGCGGACGCTCGATCAGGTACTCATCCGAAAAAATGTCGGCTTCGAGGCGGTCGCGCTCCGCCTGTCCTGTCGCTTCGGCGACGCGGATTTCGATCATCTGCCGCGCGTAGTTCCATTCGTATACGGCCGACGACACGTCGAGGCCCTCGTAGCATTGGAGCCTGATCAGCCTGCGCCCGAGCGTGTCCGCGAGCACCTTGGCCACTTCGGTCTTGCCCACGCCGGCTTCACCCTCGAGCAGGAGCGGACGCTGAAGCTTCAGAGCCAGAAAGACCGACGTTGCGAGGGCGCGGTCGGCGACGTACTCGCCTCGTTCGAGAAGATCGAGCGCCTCCTCGACCGACTTGGGTAGCGACATGACGGGTGCTATCCGCACGCCTCCACCGCGCGTCGGGCCAGAACGCCCACCAGATGAGCCCTATACTCGGCACTTGCGTCGGGGTCCGAGATCAGGTCGGCCGCATCCACTGTGACGCCTTCTAGCGCCGAAGCCGAGAAGTCGGAGGCGAGCGCCTCCTCCATCGCCGTGACGCGGAATACCGTGGAACTCGCGCCCGTCACGGATACACGGACACCGGCGTCGCCGGTCGCAACCATTACTCCCGCGATGGCGTAGCCGGACGCGGGGTTGGCGAACTTGGCGTACGCGGCCTTATCGGGCACGGGGAAGCGTACGGCGGTAATGATCTCGTCGTCTTCCAGTGGAGTGTCGAACATGCCCTGAAAGAAGTCCTCCGCACTGATCTCCCGGCGGTCCGTGACCACCGTGGCGCCGAGGCCGACGAGCGCCGCCGGATAGTCCGCGGCCGGATCCGCATGCGCTACCGAACCGCCTATCGTGCCGCGGTTGCGGACCTGTGGGTCGCCGATGCCTCCTGCCAGGTCGGCCAGGGCCGGGATGGCCTGGAGCACCGCATCGGAGCTATGCACCTCCGCGTGCGTGACGGCCGCGCCGATGGTGACGGTGGATCCGTCCGCCTCGATGCCGCCCAGCGCTTCGATA
>BTRA01000133.1:0-7905 GCA_036986155.1 Gemmatimonadota bacterium | reverse complement strand
CCCGACGGGTGTGGTCCTTTGCGCGACGCTCATCGGGTCGACCCGCTGAACCCATTCTGGCCCTCCTGGCAAAGCTTCTGTAGCAGCGTAATGGGAAAACACGCAGAGGCTGTGACCACCCAGGAGGTAGCAACTCGTCTAAGCTCTGACTTCGTTTACATCGACCGCTTGGTTGGACTGTCCTACGCGGCGCTCGGTCGCGACGCCGAGGCCCTTGAGCAGTTCGAGAGCTCGGAGCGTATCCTGGGCCGTCCGTCCATTGGATACGCCACCTACCTCGCGGACCAGGGGCGCACTGCCGAAGCGCGGGCAAAACTGGAACCGCTCAGTGACGACGGGGGCATCGAGCCGAGCGTACCTCCGGAACTGTTGGCCGTCGGCTGGCTCGCTGTTGGGGATGAGGAGCGTGCGTTCGAGTTTCTGGAAGATGGGATGCGTAGTCGTTCTGCGGGCGCGCTCCTGGCATCTTCGATCGAACGGCTGCGCCCCCTTACCTCCACCGACCGCTATAGGGCCTTGGCAGCGCGCTACGGTCTGCCCTTGCCAGACGGGGGGTCCTAAGCACCTCGACGACTACCCTTGCGCGGCACCATCTAGCTTGTAGTTGTGCCACTCAAGGCATGTCTGCTAACGGATTCCTCCCGAAGCTTATCAGCTAACCGCCCCGTTCGCGATGCATATGCGACGCGTGTCGCTAATGGCACGCCAAAGCGACAGAGGCGTTCCGGCGGGAAACGCGTGAACTATCTCACAGTGTCGAGAATGGCCTTAGGGTGTCTGGCCGCTACCTTGAGGAGAACACGTGCCGGGCCCTGTGGCTGCCTCCGTCGCTGTTCCCAGTTCTGCAGAGTCCGCACGCTGATCCCGAGCAGCGCGGCAAACTTCGCTTGCGACAGTCCGTACTCGTCCCGAATAGCGGCCACATCAAGCTCCTCTCCCACGATGGGGCGGAAGACGTCGGTCTTGCCCCCGAGAATTGCACCTCCCTCGCGCACGCTTGCTACGAGTTCGTTGAAGAGATCGTCGTTCATGAGAATTCCTCCTCGACCAACCCCTTCAGGATGGCCTTCTGTCTTGGCGTGAGGTCATCTCGCTCGTTCTTCCCATAGATCAGGAGCAGCAAAATCACCTCGTCTTCTCGTGCTAAGTAGTATATGACCCGGACTCCGCCGCGCTTTCCGCGACCCGATCCCTGCCATCTGATCTTCCTCAACCCTCCGGTTCCCCTAACGACGGCACCTGCCCCGGGCTCCGCCACGAGCCTCAACTGCAGAAGTCGCAACGACTCAGGATCCAACAGCTGCTCGACTCTCTTCGTGAATATCGAGGTCTCTTTGATTACTATTGGATAGTACGCCATTGGCGGATATACGTCAATGGCGTATAAACCTTGATCTCGTAACAGTTAACCCCGATCGAGATGGATCTCGCCCGGTTCAAAATGCGACGATCCCCCATCACTCGTCCCGAAACAGCCGGTCCACCGGACTCTCCACCTGAACCGCGTCCCTTCGAGCTACGTGCGTATAAAGCACCGTCGTCTTGATCTGGCTGTGCCCGAGCAGCTTCTGGATGTACCTGAGGTCGGTTCCCGCTTCGAGGAGGTGAGTCGCGAAGGAGTGACGAAGCATGTGCGGCGTAACCCTCTTGTTGATACCGGCTCGGTCAGCCGCGGCCGCGACCTGCCGCTGTACTGTTCGTGTCGTGATGTGGCGATCGCGGCGGTGCCCGGCTGGGAAAAGCCAGTCGAAGGGGCGCTCTCCCCGCACGTACTCCCGCAGAATTTCCAGCAATATCGGGGACAGCATCACATAGCGGTCCTTCCGTCCCTTCCCTTGCCGCACATGGATCATCATCCGGTCTGAGTCGATGTCCGAAACCTTCAGGCGGACGACCTCTCCGACCCGCATGCCACTGGAGTAGAGCGTGAAGGCGATCGCACGAGCCTTTGGAGTCTCGAGTGCTTCGAGGAAGCGACGCACTGCGCTCTCCGACAGCACGCGAGGGAGATGACGCTCTCTCTTGGGCCGAGGGAGGCGCACCGCCGGTGCGTGTTCTTCCAAGACGTGCCGATAGAAGAAACGGAGTGCGCTGAGGGCCTGATTCACGTAGCTGTGGGATCGACCGCTGGAAAGAAGCGCCAGGGCCCACCTGCGGACCTCCTCTTCGGAGTTGGGCGCTGGCACGGAGTTCTCGAGAAACCGGCGAACGTGCGCCAGGTAGAGTCTGCGAGTCCCGCGAGCGAAGCCGCGGAGCACGATCTCCTCGTCCATCCGCGAGAGTAGATCCTCGGGATCGGAGTCCCGGGTGCGTGCCTTCGCGTGCTTGACCATGCCGGATGCTGCCGGATCGGGATGGGCGATGCCATGGCACCATCGGTCGTCCGTGCAAGGGACGTGGCGGAGCAGTGATCCCCGACCGTTACGAGTCCCTTCTAAGCAGGCTCGATCACCCGCGCCGGATCGACCTTGGAAACGCTGCGCGCGGGCAGATACGTGGCCAGCAGCACCATGACTGCGACGATCAGCGTCGCACTGCCGAACGCGATCGGATCGACTGGACTTACCCCGAACAGGATGGACCTTAGCGCACGGGACGTAACCACGGACAAGAACAATCCCACGAACACGGACACGCCTAGGATCGGGAGCATGCCAGCCACGACTCCGCGCTCCAGTTGCCCGGATGTCGCACCCAGCACGAGCCGGACACCCAGCTCCCGAGTCCGCGACCGCACCATGAACCCGACCACTCCGAACACGCCCAACGCGGCCAGGATGAGCGTCGCGCTCGCCATGGCGCCGACGACCCGGCTCATCATGGTCTGCACTGCCATCGACCGCCTCACGACCTCTTCCAATGGGATCATCGACAGCACCGGCTGGCGGGAGTCGACGGACCAGATGGCCTCCCGTACGGCCGGCCCGTAGCTCATGGGGTCACCCGAGACCTTCACGAAGAGCGATACATGACCGCGCGGCGCAGCCTGGTAGGGAGCGTATAGCACGGGCGGCGCGGCTACCGCGGGTCCGCGTGACAGCACGTCGGCCACCACACCCACAATCTCGACGTCTCTATAGCCGTCCTCCGTCACGGTCAGCCTTCGCCCGACCGGATCCTGCCCAGGATAATGCTTGGCTGCAAACGCCTCGTTGACGACCACGGCGTTGGGTGTGGCCTCGAAGTCCACAGGACGGAATCCGCGTCCTCTTGTGATCCGCATTCCGGCCGCGTCGAAGAGGCCTTCGCTCACGCGGCGCCATTCCTCTCGGGGGCCACGTCCGGGCTCGGGGGTGGGACGCTCGGGGAAGCGGACTCCCTGGAAGTCGTCCTCTCCCTCGAAGGGGCGATAGTCGTTCGTGCCCACGCGTTCCACTCCCGGCAACGCCTCGACAGCGATGATGACCTGTCGGAAATACTCCGCGCGCTGGGCCGTGGGTAGATCCTCCACGTCACCGAAGTAGGTGGTCAGAACGCCCTCGCCGACCACGCCCATGTCTTGTGAGGCGAGGTGGTTGGCGCTTCGCACGGTCAGCGCGGCGCCCACGGAGAGTACCATGGCGAGCGCGACCTCCACGCCCACGAGCCACTTGGAGCGGATACCCGACGTCACCCGGGAGCTGCCTCTGCTGGCGGAGATTCCCGACGTTGGTGCAAGCGCAGTGATGAGGGAGGGAGCCGCCAGGAGGGCCCCCGCTGCCAGCGCCCCAGCGAATACGAGGAGTTGCACTGTGGGCTCGAGCGTCGCGCGCAGGACCGGGATGGCCGCTGCCGAGTTGGGGATCAGGACGACGGGAGGCGCGATCGCGGAGAGGAGTCGGAGGACCGCCGGTGCCAGGAACAGCCCGAGCGCGCCGCCCAGCGCGGATAGCCCAATCGCTTCCGCCAGAATGATGGCCGCGATGCGGCGTCGGGGCGCGCCCAACGCTGTACGGATGGAGATTTCACCCATCCGTTCCAGCGTGCGAATTCGAAAGAGCGTTCCCAGGTTGACAATCACCACGGCGAAAACCAGGAGAGCGGACGCCGCGATAAGCCATAGGGTGGCCCGCACTGCTTCGACCGTGACCTCGGTCATCGGTTCGGCCAGTACGGACCAACCGGTGAGCTGCGGGTATTGCGACGTGATGCCTGCCAAAATTCCGCTCATCTCCCTAGTTACGTCGGCGGGCGTCGTGCCGGGCTGGAGACGCCCGATCATGTTGTAGTGGTGATGCGTGCGGCTCTCGGCGGCGAGGTCGTCCTCATGAAGCGGGACGTAGACCGGCACGGCCCCGGCGAATCGAAAGTCCTCCGGCAGCACCCCGATGATCGTCGTCGGCTCTCCATCCAACTCGAGTGAGGATCCGATGACTCCCGGGTCTCCTCCAAAGCCGTCCTGCCAGAAGCCGTAGGAGATCAGCGCGGTGGCGCCGCCCCCGGACACGCGATCCTCGGCCTGGAAGTCCCGACCCACCGCCGGCTCCACACCCAGGACGCTCAGGAAGTCGACGGTCACCTCGAACGCAGGCAGCACCACGGGCCGCCCGTCCTGCATCATGACCACCTCGTCGCCGTGCAGAGCCGCCAGCGACGAGAGCGTAGTCGTGTGTTCCAGAAGGTCCACGAAATTCGATCCGGAGATGACATCACGGATCTGCCCGTTACCCGGATTACTCGCCCATACCATGACCAGCTCGTCCGGGCTCTCGTACGGGGGGCGTTCCAGGAGCGTGCCCGTCACGAACGCGAACACCGCCGTGTTCACCCCGACCGCGACCGCGATCACAACCAGTGCCGTCAGCGTAAACGCGGGAGCTCTCCCTAGCCCACGAAGAGTGAAGCGCGCATCCATTCCAAAGCCTCGCCAACCACTCATCATCCACCTCCCCATCCCTGTTCCGCGCATTTGGAGCGCGCTCCAGACAATGTCCATAGCCGTCACGGCGTTGAACTTCCATCCGGCCCACACGCCCCTGCCGCGCTGCCCGTGCCGGTAGCGCACGACCTCCCACATCTCGGCACCGAACGCTTCCCTGTGGTTCCGTGGGAAGAACCCGAAGAGCCGCCGGAGGAAGGGTGAGGGGCCCGACGTCGGCATCAGCCGTCTTCGATCAAATCGAGCGAGCGAGCCATCTCCACCAAACGCGCCTGGCGCCGGGCCTCTGTGGCCAGCGCTTCGCGCCCTGTGGTCGTGACGCCGTAGCACTTTCGTGGGGCACCCTGCTGACCGGGGGCAGCCTCCGCCTCGACCGCCTCCACCAACCCTTCTTCCAGCATCTGCCCGATCAACCGGTAAAGCGAGCCGGCGTTGAGGCGGACGGTGCCTTCCGAGTGCTCGTCGATCCTCGCGAGAAGGTCGACGCCGTAGGTCGCGCGCTCGGCGAGCAACAGGAGGATCAGTTGGTGCACAGGCTTGAGCGGCGCGTTGCCCGGTGCGCTCGCACGTGTCCGGGTCGGCGCTTTATTAGAATTATGCATGCTGCATAATAAACTCCATTGACTCGATCGAAAAGGGTGAACCTCTGCGCCCCTGCCGGCATGCGTGTTGGCCGATCGAATCTTTTTAATTACTCTTTCCGTATATATACCGAGAGAGCATTTCCGATCAGGAGTGAGGCGCAGATCATGACCGGACGGAACACCGGTGCCATGAGCACCCTCGAGTACCATGTGTTGCTCGCGATGGCGAGCGGGCCTCTGTACGGCTACGCGCTCAAGGCAGCGGTCGAGGACGAGTCCGATCACACCTTGACTCCACCGGCCGGATCGCTTTATCGGGTGCTCGCGCGGCTGATGACCTGGGGGCTCGTAATGGAAGTCGAGCCCCAACAGGCCGCCCGCCCTCACCCCGGCCGGGCCAGGAAGTATTACGGGCTGACGGCGGAAGGGGGCCGGGCTCTCGCCGCCGAAGCGATCCGGTTGAAGGGCGCCGTGGCGATGGCCGAAAAACGCCTTCGGGCGGTCGAGGGCAGTCGGTGAGATCGCTGCTGGCGTTACTGGTTCGGCTGTTCCCGAGAGCGTTCCGGGAGCAGTTCGGGGCGGACATGATCGAACAGGTGCACTCGGATTACGACCGGGCACGATTGCGGGGCAGGCTTCGCGCCATCGCTTTCGCATTGGGTACCGGGCTGGATCTCCTCAGGGCTTCCGTGGTCGAGCGCTTCGACCCGGCCTGGGTGACCACGGACGAACGAACGATCGAAAGGGTTGGGGTGGGGATGATGATGAATGAGATGAATGAATGGATCAGGGATCTACGGCTGGCGGGACGCTCCTTGCGCCGGTCGGTCGGGTTCGCCGCGATCGCTGTCGTAACCCTGGGACTCGCGATCGGTGCGAACGCCGGGATCTTCAGCATCGTCGACACGGTCCTGCTGGATCCCCTTCCCTACTCCGACGCGGACCGCCTGGTCTACATCGCGGCCAGCGCACCCGGATCCGACCTCCCCGAAGAGTTCGGCGTGTCGAGGGAGTTCTATCTGCAATACGCCGAGCAGGCCGATCTCCTCGAGGACGTCGCGACGTTCAGCTCGTTCACCGCCACGCTCCGAGCCGGTGAACGGGCCGAACGCGTGTTGATGACCGGCTCGACGTCATCACTCTTCAATACGCTCGGCGCGACTCCGATCCTGGGCCGAGTGCCCGTGCCCGAGGACGAATCCGAGGTCGTGGTGATCAGCCACGCCCTCTGGACCACCTGGTTCGGGGCCGATCCGGGCGTCATCGGTCGCTCCTATGAGGTAGCCGGTGAGAGCCGGACGGTCGTCGGGGTCATGGGACCGGAATTCTGGTTCCCCAACGATCGCGTCCTCCTGTGGATCCCGTACACGATCCGCGGCGAAGACATCAGGCCCGGCCGGTTCGGTACGAGTCTCGTCGCTCGCGTCGCACCCGGAACGGATGAGGGGGCCCTCGTCGACCAACTCAACCGCCTCGCCCTACGATTGCCCGAGCGTTTCGGGGGCTCGGCGAACTACGCCCGCATCATCGAGCAGCATCGTGCGATCGTACGCCCCCTCGGCGAACAACTCGTCGGAGCTGTCTCCGGACCGCTCTGGGTCCTTCTCGGGTCGGTCGGCATCGTGCTCCTCATCGCGTGCGCCAACGTGGCGAACCTGTTCATGGTTCGTGGAGAGAGCCGGCAGCACCTACTGGCCGTCCGCAGAGCAATCGGGGCGTCGAGGCGCCAGTTGATCCGCTCGCAGATGGCCGAGGCATTTGTCATCGCCGGATTCTCGGCGGCGCTGGCCGTTCTCCTGGCCACGGTGAGCGTCCCGTTGTTCCTGCGGGCTGCCCCTGCCAACATACCCCGTCTCGGCGACGTGGGCGTGACAGGCACCACGCTCCTGTTCACGCTGGGCGTCTCTTTGTTCGCAGCCCTCCTCTGTGGTCTTCTCCCGGCCATTCGGGCATCCGCACCGAAACTCTCCGCGCTTCGGGACGGGGGTCGTGGCTCGAGTCGGCAGCGCAACTGGGGGCGAAACGCCCTGGTTGTCGGGCAGACCGCGCTGGCGCTGGTCCTGCTCATCGGCTCGGCGCTTCTTGTCCGGAGTTTCTGGGAGTTGCGACACGTGGACCCCGGCTACGACACGGAGGACATCTTCACCTTCCAGATTGCGCCCGAGGGGGATCATCTCACGGACGCTCCTTCCTACGCCCGATTCCACATGGACTTCATGGACCGTGTGGCCGCGCTGCCCGGAGTCGAGTCGGTCGGCGTGGTGGAGAATATTCCCCTGAACGAGGGGGTCCGGGGCACCCGCTATCGACGGGAAGATATGGCGGGTGATCCCGAAGCCGGCACCTTGCTGAGGACGACCTGGGCAGCGGGAGACTACTTCGGAACCATGGGAATCGAGGTCCTGCGAGGTCGGCCGTTCACGGAGTCCGATCACGTGTCGCAACTAGGGAACGCGATCATCA
>BTRA01000132.1:0-7928 GCA_036986155.1 Gemmatimonadota bacterium | reverse complement strand
GCTCGGGTGGTAGAAGCGACAACGAACCGATACAAGGAGATCTTTCGAAGGCTCACGGGTACCGAGTTGGACGACTACCAGCCTCCCACGTTCCGGGGTCTCAACTGATGCGTTTCGCCCGCGAAGGGCGCCCCTTCATGCTCATAGCCGCGGCGGCGACCGCGGCCACGGTGGGCATGGCGGTGCGCAGCCCGACCGCCGCCTGGGCTGCCGTGCCCGTGACCGCCCTCACGTTTCTGGTCTTCTACTTCTTTCGCGATCCCGAGCGGCACATACCCGAGGAACGCGGGTTGGTGCTCGCCCCGGGCGACGGAAAGGTGATCGAAATCGTAGAAGTCCAGGAGCCGAGCTTCTTCGAGGGCCCGTGCCGGAGAATCTCCATTTTCCTGAGCATCTTCAACGTGCATGTCCAACGGGCGCCCGCGTCGGGCTCAGTGGAGCACCGGGCGTACAAACCGGGCAGCTTCGCGGTCGCCTGGCACCCCAAGGCCAGCGACAAGAACGAGCAATCCTCCGTCGGCATGGTGACCGATTCGGGGCGCCTCCTCGTGCGGCAGATTGCCGGCCTGATCGCGCGCAGGATCATCACGTACCCCGAAGAGGGACAGACCCTCGAACGGGGCCAGCGCATCGGGCTCATCCGGTTCGGCTCGCGGGTGGACCTCTTCATTCCGCTCGAATGGCCGGTCGAATGCGCTGTCGGTGACCGGGCCGTGGGTGGGACGACCGTCATGGCCCGCCAACCCGCTGTCGCGACGGACGAAGGCGGACCATGAGCGACCAACCCACCAGTACCAGTAAGAGGACGCAGTTACAGCGAGGGATCATCATCCTTCCCTCCGCGTTCACTCTGGCGAACCTCTTCTTCGGCTTCTACGCCATCGTGGCCGCGACGCGCGGCGATGTGCTCCAGGCGGGCTGGTTCATCATCCTGGCCGCTGTCCTCGACCTGCTGGATGGCCGCATAGCGCGCTTCACCCGTACCGGCTCCACCTTCGGCGGAGAATTGGACTCCCTGGTCGACGCCATCAGCTTCGGTGTGGCACCCGCTTTCATCATGTACACGCTGTATTTTTCGGACGCGAACTGGAGCTGGACCCTGCCCCTCGCGTACGTCATGGCCGTGGTCGTCCGCCTGGCTCGCTTCAACGTCGAGCAGGGCGGTGAGGCCAAGGTTCAGTTCCACGGCCTGCCGTCCACGACCGCGGGCATGATCCTCGCGGCGTACTATCCGTTCAGCCAAACGCCCCTTTTCCAGGAATACCTGGTGGGCATGCCTTGGCCGCGAATCATGGGCGTCGTGACGATCCTGCTGAGCGCGCTCATGCTGAGCCACGTGCCGTACGCTGTGATGCCGAAGATCAGCTTCAAGACACGGAAGGGTGTACTCACGACCACATGGATGTTCGGGAACATGCTCGCGGCCATCATGATCCCCCGGTACTACTTCTTTCCCATGCTGGTACTGTACGCCGCGTGGGGCCTCACCCGTTCGGTGATCGCCGGACTCCTGGAGCGACTGCCCGACCGGGACCCCCTCCTCGACGTGGAGATTCCCGAGGAGGCCGACGAGGTCCGCACACTCGACTACGGCGACCTCACGCCGGAGCGATTCAACCGTGACGCGCAACATCCGGAGAACCACAATTGACTCAGCACCACCTCGAGATCCGCATCATCCCACGCCCGGGCCTCCTGGACCCGGAGGGAAAGGCCATCCACCACGCTCTCGACTCGCTTGGCTACGAGTCGGTGAGGAACGTGCGGGTGGGCAAGGCGATCTACGTGGATCTGGAAGCACCCACGTCCGAGCAGGCGATCGAGGAGGCCGAAGCGATGTGCCGGGGCCTGCTGGCCAATCCGGTCACGGAAGACTTCGAGATCGGTATGGTGTCGCCGGCTACTGATCCGGGAAAGCCGTCATGAGGACGGCGGTGGTGACGTTCCCTGGTTCCAACTGTGACTACGATGTCTATCAAGCCATCAAGAGCGTCGGTGGCGATCCCACGTTCACCTGGCACCGGGACGCCACGCTGGACAATGTGGACGCCGTCGTGCTTCCTGGAGGCTTCTCGTACGGAGACTACCTGAGGGGTGGAGCGATTGCCCGCATGAGCCCGATCATGGACCAGGTCGTGGAGTTCGCGGAGGGTGGCGGCCCGGTCCTGGGGATCTGCAATGGCTTTCAGATCCTATGCGAGGCCGGACTGCTTCCGGGTGCACTCACCCGGAATGACACACTCAAGTTCGAGAGTAAGGACGTGCGGATCCGTGTCGAGAATGCGGACACCATATTCTCCCGCGACTATGGAGTGGGGCAGGTCCTACGGATGCCCATCGCTCACGCCGAAGGGAACTACTATGCGGACCAGGGGACGCTGGATTCGCTGGAGTCGGGAGGCCAGGTCGTGTTCCGTTATTGTGACCCGAGCGGCGGCGATGATGGGGGCTGGAATCCGAACGGCTCAGCCCGTAGTATCGCTGGGATTCGTAACGAAGCGGGCAACATTCTGGGCATGATGCCGCATCCCGAGAGGGCGGTCGAGGAAGTGCTGGGGTCGGTCGATGGCCTGGGTGTCTTCACGTCCCTCGTACGCCAGCTCAGCCCAGCAGTCGCCTGAACCGAACCCATTGACGCCCTCAACCCCGCAAGGCACGAAACGTGAGCGGAAGCTCGAAGACTAACTCCGTCGGCGGCATCGGAGCCGCCACCCGGCCGGAGCCCCGCCCCGGTGACCCACCCATCACCCCTGAGTTGGTGCAGGATCACGGACTCTCTCCGGGGGAGTACGACCGGGCACGAGACGTCTTGGGCCGAGAACCCACGTTCACGGAGTTGGGCATCTTCAGCGCCATGTGGTCGGAGCACTGCGGCTACAAGAACTCGAAGCGCCTTCTCCGCTTGCTCCCCACCGAAGCCCCGTGGGTCATCCAGGGCCCGGGCGAGAACGCAGGCGTCATCGATCTGGGAGACGGTCTCGCATTGGCCTTCAAGATCGAATCGCACAATCACCCGTCTGCGGTCGAGCCCTATCAGGGGGCTGCCACGGGCGTGGGCGGCATCTTGAGAGACGTGTTCACAATGGGGGCGCGCCCTATCGCGATCCTCGACTCGCTCAGGTTCGGCGACCTCCACGCGGGCCGGGTCCGCTACCTGTTCGGCGGCGTCGTGCGGGGTATCGGCGATTATGGCAACTGCGTGGGCATCCCGAACATCGGTGGCGAAGTGCAGTTCGACCGCGGGTACGAGGGCAATCCCATCGTCAATGCGATGTGCATCGGACTCATGAAGGCCGACGATCTAATCAGGGGCGAGGCGGCAGGGGTCGGGAATACACTCATGGCGGTGGGTGCCCGTACCGGCCGGGACGGGATCCACGGAGCCACGTTCGCCAGTGAAGAGTTGAGCGAGGACACCGAGGCCAGTCGGCCGCAGGTTCAGGTCGGAGACCCCTTCACCGAGAAGCTGCTCCTTGAAGCGAGCCTCGAGTTGATAAGAAGCGGCTACATCGTGGGCATCCAGGACATGGGAGCCGCCGGACTCACGTCGACCGCCTCGGAGATGGCGGGCCGCTCGGGCACCGGAGTGGAGATCGATACCAACGCGGTGCCGGTGCGTGAGCCGGGCATGACGCCCTACGAGATCCTCCTCTCGGAGTCGCAGGAGCGTATGCTGGTCGTCGCGAAGGTGGGCCACGAAGCCCAGGTTCGAGCCGTTCTCGAGAAGTGGGAGCTGGAAGCGGCGGAAGTCGGCCACGTCACGGATGACGGCACCTTCCGCGTCCGCGAGGGCGACCGCGTGGTGGCCGAGATCCCCGCGTTACTCCTCACCGAAGGGTGCCCTACGTACGAGCGCGAGGGCGTCGAGGCCGAGGACGTTCAGGCGCTCCGCAAGATGGACCTGTCATCGTACGAGGAGATCGAGGGCTCGCCCACCGAGTTGTTGATCAAGCTGCTCGAGTCGCCGAACATCGCGTCGAAGCGCTGGATCTACCAACAATACGACACCACCGTTCGGACCGGCACGGCACTACGTCCGGGGGGCGACGCCGGCGTCGTCCGCATCCGAGGCACCACAAAGGCAGTCGCGGCCACTACCGACTGCAACGGCCGTTACGTCTATCTGGAGCCGCGTATGGGGGCGATGATCGCGGTCGCCGAAGCCGCGCGGAATCTGGTATGCGTGGGTGCGTTACCGACCGCGGTGACGAACAACCTGAACTTCGGAAGCCCGCTCAAGAGCCACATCTACTATCAGTTCCGCGAGGCCGTGCTGGGGATGGCCGAGGCATGCAAGCTGTTCGAGACCCCGGTAACTGGCGGGAACGTGTCTTTCTACAACGAAACGGACGGCGAAGCGATCTACCCGACACCCGTGATCGGCATGGTGGGGATCCTCGATGACGTCGAGAATCTCACGCGCCACGCGTTCCGTTCGGTAGGCCACTCCATCGTCCTGCTCGGAGACAACACGAATGAGCTGGGTGGAAGTGAATACCTCTACGTCGTGCACGACCTCGTCGCGGGTCCCCCTCCATCAGTGGACCTCCTAGGCGAGCGCCGACTTCAGCACGCCGTGCTCGCCGCCATCCAGAAGGGGTTGGTCAGGTCGGCCCACGACGTGTCGGAAGGGGGGCTCGCCTGCGCGCTGGCCGAGTGCGCGCTGGGGGACGGCGAAGCGCCACTGGGAGTAGACGTGACGTTGGACGACCCGATTCCCACGGCGGCACTCCTCTTCGGCGAGGCCCAGGGGCGCGTACTCGTCTCGTGCGACCCTAACGGCGCGGAGAAACTCCAGCAGCTGGCCCGGGACCACGGGGTGCCCTCTCGGGTGATCGGGACGGTCACCGAGGCCGGTTCAGGCTTCGTCATCCACACCAAGAGCACCAACATGAAGGTCGACTTGAACTCGATGAAGGCGCTATTCTTCGATACGATCCCCAACATCATGAACGCCGGTGGCCACGACTAATACATGAGCCGAGAAATACCCCTGCCCACCACCGACATCCCTGCGTCCGAACTGGACGGCGACGTCCCGCGCGAAGAATGTGGCGTCGTCGGCGTCAGCAACGTGGAAGGCGCCGCCGAACTCACATTCTTGGCGCTCTACGCGCTCCAGCACCGTGGGCAGGAAGCGGCCGGCATTTGCGTTACGCACGAAGGTAACGCACTACTCCACAAGGGTTTAGGACTCGTAGCGGATGTGTTCGACGCGGCCGCGTTGCTTAAGCTTCCTGGTCGTACGGCAATCGGGCACGTGCGCTACTCGACGGCCGGAGGTGGCGGTGTGCGCAACGCCCAGCCGATCCAGGTGAGCTACGCGGAGGGCGATCTGGCGGTTTCACACAACGGTAACCTCACGAACGCGATCGACCTCCGCACTCGACTGGTCAAGGAGGGAGCGATCTTCCAGACGACCAGCGACTCCGAGGTGGTCATTCATCTCATTGCCCGTTCCCGTCACGAGACGGTGGACCATCAACTAGATGATGCCCTGAGCCATTTGGAAGGTGCGTTCTCGCTGGCCATCACCATCGGGGATACGCTGTACGCGGCTTGTGACCCACGTGGGTTCAGGCCGCTCGTGCTGGGCCGGAAGGACGCCGGACACATCGTTGCCAGCGAGACCTGTGCCCTGGACATCATGGGTGCCGAGTACGTCCGGGACGTGGCGCCTGGCGAGGTGCTCAAGATCCGCGGCGACCGAGTGGAGCGCCTGCGCAGCCTCGAGCCCGCCCCCGAGACAGCGGCGTGCATCTTCGAGTTGGTCTACTTCGCGCGACCGGACTCCCGGCTTTGGGGTGTCAGCGTGGACCGAGCCCGCAAGGCCTTCGGCCGACAGCTCGCGCTGGAGCACCCGGTCGACGCCGACGCAGTGATCGCCGTGCCCGACAGCGCCAACTCGGCAGCGCTCGGGTTTGCCGAGGAAAGCGGTATCCCCTTCGAACTCGGGCTGCTCCGCAACCACTATGTGGGCCGAACGTTCATCAAACCATCTCAAGCCGACCGAGACTTCGGCGCCCGCATGAAGTACGCCCCGGTGCGCGAGCTTCTGGAGGGCCGGCGCGTGGTCGTGGTGGACGACTCCCTGGTCAGAGGCACGACGAGCGGCAGCCTTGTGAAGTTCATCCGCCAGGCCGGCGCGACCGAAGTGCACTTCCGAATCGGGTCCCCACCGGTGCGTTTCCCGTGCTTCTACGGCATCGACATGCCCAGCCACGAGGAACTCATCGGCTCTCGCCTGACTGTTGAGGAGACCGCCGCCGAGCTGGGCGTGGACTCCCTGGGTTATCTTTCCCTGGAAGGGATGACCGCCGCGGTGTCTGACCACGGCTCGTTCTGCGACGCCTGCTTCTCCGGCCGGTACACGGCGCCCCTGGTGGACGTCGAGCGCGGTTTCATCCCGGGCAACTACCCGGTGGGATGTTAACGAGCCGAGAGGACGCATGAGCGACACCATTGAAGACCTCCTTCACCGCCTCCCAAAAACCGAGCTTCACGTCCACCTCGACGGCAGCCTGCGTCCCGAGACTCTCCTGGAGCTGGCCAAGGACCATGCAAAGAGCCTACCCACCTCCGATGTCGGTGAGTTGGCCGCGTCGATGCTGGCCGCGGATACGCGCAACCTGGAGGAGTACCTGGCCAAGTTCGCCACCACGATCTCGGTCATGCAGCACACAGACGCGCTCGAGCGGGTCGCCTTCGAACTCGCCGAAGACAACGCCCGTGAAAACGTACGCTATCTGGAGGTGCGGTACTCCCCGGCACTGCACACGGAGGAGGGCCTACCGCTCACGGAGACCGTCGAGGCGCCGCTTCGTGGCCTGGCGCGCGCCGAGAAGGAATACGGCATCAAGACCGGCCTCATCATCTGCGGGATCCGCAACATGGACCCCGCGACGTCACGCGATCTGGCCGACCTGACCGTCGCGTTCAAGGGAAGGGGCGTGGTGGCGTTCGACCTGGCGGGCGCGGAGTACAACTACCCTGCCAAGAAGCACCGCAACGCGTTCTTCACGGTGATCAACCGCAACATGGCCACTACGATCCACGCGGGCGAAGCCTACGGGCCGGAATCGATCCACCAGGCGCTGCACTACTGCCGCGCCAACCGCATCGGCCACGGGACGCGTCTCCACGAGGACCCGGATCTCATGCAGTACGTGAACGATTTCCGGGTTCCACTGGAGATCTGCCTGACGTCGAACGTGCAGACGCACGGCGCAGCGACCTACGCCGATCACCCGCTACGGCTCTACTACGATAATGGCCTCGTGGTCAGTCTGTGCACCGACAACCGGCTCATGTCCGGAACGACGGTGACCAACGAGTACGTCATGGCGCACGAGCACCTGGGGTTTACGCTGGAGGAACTCAAGGACGTCGCCCGGATGGGCTTCCAGAGCGCCTTCCTTCACGCGGACGAGAAGGCCGAGCTTCTCGCCCGCGTGGAGGCGGAGATGGAGGGGTTGGGTCCCTCCTGACGGTCCACGCCCTCCCATCGCGCGCGTATCAGCACGAGGAAGCGCCCCGCGGGAGATTCCCCGGGGCGCTCCTGTTTCGCGGGGGGTCGGCCGATGGGCTCGCCCTGGGCCTAACCGGCTTCGCCGGACACCTCCCATATCAGTTCCACGTGATCACCTGTCGCGCCACAGCGAAGCTGCTGTTCGGCTCCGGAGCTCCGTTCACATCGGTAGCCGAATCCAACGCCTCGATCCAGTAGCAGAGCGTCTGCACCGTGGCGACCCCACCTACATTCTGGACCGTCACGTTCACCGAGAATCCGGACGACATCCCCGTCACGTCGAACGTGTTCTCTAGCACCTGCGCAGGCCCGGTGCCTCTCGAGACCGGTGAATCCGCCAGCTCGCAGATTCCCGGTATACCTCCGCTGTCCGCATCGCGCACAACGAGCCGGAGATTGG
>BTRA01000131.1:0-8026 GCA_036986155.1 Gemmatimonadota bacterium | reverse complement strand
CCCGGTGTCGTGCAGGGCCGCGGCTGGAGGAAGCAGGAAACCGGTCTGGGGCACCATGTGAATCCGTCAGTCCGCCGAAACCAGGGCAGCGCGTTGCTTCGCGTCCTCGATACGCTCCTGCACTGTGCGAACCTGGTAGGTGCGCGAACGCAAGGCGATGAGGGCATCGCACGCGGCGCTCGTGGCGGACATCGTCGTGAAATACGGAGTGCCGTGGGTGATCGCAGCACGCCGCATGGCGTAGTCATCGTACTGGGATTTCTTGCCCATCGGCGTATTGATCAGGAGGTCCACCTCCCCGCTTACGATCGCATCGACGATGTGGGGGCGGCCCTCACCGACCTTGTATATCAACCTCGAGGGAATCCCTAGGCGCGTCAGGTAGGCATGTGTCCCGCGGGTCGCCAGGATCTTGTAATCCATGTCGTGGAAGCGCCGGAGGATCGGCGTCACCGTCGGCTTGTCACGGTCATTGACCGTGACCGCCAGCGTTCCGCCTTTGACCGCCAGAAGATTGCCGGACGCCGCCTGTGCCTTGGCGATCGCCATGCCGAATGAGTCGTCGAAGCCCATGACTTCCCCCGTCGACCGCATCTCCGGCCCGAGCAAGATGTCCACCTCGAACCGGTTGAACGGAAAAACAGCCTCCTTGACCGCCACTCCGGCCACCGGCGGCTCCTCGGGCACATCGAGCTCGACCAGGCTTTCGCCCATCATCACGCGGGCAGCCAGCCGGGCCAGGGGCACACCGGTAGCCTTGCTGACGAAGGGTATCGTGCGACTCGCTCGTGGGTTCACCTCCAGCACGTACACCATCCCATCGCAGATCGCGAACTGCACGTTCAACAGCCCGATCACACCCAACTCCAACGCGAACTGCCGCGTGAGCGTCTTAATCTCCTCGATTTCGTCGGCACCCAAGAGGTACGGCGGCAACACGCACGACGAGTCACCCGAGTGCACACCGGCATCTTCGATGTGCTGCATGATCCCACCGATCACCACATTGGTACCGTCCGAGAGCGCGTCCACGTCGGCCTCGAAGGCATCCTCGATAAAGCGATCGACCAGCACCGGATGATCGGGTGACGCGCGCACAGCGCGGTCGAAGTAATCCCTCAAGGAGGGTTCGTCGTAGACGATCTCCATAGCCCTCCCGCCGAGCACGTAGCTGGGGCGCACCAGCACCGGGTACCCGATTCCTTCGGCGACCCCGATCGCCTGCTCTACACTGGTGGCGATGCCGTTCTCTGGGACGCGAGCCTTGATCTTGCTGCACACCTCGTCGAAGCGCTCACGATCCTCGGCGCGGTCGATCGCGTCGACCGACGTGCCCAGGATAGTGGTCCCGAGCGCCGCGAGCGGCTTCGCCAGCTTGAGCGGGGTCTGGCCGCCGAGCTGAACGATCACACCCTCGGGATCCTCCCGGTGGATGATCTCCAACACATCCTCGAGCGTCAGCGATTCGAAATAGAGCTTGTCGCTCACGTCGAAGTCGGTCGAGACAGTTTCCGGGTTCGAGTTGATCATGATGGTCTCGAAGCCGGCTTCGCGAAGAGCGAGCACTGCCTGCACGCAGCAATAGTCGAACTCGATCCCCTGCCCAATGCGGTTCGGTCCACTTCCGAGGATGATGACCTTCCTGCGGTCCGACCGGGTCGATTCATCTTCGTCCTCGTACGAGGAATAGAAGTAAGGGGTAGCGGCAGGAAACTCACCCGCGCAGGTATCCACGACGTTGTAGGTCGGCCGGAGACCCAGATCCCAGCGCCTCTGGCGCGCGGCATCTTCACTCTCGCCCCTCAACTCCGCCAGCTGGCAGTCGCTGAAGCCGTTGCGCTTCATCTCACGCACCTCGGCGAATCCCAGGTCGGGCAGGCCGGCGTACCAGCTCTCGAGCTCTACGATCTCCTCGAGTTGCCTCAGGAACCACATGTCGATGCGCGTGGCATCGTGGATCTCCTCCACGCCGAGCCCGCTCAACAGGGCGCGCTTGATCTGAAATGGACGCACTGCAGTGGGCTTTCGGAGCGCGGCCAGCAAGGTCTCTGGATCTTCGTCCGTGAGTCCGTCGTCGATCGGACGCTCGGCCGTCACCCAACCCTCTCGGTCGATCTCCAGTCCGCGCAGGCCCTTTTGCCAAGCGGCCCGGAAGGTCCGACCAATGGCCATGGTCTCGCCAACCGCCTTCATCTGCACACCCAAGGTCGGATCGACCTCGGGGAACTTCTCGAAGGCGAAGCGGGGGAACTTGACGACCACATAGTCCAAGGTGGGCTCGAACGAGGCCGGGGTGGTCTTGGTGATGTCGTTGGGCAGCTCGTGGAGCAAGTATCCCACGGCCAGCTTGGCCCCAACGCGCGCGATCGGGAATCCGGTCGCCTTGGACGCCAGGGCCGAGGACCTGGAGACCCGCGGATTCATCTCGATCACCAGCATCTCGCCGGTATCGGGACTCACGGCGAATTGGATGTTGCACCCTCCGGCCTCCACACCGATCTCGCGAATGATCGCGATGGACGCGTTCCGCAGTTCCTGGTACTCCACGTCCGTGAGCGTCTGTACGGGGGCGACGGTAATCGAGTCGCCTGTATGTACCCCCATCGGGTCGAGATTCTCGATCGAGCAGACGATGATCACGTTGTCGGACCCGTCCCGTACGACCTCGAGCTCAAACTCCTTCCAGCCGATCACGCTACGGTCGATCTGGACCTCAGTGGTTGGTGAGGCATCGAGGCCCCTCCGCACCATCGCCCGGAGTTCGTCACGGTTATACGCGATGCCGCCACCCGTGCCGCCGAGTGTGAACGATGGTCGGATGATGGCCGGGTAGCCGGTATCGTGGACGATCTCCATGGCCTCGTCCACGGTCTTGGCGAACCCGCCGCTGGGTACCGCCAGTCCGATGCGTGCCATCGCTCGGGCGAATTCCTCACGGTCTTCCGCCATCTTGATCGAGCGAGCGTCGGCGCCGATCAGTTCGACGCCGTGCTTCTCGAGCGTGCCGCGCTCGTGCAACTCCATCGCGATGTTGAGGGCCGTCTGCCCGCCCATGGTCGGCAGCAACGCGTCGGGCTTCTCTCGCTCGATGACCCGCTCGACCCAGTCGGCCGTGAGCGGCTCGATGTAGGTGCGGTCCGCCAGATCCGGATCCGTCATGATCGTGGCTGGATTGGAGTTCACCAGGACGACCCGGTATCCCTCCTCCTTGAGTGCTCGAACGGCCTGAGTACCGGAATAATCGAACTCGCACGCCTGACCGATGACGATAGGGCCAGAGCCCAGGATGAGGATGGAATCGAGGTCGGAGCGTCTAGGCAATGGGTCGTCGGAGCCGGGAGATCCAGGTCATGCGCATCGAGGAAGAACCTACTGATTCTGCGGAGGGCGGCAAGACATGGTGCGGGGCCGGTACCAGTTGAGAGACCACCGCTCGCCGCCTCGCAGAACGGCGTCGCCGAACGACCAGCAATCTCCGGCGTGATGGACGGGGTCCGGCGGGTAGCGCCCTAGTCGCCCTTGCCGGATTCCTTGCGAATTGCAATCAGCAGAGCCAGAGCGAAGCCACCCCAGACGAAGGCCATGACGGCCACCATGGTCACGATGGTTACTGACGTCACCTGCTCTCCCTCCTAAGATTCCTCAGCGCTCCACCCTGACGCTCAATCCGGCGACATCCATCCTCGCATTGGTCACGTCGACAGCCTCGACCACCCCAACGGTAGGAAGGCTCGCCGCCCGGTCGTTCACAAGAATGTTGAATCGTAACGGCCCGCTCCCATCCCCTACGAGCACAACGCGTTGCGTACCCGAACTGAACAACCGGGTGGACCCCACCGCCTGGAAACTAGTGACACCCGGGCCCGAGACGCTGAGCACGACGGCGCCGACGGATTCGCCCTGGCTCACCACGGCCGCCGACAGCGGACCCGGACCCTGAGGCCCCGAATCACCACAGCCCTGGAGCCCAAGAGCCGCCAGGAAAAGCAGCGCCGCTACTGGCCACCTCATCGGACCCCTCCGTCCTTAGCGAGTGTGACAGGGATCACCGCCTCGACCGGCCCCGGTGCTCGCAGCAGGACCGCGCCTGGCGGCGTAGCGAGGACGTACGCCCGAAAATCCCCCAGGTCGTATGTACCATCCTGATTGCCCTTTCCATCGAGGAAAAGCGCCAGGTTGGGATCAATCTCCCCTCCCAGAAGGAAGGGGGCCGCCATGTCCTGAAGTGTCGCGGCCGGCGGTCCGATGCGGATCGTAAGGTCGAGCACAGCCTGAAGGCCGATCGCGTCGATCGCCCTCAGCGTAACCGGGAAATCACCGTCCACGATCGGTATCCCCGACAGCCTCCCGGTGCCCGTATCGAAACCGAGGCCGGTTGGAAACGTGCCCTGGGCGATCCAACGGACGGGGGCATTGCCGTTTACCACCTCGAAGGTCACGTCGACGGGGTCCACGGCGTTCAGGATGAGCTCGGACGGCGTGCCCTCCCCAAAGCCGTAGGTCAAACCGAAAATCGCCGCTGACGTGGTTGGTGTGCTGAGCGTCACTACGGCCGGGTTGGGCATTCCGGCAAGGGCCCCTGTCCAGGAGTCGAACGCGAACCCCGTACGAGCATCCGCTAGCACGCTCACGGGGGCACCCAGCAAGATCCACCCGGGGTCGGACGACGGAGACTTCACAATGCTTCCGGGTGACACCCCTTGGGACGGAGTGACGAGTTCGACGTCGAACTGTACCTCCGGAGTACCATACGACGCGATCAGCACACCATCGGAGGTGCCCGTCACCCAGTCCCGTGAACGCGGCGAGGCGTCGTCCCACGACGAGAACGCATTGCGAACGCCATTCACCGGAGGCTCGCCGCCTGCTGCCTCGATTGAATGGGCCTGGAATGGCGCCGACTGGAAGACGAACGGGTCGGCCACCTGGGGAACACCATCAATCGTGAAAAGACTCCCACCCCCGGCTGTCCCCACCGATCGCACGGTGACCGACTGGAATCGGGTGAGCAGACGAAACTCAATCTGCTGGCCGACCGTCGTGATCTCCGTGACCGTGACACCTGCCGTCGCGCCCTCGTGGGTCACGGAGGCGGGACTCGAGCCGGCGTGAAAGACCTGGTTGGATGTAGCACCCGGAAAGGGATCACCCGGATCGCCGCGTCCGCGGCCCGCTTGGCCCAGATCATTCTCTCCATCCGCCTGTTGGAGCCACACTCCCATGCGGTTCTTATCCGAATTCACGAGGTTGACCGACCACTGGCCGACAGCCATAGCCGGATCGATCCGCCATATCAACAGTCCCGGCGACGGCAAGTCGATGTCGCTTCCCAGGCGTTGGCGGTTCTCGAGCAGGTAGTAGTCGCCGGAAGCGTCATTGGCGGCCACCCGATAGATCTTGCCACCGGTTTCCACCGGGTCGAGCGTGAGCACACCATGATCCACTCCCGGTGCGAGAACCTCGATGTCGGCCCACCCCAGCGCCTCCTTGCTCCACGCGGACATGTGGCAAGGCCGGGCAGAGTTGATCGCTCCCTGGTTGCAACCGAAGTTGCCAGTCCCCATGAGGCCCCACTGGCCGATTCCAGCGTGCTGGCCTCCCACCGCGTAGAGATCGGGCAGCCCGAATCCGTGTCCCAACTCGTGGGAAAACACTCCGATCTCGTTGATCGTCACCTGGTTGCAGGAGCGTGCCGGCGTGATCGTGTAGTCGTTCACGACAATCTGCCCACCGTTGGCCGACGGCGAGGTGGTCGTATATGTGACGCCGCTCCGGTCCAAGAGGCTCCACAGGTGTGACCAAACGTTCAGCGCGTTGCTAGTGCACTCTGCCCCGGCGGTAGGGTGTACGACCGAGAGCACATCCACGAACCCGTCGTCGTCGCCCGAATTCGCTACTCCATCTGGCCCGTCGTTGTCGTAAGTGCCCCAATCGATGGAGCCGTCGTCCACGACGCCGAGTATCTCCAGGATGAAGCCGGTGACGTCACCTGTGGAGTTGAGGCCGTTGGCGTTCCCGGTAACGTCGGCCGCCGAGAGGCTTGTCTTCACCCAATCTTGCGTCTCGCCGACTAGAACGGCGCGACCACCCGAGATCTCCGCGTAGTACTCAGCGATCGAAAGTCCCTGCAGGTTCGGACCGTCGAAAAAATGGGCTTGGACCGCGTCCCGCGTGAAAGGCGCCTCGCCGAGGAGCGGATCCGAGTCCGAATAGAGCCCAAGGATCACCGGGAATCTGAATGTGCCCAGAGCGGGCACCGGCCGGGGTCCAAGACCCAGGGCCGGGCCATCCAATTGGTTACTCAACCCAGCGCGCTCACCCGCGCGCGGGAGGCTCCTGAACCCGCGCTGGAACCGAAATGCGGCAGGGTTCGCCCGCAGAACCTCGTAGTACCCGTCCGGAACGGTGGTTCCGTAGATCGCCGCAAGGGCTTCAACGTCTGTCTGGGCCAAACCGGAGCGTGCTCCTGCCACAGCGAGCACAGAGGCCAGCAATACGATACGGGCCGCAAAGGTCATCGATTCAGCTCCGGTCCTCCGCTCGAATCGCAAGCGCCTCGGCGACCTCACGCATTCCGTCGATCACATTTTGAATGTGTTCCCCCCGTTCCATCCCGATGAGTTCGACGCCGCGTGCCACGTCGTCGCGGTTCACCCCGGCGGCGAATGCCTTGTCCTTCAATTTCTTTACCACGGACTTCGGGCTCAGATCGTCGATCCCGTTGGGCCGCACAAGGCAGCACGCGTAGACCAACCCCGAAAGCTCGTCGCAGGCGAACAGCACTTTTTCAAGCATTGCCTCAGGCTCCACCCCGGTCCGGTCGGGCGCATGAGCCTGAACCGCACGCACCAACTCCGCCGGGTATCCTCGCGTCACGAACTCCGCGATGGCCCGTTTGGGATGGTCATCGGGATGTTTCTCCCAATCCAGATCGTGGAGCAGGCCAGCCTGGCCCCAAAGCTCCTCATCCTCACCCAGTAATCGCGCGTAGTGCCGCATCACAGCTTCGACCGCAAGCATGTGCTTCTTGAGTCCCTCGTTCTCTACCCACGACTCGAGAAGCGCTAGCCCCTCGGCCCTATTCGGAAGCGCCATACTCGAACGTCCTCCATTCTTTCAAGGCTGAGCGGCGTGAAAGGGTTTCCCTCATACCCTGGACGACGGACAGAGGTGCGAGGCCACACATGCCTCACAGCGCGGCTTGCGTGCGTCACACACCCGTCGTCCGTGGTAGATCAGTAGGTGCGCGAGCATGGTCCACCGCTCGTTCGGAAAAAGCGCCATCAAATCCCGCTCGATCTTCTCCGGCGTTTTCTCCGCACTGAGGTCCAGCAGTCTCGACAGGCGTTTGACGTGAGTATCGACGACCACGCCCTCGGCTACCCCGAACGCGTTTCCAAGCACCACGTTCGCCGTCTTTCGCCCAATGCCGGGGAGAGCAGTGAGCGCCGCCATGGTCCGTGGAACCTCGCCGCCATGGTCTTCCACCACACCCCGGGCGAAGCCAATGATGCTCTTGGTCTTGTTTCGGAAGAAACCCGTGGACTTGACCATCGCTTCCACCTCTTCCTGGCGGGCCCCAGCCAGGTCGGTCGCGGTCGGGTACCGCTCGAAGAGGCCCGGAGTGACCTTGTTCACCCGCACATCCGTCGTCTGCGCGGACAGGATAGTGGCCACGGAGAGTTGGAAGGCATCCACATGGTCCAGCTCGCAGCTCGCGTCGGGGTACTCCCCGCTCAAGAGGTCATAGATCTCCGCGGCGCGCTCTCGCTTCTTACTCTTGGTCTCTGTGGGCACGGTCAGGCCTCGACCCTATCAGGGCGCTGCGACATTCGGGCACCCAGCCACCTGTTCAGCGCCAGCAACAACACCAGGACGACGGCCCACTGGATCAAGACGGTGCCCACGTTGAACGCCGAGAACAGCGTCCAGGTCTGGGCAAAGCTCTCTCCTCTCGCTTGCAGCAACCACCACAGCATGAGCACCACGGCCTCCACGACGACCAGGCGGATCGCCCAGTCCCACC
>BTRA01000130.1:0-8077 GCA_036986155.1 Gemmatimonadota bacterium | reverse complement strand
TCAGCGGCCCCACGGCCGGGTATGAGCTCTTTCTTATGCTCGCCGACAAGGTGGACATCTTCATCGTCTCGTACTTCGCGCCGGCTTCGACCGTCGGCATCTACGGGATGGCCCGCCAGTTCTCCACCGTGACCAAGAAGATTCGAGGAGGCTTCGACCGGATCCTCCCCCCGATATTCTCCGAGAGCATTGCCGCCAACGATCTACGGCGGGCCAACCAACAACTGGCCATGGTGGCCCGTTGGATCATGACGGCCGAATTGCTCGTCGTGCTCGTCTTCTTCTTCTTCGGGGCGGCAATCCTGGGCCTCGTGGACAGCGACTTCGTGACCGGCGCCAACGTCTTGGTGCTGCTCATGATCGGGGACGCGTTCAACGGGAGCCTCGGGGTGAGCGAGTTGCCGTTCGTGTACCTGCGGCCCTCCGCCAATATCTTGTTCGGTGCGGCGATGCTGGCGATTGCGTTGGTGAGCGGAGTCCTGTTGTTTCAGGTATACGGTCTGGAGGGCGTGGCCTTGGCGGTCCTCTTCACTGTGATCGTGGTCAACGTTGCCCGGATCACGACGAGCCGCTGGATGTTCGGATTGAGTGTAGTCGAGGCCAATCTCATGAAGCCGCTCTCCGCCGCGGCCTCGGCTCTGGCCATTGTCTGGACCGTGCAGGCGCTTCTGGATGAGCTACCCTTCGTCGGCGCCCTGCTGGGCCTCCCCCTCCTGTTGGGAGCGTTCTTCGGAGTGCTCTGGCTCCTCGGGCTGGAGCAGGAGGACCGAGCTCAACTCAGCCGTATTCTCACACGTTTTGGGTAGCGCGGTCGGACCACCGCCGCGCGGCCCAGGCCGACCCGGTCCGGGCCACGTACACGCCGAGAGTCCCTAAGGCCCACCACAGGCATAGCGTGAAGGCCGCGCCAACGCGATCGACGAGGAATCCTACCAGTAAGAACATCACATAAATGTTCCGGCGACCCGCCACGAGCCGCACAGCACGGTCGAAGGCCCGGTGATCGTGGATCTGACGCCCCGTGATCAGCTTGTAGACACCCGAAATGCCTCGCGTGCCGATCATGACCGCGATGAGCGCCAGCGCCTCTCCGAAGGGTCCAGACCTCACAACCCCACCCGAAAGTCCCCAACCCAACGCCAGGTACCACGAGAACTCGAAAGAAACGTCGAGCGTGTGGTCCAGCACATCCCCAAAACGGCTGGTTTGGAGCTTGATCCGAGCCAGCTTGCCGTCCACCCCGTCCAACACATTGGTAGCCAGGGCAAGCACGAGGCCGAGACCATACGACCCGGTTGCGAATAAGTAAGTCGTCGTAAACCCCGTGATGGCCGTGATGAACGTGACATGGTTCGGCGTGACAGGCATGCGGGATAGGCGCCGGGCCAAGAAGTTCTCCGCCGGGGGGTGGAGGTACCGGGCCGGAAGGTCGAGTACGCCCTTCTGGGCCGAGTCCAGGATCCTGTCGGCCGCTCGCGTCCGATCATCAGCGGACCGAGCCCTGACCCAATATGGCCGCAGCGTACGCCTCAGATCGGGTAGGTAGGCGTCGAGTTCCTCCACGAGGATCCGCTCCTCGAGGCGTCCCACAAACTGGTGTGAAGCACCGTCGGGCATCCCACTCACGGTGCGAATGCCCACTCCGACGATCTCGCTCGACCCTTGGTCGCCGGTCTGATCGGGCCGGTCGCCCACCCACGCGAGTCCGGATGCACCGAACACGACTCGGTAAATCCTCGGATCCAACACGGTGTCGGCGGCGACCAGGACTACGGGACCGCCATCTCTGAACGGGTCGGACGGCCCTTCCGAGCCAGGGTGGATGAATACCAGATCGCACCCGTCGAAAAGTACCGGAAGAGCCTGCAGGCGGCACTGTTCTTCGAGCCCGGACCCGTCGACCGCACCAGGGATCGGAACGATGATCCTGCGCACGCCGAGGCCGCCTAGATGTTTGAGATGACGCTGAAACGGCGAGCGTCCAAGAATCGGGACTAGGGCTGCCGCCATGGTGGAGTCCGAGGCCGTCCGCTCGACACCCAGAAGCACGGCAGTCCTGGGGGGGGTAACCACGAGGCTAGACTCTCCGACACTGTTTACAGATCGTGCTCAAGCTCGCTCCTCGCGCGCGGCATGCGGACTCGCCCGTCCAACCGGCCCGAGAAGAGATATGGGCTGACGTCGGACCCGGCAGACGCATATGATAGCGAAATCGGCACACATGTGGAGCCCGTCGGCGAGAGTTGGAGCCCGCCCCACCACCAATGCACCCGAATGCCGTCCCAGCGGCGAGACCGTGTCAATGATAGGTTCAAGTGACAAGCCGGATTCGAGGATTGTCGCGGGAGGATGGTCATCATGACGTTGCGCGGGAAGGAAGGGTACGTCGATCCGATCGCGGCACTGCTGCCGTTCATGGTCCTGATCGTCCTGTTCGTCAATCCGCGGCTCGTCGCAGCGATCTCTCACTCACCTCCCGTCGGACTGCCACGGTGGGTGGGTCTCCTCGCGCTCGGTGGCCTATCGCTCATCATTCAAGGAGCAGCAATAACAGCTTGTATTGTTGAGGCCCATCAGGATGCGATCAGCGGTGGTGAGCGGAGCGGACTCAACCGTGCACCGGCGCTGTCTGGCATGGCGGCGCCGTTCGCCCTGACCCTCCTCTACATCGGTGGTCTTTGGCCGCTCATGAGGTTGGAGCCGAGACCCAACTGGGCCATCGCACTCGATGTGATCGTTGCGCTGGGCATCCTCGGAGGAGCATGCGTCGCGGGTATGAAGGGCCGCAGATCGGCTGATGCCCGTCAGGGGTGATCCGACCACCCCGCTGACCCGACCGCATCGTCGAACCGAACCGGTGCTGCCGTCTCCACCATGTGCGAGCCGAGACCTTTTCCGCGCAGCCCTACCACGGCCAGCCGCAGCTTGACGCACGTACGTCCCGTCCGATATACCTGTCCGTGTGCGTTCTCCTCTTCGGTTCGTGGGATTCCTGCTTCACTCTTGATCGTGCGCCCACTCGAGGGGAAGAACGCCTTTTTGTCTTCGGGCTGCTTTGCTGCCGGCTTCGACGGGTAGCGGATGCCAGACCTCGATGATGCCATTGCCTTGGAGAGTAAATGAGAATCAGCCGACCGATTGCCGCCCTTTCACTGTCCCTCGGGTTCGGCTCCGGGTGCTCGGGATCCGCGCAAGTACCGACCGCCGCCGCACCGTTGGTCGCGCCGGCTTCGGTCGCCACCAGCGCGGAAATAACCGCTCGAGATCTTCGCACTCGTCTGTTCGTCGTTGCCGCCGACTCGATGATGGGTCGAAAGGTCGGCACCCTGGGCAACTTCAAGGCGATTTCCTATATCGCGAGTGAGCTGGAACGCGTGGGTGTCGAGCCTGCGGGGGAAGACGGATACTTCCAAGAACTACCGATGTACACCCGCACTCTGGTATCGAGCGGTGGCTTGACCGTGGCACAGCGAGAGTTCGTGGCCGGCGAGGATTGGGCACCTCTCCCTCCGATACCTCAACTCGGTGGCCTCCCTGTCGGAAGCGTCGGCACCATAGATGGCGTTCCTGTAGTGTACGGGGGTGATATGGCCGACCCCGGCAGCCTCATTTCCGCTGATCAGGCAGCCGGAAAACTGGTGATCCTAGCGCCACCTCTCGATGAGAATGGCGACCCTACGTTCGGCATAGCAGCATCGGCCATCGGCGGCTGGCCCGGGGCGGCCGGCATCGCGATGGCGAACTTCGACGGTCTTCCTAGACCGTTCTTGGGCTTCTTCATGGCGCCCCAGTCGTTCATGTCTGAAGAGGTGCCGACGGACGCGCAAGGCGCCCTCGTGCTGTTCATTTCGCTTGAAATGGCCGAGGCGATCCTGGGAGGTCCGTTCGCCGATCTCGAGCCCGGCGCGACCGGCACATCCGTAGCGGGAGGCTTCAGCTTCGAGACGACTGCCCCGGAGGTGCCTACGATGAACGTGATCGGCATCGTGCGAGGGAGTGATCCGGAGTTGAGGAACCAGTACGTCGCAATCGGCGCACACACCGATCACATCGGATTCAACCAGAACCCCGTTCCACATGACTCTTTGAGGGCGTTTCTGGAAGTGGTGAGGCCCCTCGGGGCCGAATCACCCCGCCGGGATCCTACGGACGAAGAAGCGGTCGCTATAGCCTCTGTGCTCGACGGTCTCAGAGCTCGACGGCCAATGGACCGACCGGATTCGATATCAAACGGAGCCGACGACGACGGATCGGGCACAGTCACCACCATGGCACTGGCCGAGGCGTTCGCGTCGGCACCGACCAAACCCCGCCGATCCGTTCTCTTCGTTTTCCACAACGGGGAAGAAGCCGGACTGTTGGGCGCTAAGCACTTCACGGATAACCCGACGGTGCCGCGGGATTCCATCGTGGCCCAGTTGAACATCGACATGATTGGGCGGGGGCGTACCTCCGACCTTTCGGAGGCGGGTCCCGGATACGTGCAGTTGATCGGATCGCGTCGATTGTCGACCGAGTTGGGCGATATCGTCGAAGCGGTCAACGCGGCGGGCGGGCACGACTTCGAGTTCGACTACGAGTACGATGCGGACGGGCACCCAAGCAATTTCTACTGCCGTAGCGATCACGCCATGTACGCTCGTTATGGCATACCCATCGTGTTCTTCAGCACCGGATCGCACCGCGACTATCACCAGGTTACGGACGAGCCCCAGTACATCGACTACGGCAAGATGGCCCGGATCGGGAAGCTGATAAAGGGAGTCGCCGACGAGGTCTTGAACCTCGACCACCGACTCGTGGTGGACGGCGCGGTTCCGGAGAACCCGAACGCGCCTTGCCAACAGTAACCGGCCCCGGGTTTATTCTTGAGGGGTCCGCACGCAGCGGGCTGTTTCTCAAGCGGAGGCGGGATTCATGAAGAGATTTCTCAACCTCTTCGGAATGTCGGTAGGGGGGTGGCTGGGCTGGTGGCTCGGGGCTCAGGTCTCGCTCTTTACGGCGTTCATCGTCAGCATAGTCGGAACCGGAATCGGATTGTACTACACCCAGCGAATAGCGAAACGCATTCTGCCCTGAGAGGGACTCGATCCATCGATGGAATCTCTTCTGAAGGACATGCGTTACGCGCTTCGCAATCTCAGGAAGCGTCCAGCTTTTACCCTGGTGGCCGTCGTCACCATCGGGCTCGGGGTCGGGTCGGTCACGGCTCTCTTCAGCGTGGTGAAGGCCGTGGTGCTGTCCCCCTTTCCATACGACGCTCCAGAAGAACTGGTGAGGGTGTGGTCGTCCAATGCCGAACGCGGGATCGCACGGGGGTTCATGTCTCCTCCCGACATTGCCGATTTCCAGGAGATGAACCGGACGCTCGCCGGCCTCGCGGCGTACTCCGAAGCGGAGCTCGCGCTGGTCGATCGTGACGGTGCCGCAGTGAAGGCCACGGGCACCTGGGCCGGCGATAACCTCTTCACCGTACTCGGCGTTGGACCGCTTCTCGGGCGGGTGCTCACGCCCGCAGATGGAGGAGCGGGAGCCCACAAGGTCATCGTGCTCGGGTACGATTTCTGGCAGACACGCTTCGGCGGACGTCCGGACGCCCTCGGGCAGTCCGTGACGATCGAAGAGGATCGATACGCCATCGTCGGCGTCATGCCTCCGGACTTCGATTTTCCGGGAAGTTCACACTTCTGGGTGAATCGATATCTCCTGGCATACCCCGGACGCTACGCGCGATGGATGGACGCGATTGCTCGGATAAAGCCCGATGTCGACGTGGAGGCGGTCCGGGCGGATTTGTCCGGCGTGGCGGCTCGGCTGGAGCAAGAGTATCCGCAGATTAACCGAGCGTACGGGACGGCCGTGATTCCGCTCCACGAAGCGGTTGTCGGCGAGACGGGCAGAACCCTCGTCGTCCTCTTCGGAGCGTCCGGCCTCTTGCTCCTCATCTCCTGTGTGAACGTCGTCAACCTGCTCCTTTCACGCATGGCCGACCGAGGGCAGGAGATCGCTCTCCGAACCGCTCTCGGGGCTGGTCGGGGGCGCCTCGGCCGCCAGCTCATGACGGAGAGCCTCGTGTTGGCTGGCATGGGCGCCCTTCTCGGTCTCGGCCTCGCCGGGTTGGGAATCGAAGTTCTGGTGCGGTTCGGACCCGAGAATCTGCCCCGGTTGGACGAAGTCGGCCTCGATCGCGGCGTCTTGCTTTTCTCCCTGGCCGTGACCTCGGTGACGGGGCTCCTGTTCGGACTGGCTCCCCTTCTCCGGATTCGCCGCACAGCCGTCCAGGCCACGCTCCAGGAAGCGTCGAGGACCTCGACCGCGGGCGGAGGCAGGGGAGGCCTTCGAGGCCTCCTCGTGATTGCCGAGGTAGCCCTTGCCGTGATCCTCGTGGTGGGCGCGGGGCTGCTGAGCCGGAGTTTCTCCCGGCTCCTCTCCGCAGAATCAGGCTTCGACGCCCGGAATGTCCTGACCCTCCAGATAGATCTTCCGAGTGGAGCGTACGGGGATCTCGAGCGTGTCGCGGACTACTTCGGCGATCTGACCGCACGGATGGAGGGTCTTCCCGGCGTCGTGTCGGTCGCGGCTACGGCTGCCCTCCCGTTCGACCGCGAGATTCCGTTCCTGGGCAATTTCCTCGTGCGTGGCCGGGATGCGCCCATGCAAGGCGAGGAGCCTCACGCACACTACCGCCAAGTCACGCCCGGATTCTTCTCGACCATGGGGATCGACCTGGTGAGCGGCCGGGACTTCGACACGCGGGACGATCGCACGGCGCCGGGAGTGGCCATCGTCAACCAGAGCCTCGTGACCGCCTACTTTGCGAAAGAGGATCCGGTCGGGAGGGTCATCGAAGGGCTTCCGCCACATATCGCACTGGGAGGCTTCCTGGTCGAGTCGTTCGAAATCATCGGGGTAGTACGGGATGTGAAGTATTTCGGGCTCGCCGAGGAGTCTCAGCCCTCCCTCTACCTCCCGATTGCGCAGGCACCATTCCGGCGCATGTACCTCACACTCCGCACCCGGCAGGATCCGGACATCCTCATGGGCGCGGTGCGGTCGGCGGTCGCCGGTGTGGACGTTACCGTCCCGGTCTCGCGGATTTCCACGGCTCAACGGATTCTCTCTGATTCGGTGGCGCGGGAGCGCTTCAGCATGCTGCTGCTCTCGATCTTCGCGGCGGTTGCGCTCGCCCTGGCCGTGGTGGGCGTCTACGGCGTGATCTCCTACGGCGTCTCACAGAGGACCACGGAAGTCGGCATTCGCATGGCGATCGGCGCCGAGCCAGCCGACGTTCTGCGCATGATCTTGGCCGAGGGCATACGCCTCACGCTGGTAGGCGTCGGCCTCGGCCTCGTCGGGGCCTGGGGCCTGAGCCGCTTCATGGCCAGCCAACTGTACGGGATCAGTACCACGGATCCGACGACCTTCGTGCTGGTCGCCCTGGTGCTCTCCGGCGTCGCCCTGGCGGCCGCATACGTCCCGGCTCTCAGGGCCGCCCGCATGGACCCGGTCGGAGCGCTCCAGCCGGAAGGGCGCTAGACCGGGTCCGGTTCTGCCCCTCGATGCCGCTCCACGAAGTCGTCGGTCCCGTCGGGTAGCAGCAGGTTGTCCGAAATCGCCGCGATCTCCTCGGCCTCCTCCCATGCGCGCTCGAGCCTCCAGAGTTCGCCCTCCAGCGCACGTCGCTCCTGCTCTTCGTGCAGCGCCATCTCAAGCGCGAGCTTGGTCGGCTTGGGCATCTTGTTGATGTAGCCGGGGATGCCCTTCTTGTCGCGGAAGCGGTCCCCGTCTACTACGTCCTGGAGGAAGGCGTTAGGGTGCCCGAGCTCCTCGATCTCTACCACCGCCTCCTGAACCGTCTTGGGCTTGCCTCCCATCTTGTTCATCTTGGGCAAGATCGCGCCGACGATGCGCCTGGCCTCGTCCCCCTCGAACCATTCCTTGTTCTTCTTCTGTCGGACCTCGACCTTGAAGCCCAACTCGTCGTCGGACGCGCGCACACGGGTACCGAGAAGGTCCATTCGCTTGAGTTTGAGCAGCCGTCCGTCGGGGCGCCGGTATTTCACGAGGGTCCGGCCGT
>BTRA01000129.1:0-8110 GCA_036986155.1 Gemmatimonadota bacterium | reverse complement strand
CGGGGAGTGGATTTGCGAGAACCTCGACGCACCGAGGGGCTCGACCCGCACGCATAGTCCGATGCGCGGCCTGACAGATCATGCTCGGGACGAAAGCGATCTCGAATCTCCTGAGCGAGACCAAGGTTGATCAGAGTCCCTCAATCATCGAGACTGAAAGGAAGGAAGGGACGCAGCTCATGGATCAAGCGATCCTCGAGCATCTGATATCGGGAATACGCGACGGTACCGAGGCCTGCATGAGAGCGTCGAGCAAGCAGCCGTTCGCGCGGTACCCGACCGACAAAACGACAGACAAGGAGTTCGTTTAGAAATATGGGCACGCAAAGACAAGACACGGATGTCGTCATCCTTTCGGGCAAGCGTACCGGATTCGGGACCTTCGGTGGCTCGCTCAAGGACTTCACCGCGACCGAGTTGGCGATAGTCTCCGGCAGGGCCGCGCTGGAATCGTCCGGCGTCGAGGCCGGCCAGGTCGATCACGTCATCTACGGTAACGCGCTGCAGACCTCTTCAGAGGCCATTTACCTGGCAAGACACGTGGGCCTCGGTGTAGGGCTGCCGCAGGAGGTGCCGGCCCTAACGGTGAACCGCCTGTGTGGTTCGGGATTCCAGGCGCTCGTCAACGGTGCTCAGGAGATCTTGCTGGGCGAGGCTCACGCGGTGCTCGCCGGTGGAACCGAGTCCATGAGTCAGGCACCTCACGTCGTTCGCGGCGCCCGCTGGGGCAAGATGCGTCTCGGGGAGGCCGGTGGGTTCTTCGAGGACCTTCTCTGGGAGTCACTGCTCGACTCGAACTGTGGCCTCACCATGGCTCAGACGGCTGAGGAACTCGCCGAACGGTACGAGGTCACCCGAGAGGAGACCGATGAGGTGGCTCTGCACAGCCAGCAGCGCGCGGCGGCCGCATGGGCCGAGGGCCGGTTCGATGCTGAGATTACGCCGGTTACGGTGCGGACCCGAAAGGGTGAAGTCGAATACGCGGCCGACGAGCACATTCGGGCGGATACGTCGATGGAGATCCTGAGTGGCCTAAGGCCTTACTTCAAGAAGGACGGACTCGTCACCGCGGGTAACGCCAGCGGCATCGGTGACGGATCGGCCAGTGCGGTCCTCGCCGACGCCGCCTGGGCGGAGGCCCAGGGTCTGGAGCCCATCGGCCGCCTGGTCTCCTGGGGCTTCGTCGGTGTGGAGCCTGCGATCATGGGCATCGGCCCTGCTCCGGCGTCCCGTAGGGCCTTGGACAGGGCCGGCCTCGACCTAAGCGACATGGATCTGGTCGAGGTCAACGAGGCGTTCGCGCCGCAGTACAAGGCGGTGGAGAAGGAGTTGGGACTAGACCCGGAGATTACCAACGTGAACGGCGGCGCAATCGCCCTCACCCATCCCCTCGCGGCTTCGGGTGCTCGCATCACCATTCACCTCATCCACGAACTCAGGCGGAGGGGCGGTAAGTACGGCCTTGGATCTGCCTGCATCGGTGGCGGACAAGGTGGCGCCGTGGTGGTGGAGGCCTACTAGTCCACCGCCACAGGCCTTCGAGGACGACAGCCATGCCTGACGAGAAGCCGGGTAAGAGTCTGACGCGAACTGAGTTCGAGGCCGTGATGAAGCGGGCCTCCGAGCTTTCTGCGTCCGACTCGGACGGGGGGGAAGCCGAACTCGACGAAGCCGAGCTGTTTCGCATCGGGCGTGAAGTCGGATTGTCCGACGCCCATGTCCGTCGGGCTCTCCTCGAGGTGCGTAGTGCCGAAGCCGGCAGCAGTCTGATCGACGTCTGGATGGGCCCGCGCCGCCTTCGTGCGTCGAGGGTGGTACCGGGTTCTGCCGAGCGGCTTCGCGAGATTCTGGACGAATTCATGGTAGCCGGCCATCTACTCCAACCCATTCGGCAGGGCACCGATATCCTCCTCTACCGCCCAGCCGTCGACTGGATCTCGCACTTCGCGCGCGCCGGCGCTTCGCTGTCGGAGCGTGTGTATTGGGCGTCGGCCAAGGAGGTCGAGGTCCGTCTCAACGAGGTGGAGGAGGGGTTCACTTTTGTGGAGTTGGTGGTCGACCCGGGTATCCGTGGCGACTACCTGTCGGGGGCTGTTTTCGGTGGATTCGCGGCTGGTGGGGCGGCGAGCTACGCGCTGCTGCTCTTGTTGGGAAGCTTGATGGCGCCTCCGCTTCCGCTCATCACGGCGCTCGCCAGCGGTGGGGGAGTGGCTGCCGGAGTGGCCGCGCTCACGGGCCGGGCATCGAAGAAGAAGCACGAGGAAGTGAAACAGGAACTCGAAGGCGTTCTGGATTCGCTCGAGCGTGGTGATGACCTTTCCCCGCCGCCGGCTTCCTGGCGGCGGTGGGTCAAGCGTCAGGCCAAGCGCTTTCGTGTCGACCTGTTGGGAGAGGTCGATTCTTGACGGAAGCTCCCCTCGCCGATTGGCACCCAACTGCTTGGGGTGGGAAACGGTAACCCTGGCGCGCAGGCTGGCACGTATCTAGAGTTCAATAGGTCCCCTGTCCCCCTCGTGGCGCGATGTCACTCGATGATCCTTGCCCCCCTTTCGGACCAGCTTCTCCGCTTTGCGGTGTACCGTGCGGCGCTTCCGGACGAGGATGTGTTCTGTCGGGACTCCGACATTGCGGACGCGCTGGCGCTCGGCTATCCACGACTCGCTGTGGTGGCTGCGAGGGATGAGCATCCGATGAGGAACGCGATCGTATCGAGTGGTGTGCCGGTGTTGGTCCTCGGCACGCTCGATGCCGAGTTGGCGCGGCCAGCCCCGGGCTGGACGGGTGTCGCGGTGAGAGAAATCGACACCAGCGTCTATCGGCTGCGGAGACTCATGGCTGACGCGGCCGGGCCTCGCAGTTGGGTGGATGGGATCTTGGTGGATCTCGGTCGAATGTGTGGCTTCCCACTTCCGCGGGAGTTTCGTGGGTTCGTGCGCCGCCTGCTCGATTTCCCCGCACGCTACAATAAGCTGGAGGCGATAGGTGCCGTGGCCGAGCTTTCAGCCGGGGCGCTCAAGGCTCGCTTTCGGCGCCGCGGGCTCGCGTCGCCGTTCGCTTACATGTCGTGGCTCAGGGTGATCGCGGCGACGCGGGTCCTGGCCGATCCCTCGATCACAACTGTGGAGGCGGCGTTCCGCCTCGGTTACACCTCCAACGGTAACTTCTGCCGATCCATCCAAACCGTTTCGGGCCTGACCACCACCGACTTGCGGTCACCGGAGGGACGCAACCGCGTTCTCGCGGCGTTCGTGACCGACTACCTCACCCCTGAGGTGAGGGACTCTTGGGAGAGCTTGTCCGGGCTCTTCCGGCGCGTAGCCTGAGGCAAGAGCAAAAAAAAACGACCCTCATAAGGGTCGTCCACCGCGTCGCGATGAGGTTGGGCCCGCGCTACCTACGGCCGCGTCGCTGCCTCCGCCGCTCTCGCCGAATCGCCGCCTCACGCTTGCGCTTGCGCTGTGCGCTGGGCTTCTCGTAGAAGCGCCGCTTCCGGAGTTCAGAATAGAGTCCGGAACGCTGAACCTTCCGCTTGAAGCGGCGGAGCGCCCTCTCGAGGCTTTCGTTGTCCTGTACTGATACTTCCAAGACTTTCACACTCCTTGGCTAGCCAAATACTCCGACAAGACGTGAAAGGTAAACGAGCGCCTAGGGGAGGGCAATGTCGGGGGCCTAGATGCGGCTAGGGAAGGCGCCCTTCGCGGTGTAGCGTATGGGAGTAGAGAAGGTATTCGTTCCGGTTGGCTACATAATCCTCGACCCACACCTCGAAGGGTGGTAGGGGGAGCCGGCCTTCGATGTACTCCACGACCAGCATCGCGAACTGGAGTCGGTCCTTGGCGCTGAAGTCGATGACTCTGCCGTCGAGTATGTTCCCTACAGCGTCTTCGAAGTCCTCCGGCTTCAGTAGGGCGATGAAGTGGGCGACCTGGTCGAGCCGGTAGGATGCGTACAAGGAGCGCAGTTGCGTCAACTCGAGGTGATTGCCGCCACCGTTCTCCAACTCGCCGAGGGGTCCTGAGAGCTCGAGTGAGTTCTCGGCGAGCATTGTTCTGAACCACCGTCGGAGTTGGGTCGTGTCGGATTGGTCCTGCGTGTGGAGGGCCGATGCCAAGAGCCCGTTCAGTAAGGGCCGCCCCAACCCCCGGGCCTTTTGATCGATCTCCGACTCGGACGCCTCGAGGAAGATATCTGCCGTCCGCACGCCGTCCGCTTCGGAGGCGCCGTCCTTCGAGCGAAACGAGAAGTAACCGTGCCAGCGCTGAGCGCGGTCACGGAAGGTCACGAGGAAGCACGCCCAGCTTTCCCCATCATGCTCGAGGAACCCCATTGAGCGGCTTCGGGGGCGATCCGGAGTCATACTGTGATCGTGAGACCTCGTGCCTGTTTCGGACGTGGGACACCGTCCAGCGTGTGCGAACCCCACCAAGATACCCAACCCCCCTGCTGGTGCAAGGAAGGGTATGCCCCTCGCTTGGGACCATGGGTGCGGAAGGGGCGACCCCGGGAAGAAATGCCTTGCCATCTTGGTAAACATATAGTTATCGTGAGGTCGGATGTGAGCGTGGATCTAGTGATCATCCATGCCTCAGGCGGCATTGCTCTGGTCGAGTGACGATGGGAAGCCCGGCGAAGTTGCCGGGTTTTTTTGCCCGGTGTCGGCGGTGGCATGCGGCGCCTGGGAGGACCGACAAAAAAAACGAGAGCCCCGGCTGGTACCGGGGCTCTCGTTTCGAGGCACGGAATGGCGACCCGCGCTGCTCGTATTGGCTATGAGCAAGCTAAGGGAAACGCCGAGAAAGTGTCAAGGGCGACGTGCGCCTGCGACCTGAACACGCCTCCGTGCCGATGCATGGGGGCGTTTTTTCGTTGACTGGAGTTGGTTGGATGAATTCGATGCCCATAACGATGGACGCGGGGGCCCGGCCCGAGGCGATGGCCGACGTGCCGGGCGTATGTGAGCTGCCTCTCACGCGCGCAGTGGTCCAATATCGCGACGTGCACGAGGTCGACATTCCGGGCGGCCGTATCCAGGACATCGGCCTCGCGCTCGTGTTGGAGGGGAAGTACGCGACGGCCGCGGAGGTCTTGGACCTCGGCAGCGCCTCCCTCAAGACGCTCGACCTGAGTCACGAACTCGTCGTACTCGACTGGGTCTACGAGCCGACGCTGGAGCATGTGACGGGCCTGCTACGGGATCGGGCGGCCGCGCCGGAGACCGCTGCGGACGCTCTCGCGCCATACTGCTTCCAGATGGCTCTTCGGTTGCTGGAACGTGTCGGTTTCGGTCCACTCACGCGCTCGACGGTGCTCCGTATCGGGTTCCGGGACATTTGCCGGGACCTGGATATGCATGAGGGCACCTCGGTGCGGATCGTGATGGAGCCCGGGCGCATCACCCGGGCACACATGGACTACGACGGAGCTGCGTTGGTTTTCCGCACGTCATCGACCGAGCCCGATCACCTGATGGAAGCGAGCCTGCGGGAGGCTTTCCCGTCGAGTCGCCTGTGGCAGGTTACTCCGTCGGTTGGGGAGGAGCTCGTCTCCTACGAGGTAAGGCTGCCGATGCCAATCACCCTGGCCGAGTCACGGACGGCATTGGGCGCGGTGCGAAAGGGACTGGCTCATTTGCTGTCTCGTTTCGAGCCGCAGCGCTTCAGGGCCGTAGAGCAGCACCTGAGCACTTTCGGAGAGCGGGAAACCCTAGCACGGATGAATCTGCGCGATCCCCGCCATCGGGCCACGCCGCTCCCAACGAAGGGGGAAGGGCCGATTGACTCGAACGTGACGGTTCACTGAGCATGGGTAGCCCCATACGCCCCACCGCCCCGCACGGGGACCCGATGGTGGTCTCTCACGAGCCCGCCGGCCTGCGGACCGACACAGGCCTCCGCCGGCGATACCACGACTACTGTCAGCGGCAGGCGGCAGGCTTGCTCCGCCTGATTCCGCAGGAAGCCATCCGGCCACTTTACCGCACCGCTCGGGCGTGGGCAGCTGCCAGGGGGCTACACGAGAACAAGGACCCAATGGCCACCCTGGTCCGGTACTGTCGAGGACTTCTACCGCTTCCTCCGTTCGAGCGCTGGCTCGAGGACTACGAGCAGCATCGGATTGCCCATCTCCGGTACGTCTCCGAGGGACCACTGCACGCCCGTGCGGTGGACCCAGTGGTGGTCGACGCCAGAGAGGTCCGGATGGACGGCGAGAGGTGGACGGCGAGGCTGAGCCTTTTCCCGGATGGCGACGTGTGGCGTGGGTTCATCGGCTTCGTCCGAGAGCCCTCCGGTACCGGCGTCCGAACCGCGAACGTTTTCTGCGACGAGGACCCGAAAAACATTCGTGACAGGTTCACGGATCTCACATTTCACACCCTCCAAGCGTTCCTCAGATCCACCCTTCCGTAGTTCACGTTTTTAGCAAAAAATCTCCGTCGCCTTCAGTTCGATTTTCACTGCACTCACATCGCTCAAGCCTGTGTTACACTTGAAGTTCCAGAATTAAAAATAGCGAAAAAGCTCGCGCTTCTGGGACTCAGGAACAAGTGGATTTGAGAAAAATCGTGATTTTCGAAGTCGTTGCTGCATAACGACTTATGGATTTAGGGGTCTAAGTCGGAGAGTTCACAAAAAGGTCTTGCGCCCGCCCGAATAGTCGTTTATTATGTGTTCGCCTCAAGGAAAGTTTTCCTACCAATAGATCGTTCCGGATACGCGAACGGGCCGTCAGGCCTGCTGGGGATTCTGTAAGTTTTTGACTCATACCACCTTGGTGAGGATTGCGCATGTGGGAGACTTGCTCCGTACAGTTGAACGTTCGCTTGCCCCGGGATCTCGCAGAGCAAGCTGAGGAAGTTCAGCGTACGGACCCCGAGTTCCTGAGTAGGGTGGTCCTGTACGGCCTCACTCGTCGGTCGATCTACCGCCATCTCCGCGAGCAAGACCGCCCCGACCCCAGCGACACGCCCCAGCCCCGAGCTACCTGAAAACACAGAACCGCTTGACGCTGCAGTAGGCGGAGGGTAAAGGTGGACTGACGTTCACCCATCCCCAAGGCCGCGTTCGATTCGATTCGGACGGGCTGAGCACCTCCAGCACGTAGCTGGGAGGACGCCGTGAGCCACACAGGCGGATCAAGCGGGCATGGTCAGGAGAGTACCGAGCCCGAAGCCGTGCTTCGGGCGAAGTACTTGGACTATTGTTCAGCCCAAGTTGCGGATCTCCTCCTCCTCTTAAGCCCCGACGAAATCTACGTTCTCGCCCAGGAAGCTCATCGTAAGGGTGGGCGGCCAGGGGAGTTGTCCTATGGCCGGATGGTGCAGCTGGCCACCGCCAGCGTCTCACGCAGAGCGGTTCTCCCACCGTTCGAGGTATGGGCAGAGGATTATCAACGAAACCCCGAACGCTACGAGGCCTACCTCATGGGGCTGTGGCGCAGCGAGGGCGAGCTAGGCGATGGCAGCTAGGGGCCCTTATTGGGCATGGCCCGAGGCCTAGGTCCGCTAGAACGGAAGGTCGTCGTCGGGCTCCGAAGCGCCGGGAGTGCTTGACCCTGCCTCTGGGGCACCGCCCCCACTGAAGCTCCCGCCCGCTCCTGCGCCGCCGCCGCCGGATGAGCCCATCATGATCATCTCAGTGACCACGATGTCGGTCCAATACTTCGTGCCGCCCTCGCCCTCGGTCTGAGAATATTCGACTCTCCCCTCCACGTAGAGGCGGTCTCCCTTCTTGACCCACTGCTCGACGATGTCCGTGAGCTTTCCGAAGAAGGTGAGCCGGTGCCATTCGGTCTTCTCTTGCTGATTACCGGAGCGGTCCTGCCAACTGCGATTGGTGGCCAACGACATCTTGGCTACCCGGGTGCCGGAGCTCGTCGCCCTGATTTCCGGATCGCTTCCGACATTGCCGATCAGCATGACTTTGTTGAGTGACCGACTCATCGTGGTGGACTCCTTCTCGATTCGATGGATGGTGACTGCCGACTGCCTCCCGACCGGCCGGGCTCCTACATAAGAAACCCTAAAAACCGGGGGCAGCCAAGGTACGAAACGGTCGGAGCGGGCGCCACGCCGATGGTGGCTTTCCGTTGCTGCCGCCGGTAGTCTCACCCG
>BTRA01000128.1:0-8189 GCA_036986155.1 Gemmatimonadota bacterium | reverse complement strand
GGCCCTTGATCGCGCCGATCAAGCCGCCGGCCGCACCCCCCCGGCGGCCCGATCTCCAGCCGGTATCGTGACGATCCCCCAGGCCACAGCGACATGCACAGGCAGCGCGAGCGCGATCACCACTCCGTTCACCTGGTCGAAGAGTGGGAACACCTGTAGGACCAGGCCGGTTACCGAAAGCGCCGCGGTGGCCACTGCGAGTTGTCGCGTCAGTCGAACGCCCCGGCCGAAAACGGCCGCCGGAATCAGCAGGGCCAGCGGCAAGGAGAGCGGGCTGAGCTGGAGGGCGTTTTCATTGAGTCGCAAGATGGTGTGATCGGTGAGGAACCACGAGAGCACCAAGGCCGTTCCGGCGATGCCGACCGCCAGGCTCCACGCCCCCCCCACCAGCGCGAAGCCCCAACGCGCCGGACGGCTTCCCGCCGCCGCCCGCCAAGCGACCAGGGCCAACAGGGCAGCCAGGGCCAGCCCGCCGTAGAGGTACTCGAAGGCGAAGCCGGGTGGGCTCTGCGGCACCACCTTGGGTTCACGAGCGGTCATTCTCCGGCGCGGCCCGAGCAACTCGATCGGTGCGCCGTCCGCACCGACCACCCATACTTGCTCGAGCTGGTACTGCAGCCTCATCGGCAAGAACATCTCCTCCCAGGCGCTGAGGGGTCGGTCGCCCCCCTGGCCCACCACGAAATACATGCTCCAGTATGCCCAGGGTATGGACTGAAGCACTCGCGCCGAGTGCCACCGCAAGGTCGTGCCGGTGTCGACGGAGTCCGTGGCACTCCTGATCTGGCCGTCCAACACGACGTCGAGCACGTCGCGCACTCGCGTCGAGCAGTTGTCGGTGTAGTAGTCGTAGAGGTACGAGCGGTTCGCGTCGGTATCGTTGGCCTGAACGAGGCTCTGCAACTCCAGGCGTTGGCTGGGAGTGAGGTTGATGTCCTGGACCCAGACGTCGCGCTCGACGGAGTCGTAGAAGTCTATCATCCGCGGGGCGTAGTAGGACCGTAGCTCGTAGAGCATCTGCCCGCGAATCAGCCTGGAAAGAAAGCTCTCCTGCTCGAAGTCGAAGACGCCCCAGTTGTAAGCAGCATCCGTGCCCCCACTTCGATCTCGGATCCAGATGGCGTTGTGGCTCCATAGCTCCCAGATGGCTCGGCCCGGTCCCATCGTGAGGAGAAACACCTCCAGGTCCGAGCCCGGCTCCGGCTCCGGCGGACCGGCGGGACCGGCCTCCTGGCCTACGATCTGAGCGGGTACCAGCGCCAGGATCACACCAAACACTGCACGCTCCGCCACTCTTCTGAGGGAGGCTATAGTGCCACCTCGCACTGCTCACGCGCCGATCGGTAAGCCGCTTCGACCACCTTCATCAGTTCGATCTGATCGACGGGAAGCGGTATTTCGCAATGCCCAGAAATCCCGCGCACGAACTCGTCGAGCAAGCGCCGGTAGGCGTTGGTGAAGAGATTCTCCCCGCCTCGGGGCTTCGGTTGGCGGGGAGTGACGTTCATGGGTCTTCCGCCCAACTGCTTGTGCACGTGAAGCGGCGGGAGCGAACCGGAGCCCTCGGTACCCATGACCCGCGCCGAATGCTGGTCGGCCTCGGCGAACAGGCTCCAACTCACGTCGATGTTGAAGGCGATGCCGTTCTCCGACACGGCCAGGACCGTCGCCGAGTCCTCCACACCCACCTCGCCCGTCCGCGTGACCGCGGACACCCTCTTGATCTTCGGATACCCGACCATCCAAAAGGCCAGGTCGAGCGCCGGCACTCCCAGATCCATGAGGGCCCCGCCTCCCGCTTCGTCCTGCTGTTGACGCCACGTGATTCGTCCGAACGGCATGCGGCGGGTGAGCGAGCTGCCGAAAACAGCGAAGACGGTGCCCAATTCGCCGCCGGCTACGAAGGCCGCCAGAGCCCCAGCGTCGGCCCGGAAGCGATGACTCAGGCCCACCATCAAGAACCGCCCGGACTCACGAGCCGCATTGACCACGTTCTCGGTCGCCTCGGCGGTCAAGGCCACCGGCCGCTCCACCAGCACATGTTTACCTGCCTCGAGCGCCGCCACCGCAAGCCGCTCGTGCTGGTGTGTGGGCGTACAGATGATTACGGCGTCCACGTCGGGATCCGTGATGATACCCTCATCCATGACCACGTTGGCGACGCCGAATCGCTCGGCGATCGCCTCGGCTTTGGGCTGGTCGATGTCGCACACGCCGGCCACCGTGACGTCAGGGCGCTCGGTCAGAATCGGCAGGTGGACGATCTGGCTGATCGCACCCGTCCCGATGATGCCTACCCGAACAGGGTCCACGCTACCCGTGCGCACTAGTGGCGCTCGCCGGGCGCGAGCCCACCCCAGAGGAGGTGTAGTCCGAAGCGAAGCTCGAAGTATTGAAGATCATCGAGCACCTCGAACTTCGGGCTCCCGTAGATTCTGATCCGGTCGCGCAACGAGTACTCCAACCCCAGGTGGACGTTGACTCCTGCCTGCACTGAATCGAGCAGGTCCTCGATGAACGTACCATCGATGTCCGCACCCGAGCCGTCCAAGAAGTGGGCGGACACGCCGGCCCCGGCGAAGCTCACCAACCCGAACGGCACCGACCAGACGAAACTACCGTCCAGGGTAACCGCGACATCCCGCCGGTCGATGGTACCCAACTGGATCGTCCCGGGAGCACCACCGCGGGCGACGATCAACTCATTCAGGCGGTTCTCGAGACCCACGAGCTGGGCGCGATCGAGCTCGGAGGACCAGTACGAGACTCCAGGCACCAGTCGAAAGCCGGGCGCGAGATACCCCAGGTCCAGCCTGACGGCCAAGCTGGACGTGTTCTCCGCGTTGTCGGCCCAAAGGTACCCGCTCTCCAACATGAAACCGCGAAAAGACAGGTTCTCGTAGTCGAACTCGTCGAGGCTCTGACCCGCCATCCTGCCCGGCATTGCGAGCGCCGCCAACACGAACGCAATCCCCACACACGAGCGACTCGTCATCGTTACCGTTCCCTTCGGTTTAGTGGTCCCTTGGTTCATCCGTTGATCCCGCCACCGCTAGGGCCGCCTCTCTGAACACGGCCAACGTCTGGTCCACCACATTCGAGGTGTGGACCGTCGAGACGAAGCCGACTTCGTAGGGAGACGGGGCAAGAAACACACCGCGTTCGAGCGCGGCGGCATGGAAGCATGAAAAAGCCGCCGTGTCGGCCTTTTGGGCATCCTCGAAGGAATGAATCGGTCCTTCATGGAAGAAGACTCCCCACATCGAGCCCACCGATCGCCCCGTGGCCGGGAGCCCGGCGGCGCGGAGAGCGTCCACCATGCCATCCGCCAGCCTCGTCGCCGCCGCCGCCAGGGCATCGAACGGATCGTTGTCCTCCAGGTAGCGAAGCTGGGCGATTCCCGCCGCGGTCGCGAGCGGATTGCCCGAGAGGGTCCCGGCCTGGTACACCGAACCAGCCGGCGCAACCAGTTTCATCAAATCGGCCGATCCTCCGAACGCGCCCACCGGAAGTCCGCCACCGATGACCTTGCCGAGCGTGGTCAAGTCCGGCATGACGCCGTAGCGCTCCTGCGCACCACCAAGGGCCACTCGGAAGCCCGTCATCACCTCGTCGAATACGAGCAACGCTCCGTGCTTGGTGGTGAGCGCCCTGAGCCCCTCCAGAAACCCCGGCAGAGGTGGGATGAGGCCCGAATTGCCCACGACGGGCTCCAGGAATACCGCCGCGATCTCGGAACCGCGTTGCGCGAGGAGGTCTTCCACGGCATCCAAGTCGTTGAAGGGCAGCACCGCGGTCTGGGCAGCAGTCACGGCCGGAACACCCGGTGAATCGGGGAGACCTAGAGTCGCGACACCGCTCCCGGCGGCAACCAGGAACGCGTCGGCATGGCCGTGGTAGCACCCGGAGAACTTGACCACAACGTCCCTCCCGGTGGCCGCACGCGCCAGTCGAAGCGCGCTCATGGTGGCTTCCGTTCCGGAGTTGACCAAGCGCACCATTTCGACGCTCGGGACGAGCCTGACCACCCGTTCCGCGAGCTCCACTTCGGCCTCGGTCGGCGCGCCGTAGCTAGTGCCCGCGTCCAACTGCGCGGCCAGCGCCTCGATCACCGCCGAATGGGCGTGCCCCAGGATCAGCGGACCCCAGCTCAGTACGTAGTCGATGTACCGGCGGCCGTCCACATCCGTCAGGTACGGGCCGGACCCGCTCGAGACGAAAAACGGCGTACTCCCCACCGAGCGGAACGACCGGACCGGAGAGTTGACGCCACCGGGGATCGATCGTCGAGCCCTCTCCCACAGGTCGGCGTTCCTCATCGGACCTCCGGCTCGGCGAGCCCATCGACGACTTCGGCCACGAGGTCGTATTCGAGCGCATCGACGACCCTCACAGGGACGAGCTCGCCCGGGCGAAGGCTCGCGTGTGGGTGTACATAGGTGACCCCGTCCACGTCGATCGCCTGGCCTTCGGTCCTCGCCACACCGGGCAGCGCGCCCGAGTCATCGGCCGAGAGCGGCCCGCCTTCCTCCACGTAGTCGATCAGCGCCCGCGTCACGGTGCCTACCAGGTCGAGGTTCTTCTCCACGGCGATGCCCAGTTGAAGGTCGGTCAGTTGCTCCAACCGCTCGCGCTTCAGCGACTCCGGCACCTGGCCCGGCATGTCCGCGGCTGCGGTGCCGTCCTCGATCGAGTAGGTGAACGCGCCCACGCGATCGAAGCTCAACTCTTCGAGCAAGTCGAGCATCTCCTGGAACTCGTCGTCCCCCTCACCCGGGAAGCCGACGATCACGGTCGTGCGTAGGGTCAGCCCTGGAATCTCGGTCCGCAGCCAGTCGACACGCTCCCGAATCAGCGCCTTCCGCTCGGGTCGGCGCATAGCGGCCAGGATCGCGTCGCTCCCGTGCTGAAGCGGCATATCCAGGTAGGGCAGAATCCTTGGCTCCCGGGCCATGAGCTCGACGACGGCGCGTGTGATACCCGAGGGGTACATGTAGAACAGGCGGTACCACGGCACGTCGGTGTCGGCGACCAGCGCCGTCATCAGCTCCGGCAGCAATGGCGCCTCAGGGTCCTTCCGGCGCAGGTCGCGTCCGTACCAGGTCGTGTCCTGCGAGACGATGTTCAGCTCCTTGACGCCGCTTTTCGCCAGCGCCTGCGCCTCCGCGACCAACTCCTCGAGCGGTGCGGAGCGATGCAGCCCCCTGAAGGAGGGGATCGCACAGAACGCACACGTATGATCGCAGCCCTCGCTGATCTTGAGGAACGAGGTGTGCGGAGTCTCTGTCGAGATGATCCGTAGGGGCTTCTCCATGTTCGGAACGGCCCGGTCGGCGTCGGGCAGCAGTCCCATGTCGCGCAACTTGGGGATCAGGCCCTTCATCTCCGTCAGGCCGAGGAAAAGATCGACTTCGGGGATCTCCGCTGCCAGCTCCTCCTTGTAGCGTTCGACCATGCAGCCCACGGCAACGACCGCCCGGGCCTTCCCCTCTTCCTTCAGCCGGCAGGCGGCGAGGATCGTCTCGATGGACTGTTCCTTGGCCGCTTCGATGAACCCACACGTGTTGATGATGACCACCTCGGAGCCGCCCACCTCGCTCGAAACACGGGCGCCGTGCCCGACCAATGCCGCGAGGATCTTCTCGCTGTCCACCGTGTTCTTGTCGCACCCCAACGTGATCAGTCCGATGCGAGGGCCCTCGGCGGCGCCGACGGGTTCGATGTAGGGATCGACGGCCACCACCGTACGGGGGACGCCCGGACGCACGGGCTCGGGCGCCAAGGGAAACACGGGCAACTCGCGGATCATCGCGTGACGATTCGGGCGTCGGGGGGAGGGTGGAACGTGAAATAGTCCTCGGGTAAATCCGGATCGAGCTGCACGTCACTCAAGGTCAGGGTTCGCACCGAGCCGTTCTCATCGTGAATACGTACGCGGACCAGCAGCCGGCTCTCGGCCGCCACCCAGACCGTCGCTCTACGAAAAGCCGCACCCGAATCACGCGGACGAAGCCCAAGCCGTTCCGTAGCTACACCCGCGACATCCTCCACTCCCTCGTACACGGCGACATACTTCGCTTCGGGCTCGGCGAGAAACGCCTTGAAGAAGTTGAAGCCGGCCGCATCCCCACTCGCCGTGAAGCGGATCACCTGTCGCTTGTCCATGCTCGGGTAGTACGTCCAGACGTATGTGCCGTCCACGAGCACCACATCTCCCTCCGGCTCGGCAAACCGCATCGAGAACAGGTTGGGGCTCTTCTCGCAAAGCGTGCCGTGGCCCCGCGTGGTCAGGCCGATCAGCGTAACCTCCGTGACCTGCTCGAACGTAGCGCACAGAGACTCGACGGACGCGAACCGCTCGGCGGCCTCCCGGAGGGCGGCATAGGCGTCCGCATCACTAGCTTGAGCCAGAGCAGCGGCGGGAAGGAAGGCCCACGCGGTCATCACCACGAGTGCCCGAGGCTGCCACAAAGGTGTGAGTAGGGTCATGTCGGCCCTCCATACCCTGACGATCGCCCCAGGTTCGGGATCACGGCCGGGGCTCGGCCGGCGACGAGCCGCCTACCGGCCGACGCTACAGATTGCGGGTCGAGCAGATCGCGTCCAGTTCGTCCATGCTCACGAGCACCTCGCGGGCCTTCGAGCCCTCGGACGGGCCCAGTATTCCCGCGTCGTGCAGTTGGTCGACGATCCGGGCGGCTCGGCCGTACCCGATCTTGAGGCGCCTCTGAAGGAGGGATGTGGAGCCTTGTTCATGCTGTATGCACACCTCTGCCGAGGCCCGGAATAGCTCGTCCCATTCGGCGGGGCTGTCACCCACGAGGGCCGCCTCGGCCGCCTCGACGAGTTCGGTGGTGCGCACCATCTCCAAGATGTCGTGCTCATGGGCCTCGTCCTCCGGCACCGATTTCGACTCGGCGGCGAGGAGGGCCCGCGCTTGCGCACGATACCAATCCATGATCCGATCCGTCTCTTCGGTGGCGATGTAGGCACCCTGAATGCGCACGGGCTCGCTCTTTCCGGGGGGGAGGAAAAGCATGTCACCATTGCCGAGGAGAGAATCCGCACCGTTCTGATCGAGGATGGTGCGCGAATCCGTCTTCGACGCCACGCGGAACGCGATGCGTGAGGGGAAGTTGGCCTTGATGAGCCCGGTGATCACGTTCACGCTGGGCCGTTGAGTCGCCACGATGAGGTGAATCCCGATCGCGCGAGCCTTCTGGGCGAGCAGCGTCAGCGGCTTCTCCACCTCGCTCTGCACGGTCATCATGAGGTCGGCCAGCTCGTCGATGACCACTACGATGTAGGGCAGAATGCCGTCCTCGTACAGCCAACTGGTGGGGTCTTCTTCCTCCCGATCTTCCCGCGCTTGATGTCGGCGCATGTCCACACCACGCCGTACTCGCTCGTTGAACTCGCTGATCGAGCGGACGCCGTTGGCGCTGAGGAGGGCATAGCGCCGCTCCATCTCCATGACCGCCCACTTCAGGACGCTCGCCGCGTCCCGCGGGTCCGTCACCACCGGATGGCGCAGGTGGGGGATGTCCTGATAGGTCGACAACTCCACCATCTTCGGATCGACCATGAGCAGGCGCAGCGTTTCCGGCGTGTGGCGGCACACGAGGCTCGTCACGATCGTGTTGATGCAGATGGACTTCCCCGACCCGGTCGCGCCGGCGATGAGCGCGTGGGGCATCTTCGCGAGATCGGCGACGTACGGCTTTCCGGTCAGGTCCTTGCCCAACGCCAACGGAAGCTCGGCCCTGCTCTCGGCGTATTCGGGGGCTTCCAACACCTCGCGAAGCTGCACGATCTCCGGATTGGGGTTCGGAATCTCCACCCCCACCGCGCCCTTCCCGGGGATCGGAGCCACGATACGAACGCTTTGGGCCTTCATGGCCAGGGCCAAGTCGGCATCCAGATTGGCGATCCGGTTCACCTTCACGCCAGGCGCCGGCACGATCTCGTATTGGGTCACCACCGGCCCGGTGGTACGTCCGGCGATCTCGCTTTGCACGTTGAACGTCCTGAGCTTCTCGATCAACACTTCGCCCAAGTGCTCCAACTCGCGCTCCATGCCTTCGCGGTCGACGAACTCTCCCGTGTCGAGCAGATCCACCGGCGGAATGCCCGTCGGGCTTACCTCGACATCCATCACGGCACGGCCGGCCTCGCTCCCAGCCTCGACC
>BTRA01000127.1:0-8265 GCA_036986155.1 Gemmatimonadota bacterium | reverse complement strand
ATCTTCGTAGTCGATCAGGCCGGTCTGGGTCGGTTCATGCCCGCAGATCGGACATTCGGGATTGCGGCTGAGCGCCATCTCCCTCCAGCTCAGGTCGAGCGCGTCGAAGATCAGCAGGCGGCCCGCCAGAGACTCGCCCTTTCCGAGGATCAGCTTGATGGTCTCCAACGCTTGGAGCGATCCGACGACCCCGGGAAGCACACCGAGCACTCCGCCTTCGGCGCAGTTGGGCACCAGCCCTGGCGGCGGCGGCTCACGGAAGAGACACCGGTAGCACGGACCGCCCTTCGCCGCGAACACCGAGACCTGGCCCTCCCAGCGAAATACGGACCCGTAGACGTTGGGCTTACCGAGCAGGACGCAGGCGTCGTTGACCAGGTAGCGCGTGGGGAAGTTGTCGGTCCCGTCCACCACCAAGTCATAGTTCTCGATGATCTCCAACGCGTTGTCGCTGGTCAGGCGCACGGCGTGCGGAATGACCTCGACATGCGGATTGATGTCCGAGAGCCGGTCGCTTGCCGAGTCGAGCTTGGGGCGGCCGACGTCACTCGTGCCGTGCAGGATCTGCCGCTGGAGGTTGGTGGCGTCCACGTCGTCGAAGTCGACGAGCCCCAGTGTGCCTACACCCGCGGCCGCCAGGTAAAGGCACACGGGTGAACCCAACCCTCCCGCGCCGACCACGAGGACGCGGGCCGCCTTGAGCCGTTCCTGGCCTTCGATACCGACTTCCGGCAACACGAGATGGCGTGCATAACGGACCATCTCTTCGCGGGCGAGTCCGGGGCGGGACGAATCTTTCTCTGAGGAAGGCAACGTTACCCCAAGTAAAGGTGGATTTCGACCCATCGGCGGTCCTGGAGTCGGGCTGGCGCATTCCGCCCCCCGCAAAGATGGCAGCCGGGGGTCCTTCAGCTACTCACGATCCTGCCACCAACCACCCGCCCTGAGCCGTCAACTGGAACATTCCCGCCTCCGTCATGAGCTCGTCCACTACCGCTTGCTCCATTCCCGCCGTCTGGACAGCATCGGCGAGCTGCGTGAAGAGAAACTGGTAGTGGAACGGAATATTGAGCGTACTTCGGTCCTGCCAGATCGCGCGGTCCCGCAGGCCGCGGTAGCTGTACACCTCCCGCACCAACGCCAAGTTTCGAGAGATATCGAACCACTCCTCGCCGAAGATCGCGCCCTGCACCACCCCTTCGGGCGCCGGATCATTCAGGTCCCGCATGACCAACTTGGTGGCGAGGCCATGGCGGACGCCCCACCGGCCAAGGCCGAGTTCGCCCAAAAGTCCACCCGTGCTCGCGAAGTAGATGGGCCTCGAGTCGATGGAGTCGAAGATGATATTGAGCGCCACCCGGTGGGCCCTGTCCAGGAAAGCACCCTCCGGATACGTCACTGCGACCGGGCCCAGCGGCACCGAGAAATCCTCCGAGATCGTGCCGGAGCCGACTGCGTCCAACTGGTCGTCGGTGAGAAGCGTTATGGCGGTCGGCGGCGCTTGCTCCGGTGGCTCATAGAGTCCCACGGCGAACTGGCTCTCGAAAGGCCGCTGCCGCCCCACGCTGGTCAGATCGCGGAGCTGCTTCGCGTACCAGTTGGTATACAAGTACTGGACCACGATCACCGTCACGTCTTTACGCACGCCCTCGACTTCCTGCGCGTACCACAACGGAAAGGTGTCGTTGTCCCCATTGGTAAAGAGGACGCCGTACGGCTCGACGCTCATGAGGAGATCATAGGCCCAGTCTCGGGCCGCATAGTCCCCCGCCCTGCTCGCCCAGGCCCAGTTCAGCACGAGGGGAAACAGAGCCACCAGGAAGATCGGCGACCACTTCACGTAACCGTTCTCTCCCAACCGCTCTGAGAGGATGATCCAGACCCCCGTGAGCCCGATTCCGGCGAGGTTACCCCACAGGATGAAGCTCGCGAGGAAGAAGTAGTCACGCTCCCTGACCTCATGCAGGCGTAGGTCTGTGACCTCGGGAGCAAGCGAGAACCCGTACTTGAAGTTCAGATAGAGCACCAGCCCCAGGGTGACGGTGAGCGCCAACCCGCCAACATAGAGGCCGATGCGCCTGTCGGAGCGGACCACGGCCACGAGCCCGATGAACCCGAGCAGACCGAACAGGATGGTCAGAGGCAGACGCGCCCTCACAGGCTGCGCCGACGGGTCCACTCCGCGGCCCCACTGCCAGTCGAAGTACTGGTAGTAGTTCTGGAGCTGGTCCACGAGTGGAGCCATGCGCTGAGTCAGCGGAGGCTTGCCGTATTGGTCTCGGCTGAGCGACGAAGCCAGAGCGGGACACCCCATCGCGCCGTTCGTATAGATTGCGACCGTCGCACCCACCACCGTCTCGCAGGTCGATGCCCCTTCATTGATTACGGGATCCTGGGCCGCACGGATCGGCAGGAAGAAGTTGAACGACAGGCCGATGATCACCGCCGGAATCACTCGCGCCAGGAACCTCTTGCGAAGCAGTACGGAAGGCCCGACCACCAATACGAACAACCCCGCAGCCGGCAAGGGCAACACCGACATCAGGTGGTTACTGGCGCCCAGCACCATCAAGTAAACGGCTCCCACCAGATAGCGGATACCTTGCGGCGAGTCCCTGTGATCGTACCACCGCAGCATGAGCCAACTCACCACAGCGATGATCATGACGCTGAGCGTGTAGACCTTCTCGTTCACCACCGACTGGTTCCAGACCGTGAAGGCAGTCGCCCCCATGATCGCTCCCGAAGCCGCTCCCAGGATCGCCATCCAACGCTCGCGGACGATATCCGAGAGGATCCGGTGTGATACCAGGAAGAAAAAGCCCGTCGCGACCGCGCTCGTGAAGGCGGCGAGAAGATTGACCCGAACCGCCACGGAGAGTCCCAGCGGAGCCAGCATCAGAGTCCACACCTTGGCGACCGCCACGAAGAGTGGATTCCCCGGTGGGTGGGGAATGCCCAGGATCTGCGCCGTGGCGATGTACTCGCTCGCGTCCCACCAACTCGTCGAGGGCGCCAACGTGAGCGCATAGAGGCCAAGGACGAGCACACCCGTGATCCCGGCGGCCCGATACGGCGGTCGGTAGTCGTTCATCGGCACGCTGCGTCCATTGATTAAGGAGGTGCTTGTGTTCAGATGCGACCACCGTTGTAGCCGGTTCGCCTCGATCCGTTCCCCCGGCGGGACTGAAGGGAAAGGCCGCTCAGTCGCTCGGGATCCCGCGCCGCGCCACCCTGTCCACCAGCTCGACCACGGTTTCTACGTCGCGCATGGTGTTGTAGATGTGGGTGGAGAGGCGCATCCAACCGTAGTCGTACTCTCCGATCACCCTCGTCCTGATGTTGGCTTCCCTTGCCAGGAACCGCTGCAGTCGAAGCGACTCCACCCCGTCGAGTCCGAACGACACCATGCCACTCGACAGGTCCAAGAGTTCGGGCGATACCACGGTGATGCCCGGGATTCGAATCAACTCTTCCTTGAGGCGGCGATTGAGGTATAGCACTCGCGCCTCGACCCGTGCCATGCCGAGCGCGTTCATGAACTCGACCGCCGCCAGGAGACCGACCAGCCTCGACTCGTCGAAGGTCCCTAGGTGGTTGAAGCGCTGTGCCCCGAGGTCGAGATCATCCCAACCACCAGACGCAACCGAGGGCCAGAGCCATGTGCGCCATTCGGGGGCCAGGTAGAGAAGCCCGGTCCCCTGGGGCGCCAGTAACCATTTGTGGGGAGACGACGCGTAGAAGTCACCGCCGAGCGACCGCAGGCTCACCTGACACATGCCCGGAGGGTGTGCGCCGTCGACCGCGAAGATGATCCCGCGCTCGCGGCAGAGGTCGGCCAGGCGGCGGACCGGGAGTACCGTGCCGGTCGTGAACGTGACGTGAGATACCGAGAGCACACTCGTGTTCGGCGTAAGGCCGGCGGCGATCGCCGCAAAAAGTTGCTCGGACGACTGGGCGGGAGTCGGGAGTGCGACGGTCCGCAGCTCCGCTCCCCTCCGTCGGCACACGGACGACCAAGGTTCTCGGCCACCGATGTGCTCGTGGTCCGTGGACAGTACCTCGTCGCCAGGCCCGATATCCAGCCCGTTTGCCACGAAGCTCATTCCCTCGGTGGTGTTGCGGGGGAAAACGAAGCCCTCGGGATCGCCGTCCAGCAGGGTGCCCAAGCTGTCCTTGAGCGCCTCCCACGGCACTCCGGGCGGAAACGTAGCTGCGACACGGCGAGTGTGTTCGGCCACGGCCTCCACCACCACCCGGGGAGACGGCCCCAGGGTGCCGTTGTTCAGATAGACCCGGTCATCGGGAACGAGGAATTGGCTCCGCACGAACGTCCAGAACTCTTCGTCTTCCGGTGCCCCTCCCTCCTGGGCCCGTAGCGAAAAGTGCTCCAGGGTGCCGGGCCACCCGAGCCCGGACGCACCCAGGATCGCAAGAAAGCCCCTACGATCGATCACCGGGCCGCGATGAGCCCGATGGCCGAGCGGCCGCAGGCCACTGAGGGGCTCCGGAGGAGTGTTGCCGCGATCGCTACGGTGGTGGCGCTTCTACTGCGCATCGTAGCATGCTCCAAGTCTGTAAACCTCGAAACGAACGATGCATTCTGATCCCAGCCCAGTAGACGCGCAACCCGGAGGCTGGCGCCTTCCGTTCGAGGGTCGGTAGGTTCAACCCCCATGGCCAGCGCAACACTTCGCACCGTCCGCTTCGTCCAACGATGGCTGTTCGAGCGGTCGTCCGTCACGCAGCAAGAGATGCTACTGGACCGTGGTGACCGACAGGTACCCGCAACTCTGTTCACGCCCACCACCGTCCGAGGTCCGCTGCCGGGATGGGTGGTCCTGCACGGTAGCACCCGTCCGGGTCGCTTCCATCCCGTATTGCTTCGCTTCGCCCGCTCCCTCGCCTCCGCCCGTGTGGTCGTGCTCGTACCCGAGGTCCCCGAGTGGCGGGATCTGAGGCTCGCACCGGAACTGACCTCACCGACGGTCCGAATGGCTCTGGACGCGTTGGAGGAATCGAGCGTGGCGGGGCCGGGACCATACGGACTCGTCGGCTTCTCGTTCGGGTGCCCGCAGGTTCTGATCGCGGCATCACAACCCGACATCGGATCCCGGTTGGCCGGCGTCGTGGGGTTCGGCGGTTACTGTGACCTCCAGCGCATTCTGCGCTTCCAGATGACCGGCCACCACGAGTGGGAAGGAAGAGACTACCATCTCTCGCCCGATCCGTACGCCCGGTGGATCATCGGCGGGAACCACCTCACCTCGGTGCCTGAATACTCCGACGCAGGAGACGTAGCCGACGCGCTTTGGCGACTCGCGGTGGAAGCCGGCGAACGGCGCATTCCGGCCTGGGACGCCTCGTACGACCCGCTCAAGGAGGCGGAACGGCGCACCATCGCAAAAGAGCGACGGTGGATCTTCGACCTGTTCGCGGCCCCCACCGACGCCGAGCCCGACGAGGAGGTGATCCACGAATTCGTACCACGGTTGGCCGTCGCGGCGGAAAAAGTGTCACCCCTCATGAATCCGACGCCCTTCCTCCGAGGGATCGAACCGCAGGTCAAGTTGCTCCACGGCCGCCGCGACAGGCTCATGCCCTATACGGAAACGCTCCGTCTCCATGAGTGCTTTGCGGAGTCGAAGGGGGTGGACACGACGATCACGAACCTGTTCGCCCATTCCGATCAGGGAGCCCGCCTACATTCGCTGAGAGACGAGGCCCGGGAGGGATTCAGATTCGCCAGCGCCCTGAAGCGCGTGCTGGCGATGGTGACCTAGGGGCCTAGGACTCCGTCGTGGCGATCGACTTGCGCGCCGCGACCACGGCTGCCGCGACGGACCGCACTTCCGCTTCCTTATCGTCGAGAGCCTCCTCGACGAGGCTCATGGCGTGGGGCGTGCCGATCGCACCGAGAGCCGTGTATGCAGCCACGCGGACGTCAGTGGGCGGCTTCCGTAGAAAGCTCCCCACGGCTCGTTTCTCGAGGGACGGTACTGCACTGGGATCGCCCAGTTGCCCGAGTGAACGCAAGACCTCCTCGACCACCGAGTCCTCCTCCTCCTCGTCGAGGAGCTCGAGGAGCGGCCGAAGAGCCCGCTCGACCTTCAATACTCCGACGGCCCGTACCGCCCCCGCGCGAACGTCGGCATCCGGATCCCCGAGCATGCCGATCGCCAATATCCCGGCGTCCTCCCCGCCGATCTTGGCCAAAGAGATCACCGTCTCTCTCCTGACCCGGGCATCGGCATGGGCAAGCGTCGTGGTGAGGAAGCTGACCGCCGTGCTTCCGCCGACCTCGCCGAGGACCATGACGCCATTTCGCACCACGAACCAGCGACTATCCTCCAGCATTTCCTCCACGACCGTCATGCCGTCTTGACCCATCGCAACCAGCGTGCGCACGTAAGAGCGCCGTGCATGCCGGTCTTCGGTCTGGGCCAGCGCATCGGAGAGGGTCTGCGCCATCGAGGGACCCAAGGTGGCGAGCGCCGCAATGAGCGCCTCTCTCCGGCTCTCGTCCTTTTCCACGCCCATGCGCAGCACCATGCGGACCTCCACGTGCGTCGTAAGCAACATGTGTGCGAGGGCAACCGCCTCAGGATCGGGCACCGGCTGCGTGAGCAGCGTTTCGATCGCGGCGGCGACATCGTCCAGATTCCCCGCATCGATGGCCGCAGCAGCTTGGCTACGTACGGGATTCACCAGATCCGTGCGTTGATCTGCCATACCCATGAGATAGGCCGAAACAGCCGCGGCGAGTGGCGATGGCATCTCCTCCGCTCCGCCCTCTCCGCGTGTTTTCTTCATCTCCGTGAAAAGGTCGTCCATGGACCGGCCCTCTCCACTCGGATCGTGAATGTCTTCGCTCACATTGTTCCCTCAATCGGCACATAGATCATGTTCCACCACCAATCTATGCGCCTCAGGGGGGCGAACGCGAATAAAACCGACACGGAGTCTGCACGTCTTCAGAACTCCACAACGGTCCCCAGGTCCATAGACCGGGCTTTCCGGAAAACCCTGCCAGCCACTGCTACGTCTTGGGCGGCGGTGCCGACAGACTTGAAGAAAGTGATCTCCGAGGCATCTTCCCGCCCGCGGCGAAGACCACTGACGAGTTCCCCGAGCTCGGCATGGATTTCCTCTGGATGGAACGACCCTTCGCGGATCGGAATGATCAAGTCACCGGCCTCCGCGAGCGCGGCCTCCCTGGAATCCACGACCACCTTGGCGCGTGTGACGAGCGCAGCGTCGACCTCCTGCATATCTGGCGTGAAGGAACCAACGCCGGTCACATGGGTCCCCGGCGTGACGAATTCACCAGGAAACACGGGCTCGAACGCATCGGTAGCGGTAATTACGATCTGGGCGCCTTCGAGGCAATGCACCGGATCGCTCGCCAACTCCGCCTCCACGCCTTCCAACTCCGCTACCATCCGGCCGGCGGACTCGCCGCCGCGGGAGAGGATACGTACCCGGCGGATGGGGCGCACGGCCCGCACTGCCTCGAGTTGGGTACGGGCCTGGACGCCTGCACCGAACAGCGCCACCGTGTCGGCTTCGGGGAGCGCCAGAAAGTCCGCTGCCAAGCCACCTGCGGCACCGGTGCGGAGTGCCGTGAGCGACGTTCCGTTCATGAGTGCCACCGGGATGCCCGTCGAGACATCCAGCACCACCACGACGGCGTTCACCACGGGGAGTCCTCTGGCCGGATTGCCGCCATACACCGAAACGATCTTGGCCGCGAGGTCGCCAGACCCCGGCAGATACCCCGGCATGAAGAGCGACACACCTTCGGGGGTCTCGAGGGCCAAGCGTCGAGGAATATCGGCCTCGCCCGCCGAAAGTTGCCCGAACGCGTCGCGCATGGCGTCGATGGCCCCGGACATGTCGAGGCACCGGCCGATATCAAGACTAGACAGAATTCTCAGCTCCATCGCTTATTAATGACAGTATGAACAGCTCGGTGGCAATCGTCGGTGGCGGCATCTTTGGGGCGACGGCGGCCTTCGCCCTCAAGCGGCGGGGCTATTCCGTCACCCTCTTCGACATCGGCCCACTTCCCAATCCCGACGCAGCCACGACCGATGTCAGCAAAGTCGTGCGGATGGACTACGGTGCCGACGCGTTCTATACGAGGATGGCCGGCGCCGCGCTCATGGGCTGGGAACGCTGGAATGGACAGGTTACGCGACCGTTCTACCATCAGGATGGCTTCCTCCTTCTGGCGAGCGCTGAGATGGCCCCGGGCGGGTTCGA
>BTRA01000126.1:0-8315 GCA_036986155.1 Gemmatimonadota bacterium | reverse complement strand
CGAATGCTCTCGCGGACCTCGACCGGGGTTAGGCCAAGGGCCAACATTTGATTCTCGTCCAACTCGATCCGCAGGAGCCGGTCGCGCCCACCAAACACCGAAACCTCTCCAACACCATCCAACTGCTCCAGCGCGGGTTTGATCACGTCGTCGACGTGGGCACGAAGCGCTTCGAGCACATAAGGGCCCGTGATCGTGTAGGTGAGCACGGAACTCCCCGCCCGGTCTTCGAACTCCCTGGGCACGTACGGGGCAACGGTGATCGGCCGAACTCCCTGGGGAAGCTCCTCCTCCAGTTGGGAAATCCGCTCAGCGAGGTCGAGCCGAGCGAAATCCATGTCCGTGTCTCGGTTGAAGTCCACCGTGATCTCGGTGGAGCCTTCCGTGGACTCGGAGATGATTTTTTCCACCCCCCTCAGTTGCTGGATCGTCGACTCGAGTGGCGATGTGAGAAACGCCTCGACGGTCTCGGGCGACGTCCCCGGCCAGGTGCCCTCGACGTACAGTTGGGGCAACTGAGTATCGGGGAGGGTCTCGACTGGGATGTTTTTCCACGCGGCAACACCGAGCAGCGCAACCGCGAAATAGGTCATCGCCACGGCAACCGGACGACGTATGCTGAGTCGGATCACAGGCCTCCTCCCCTCATGTGGCCGGCACCCGGACGGGTGGGCTTGCCAGGGGATCGGCCGACTCCCCGGGAGCACCGACCCGCAGACCCTCGATGAGCGAGTAGACCACTGGCACGACGATCAACGTAAGCAGCGTCGCCACCACCAGCCCGCCGATCACCGCGATCGCCAAGGGCGCACGCAAATCAGCACCTCGACCGATGCCCAAGGCCATCGGAGTGAGTCCCAACACCGTGGTGACGGTCGTCATGATGATGGGACGAAGACGCACGCGGCCGGCCTCCAGGATCGCCTCGCGGCATGCCATGCCCTGGGCCCTGACCTGATTGATGAAGTCCACCTTTACAATGGCGTCGTTCACCACGATCCCCACGAGGATGACGATCCCGATGAGACTCATCGTGTTGATGCCCTCTCCGGTCAGTGCCAGTGCAAATACGGCGCCGATCAGGGCCAGCGGTACAGCCATGAGGATCGTGAAGGGATGCACGAACGACTCGAATTGGGCCGCCAGGATCATGTAGACCAGAATGAGCGCCAACCCGAAGGCGAAGGATAAGTCCCGGAAGCTGCGCCGCATCTCTTCGTTCTCGCCGCCGACATCCATCCGGAGGTCACGGGTCGCCGGCAAATCGGCGAGGGAAGCTCCGATAACCTTGATCGCCTGGTCGAGGCCACCGGAGACCACGTCGGCATAAACAGTGATCACCCTGGCTTGTCCCTCGCGGAAGATCTCTGACGGCGCGAGGACTTCGCGAACGTCGATGAGCTCCCGGAGCGGTACGCCCTCCACTCGGATGCCGTTCAGCGTGGACAACGAGAAACGCATGTCGTTCGGAAAGCGCACGACGATGTCGATCTTGCGGTCGAAGTCCACGAATTCCGTGGCGGGATCGCCACGCATGGCCCGGTTCAGCTCGTCCGCTATCTGCCGCGGTTCCACGCCATACCGAGCGGCAGCCTCCCGGTCGACCCGCACCTGAATCTGAGGCTGACCCTCTTCCACTCCGATTCGGACGTTGCCCAGCACCTCGATGCCCGCCAGCCGCTCCCGCACCACTTTGGCACGCGCGTAGGCAAGATCGAGAGCCTCTCCCTGTATCCGGACGGCCACATCGGCATCCGTGCCACCCAACACCTGGCCCAATGCCGTTGCCTGCCCAACATCGAACGTGAGGAGGCCGTTCCCTACGGTCAGGGCAAGCGGACGGAGACGGCCGAGCACCTCGCCCGTCGAGGCGCCCTCAACGAGCCTGACCTGGAAGTCCGCGGTGTTCAAGCCGGAAACGTCCTCGGTCTCAGCATAGGACTGTACATCCCGGCCAATTCGGCTGAATACCACATCCACACCCGGATCCGCGAGGATCGCGGCCTCGATCTCGGCGGCCACCTGCGCCGTGGCAACCAACCCCGTTCCCCCGGCCAACTCCAGCCGAGCGTCGAAGGCTCCCTGATCCACCGAGGGGAGGAGGTCTCGGTCGAGCGTCAGCGCGGCGGCACCGGAGAGGACCAACGCCCCGAGCGCCACGAGTACTACATGGGCCCGGTGATCCAGCGACCACACCAACACCTGATGGTAGCGGTCGGCGAACCGCTCGAACCACGTATCGAAGACCCGAAGCGGTGCACCAAACACCCGCCCTGACAGGCGACCGATGCCGCGCCCCCAAAAGACCGCGAGCTCCTTTGCGAGCCTACCGAGTCCCGCCAGTATCCGGAACGGGAGGCGAAGAAGGCCCGTTACCAGCCAGATCGCCATCCTCCAGAACCCGGCCGGCCGGGGCTCGGCCGCACGCGCCGGGGAAGCGGCGACTTCGTCGCCCCCAAGGGCGAAGCGAGCAGCGATCGGCGGCAGAAGGGTCAGGGCGACCAGCAAGCTCGTGAGCAGCGAGAACGCTACGGCCAAGGATAGATCGCGGAACAGCTCTCCCGCCACGCCCTCCACGTAGATGATCGGGCCGAACACACTTATGGTGGTCAGTGTCGAAGCCGTAATCGCACCCTGGACTTCCTCCGCTCCCAGGGTCGCGGCGATCGCCGCCCGCGCGCCGCCTTCCCTGTGCCGGAACACGTTCTCGAGCACCACGATCGAATTGTCCACCAGCATCCCCACTCCAAGCGCGAGTCCCCCCAGGCTCATGATGTTCAGGGAGACCCCCGCCGCATCCATCAGGGCGAAGGTGCCCACCACGGAAATCGGAATCGCCAACGCGATGGCGACCGGGTAACGCGGGTCCCGCAAAAAGAGGAACAGTACCAGGAACGCGAGCACGCCCCCGAACACGAGTGCCTGAACCACGTTGCTGATCGAGTCCGAGATGAATCCGGCCTGGCTGCTCGCCACTTCGATGTCGATCCCGGTGAACTCCTCGCGCAATTGAACGAGCGTCTCCTCCACCCTCTCGGCCACGGACACGGTGTTGGCGTCGGCCTCCTTGAACACAAGCAGGCCGACCGACTCCACGCCGTTGTAGCGGGCGATGGCCTCCCGTTCGGCGAAGCCATCCACCACATCGGCCACGTCCCTCAGCCGTATCAAGCGGAAGGTGGACTCCCCCGCCCGACCGCCGGACGCCTGCTCCTGGCGCGCCACGACCACGCCACCGATTTCCTCGACCGTCTGGAATTCACCCAGCGTGCGCAGCGGGTAACGGTACCGCCCCTGGAGCACTGTTCCTCCGGGTGCGCTGTAGTTCGCCGCCGCCAACGCCTCCACGATCTGCCCCATGTCGATGCCGTAGGCCTCGAGCAGCGCGGGCCGCACCTCTACCTGGATCTCGCGGTCGAGGCCGCCTGTCACCGCCGCCTGGGCTACACCGTCGAGCTGTTCCAAGCGCCGCCTGAACACGGTCTCGGCCAGCTCCTTCGTCTCCCACAGGTCGGAGCCGCCCGCGACCGAGAGTACCATGATCGGTTCGGATTCGGGGTCCACGCGCAGAATGCGCGGCCGGTCGGCGGTCTCGGGCAAAGCGTCCCGGATGTTGTCCAGGCGTTCTCGAGTGTTGAGCATGGCGAAATCCATGTCGGTCCCCCACGCGAAGCGCAGGGTGACCAGGCTCACGCCGTCCCGAGACACCGAGGAGACCTTTTCGACGCCTGGCACGGCGGCGGCCGTCGCCTCCACCGTCTCGGTGACCAGGCGCTCGACCTCGGCCGGCGCCACATCCGGATAGGACGTATAAACCACCAGGCGGGGATAGCTTACGTCGGGCAATAGGTCGATCGGCAGTCGCAAGAACGAGATACCGCCCAGCAGAATCACTGCGAGAAACAGCATAGCCACCGCGACGGGCCGCCGCGTGGACGTGCCCGGGATCGACACGCTAACGGGCGCCCGTCAGCGAAAACCGCGGATCCACCGGCGTCCCGACTGCTTCCTCGAGCGACACGAGGGCGTCCACGAACCCGTACTGGGCCTCGATCACTTGGCGTGCGGCCTTACGCTCTTCGTCGATAATGTCCCGCAGCTCCGTGAAGGTGCGCGTGCCCAACCGGTACTCCTCACGGGCGAGGCGGCGTGCCTCCTGTGCGATGTCGTGAGAACGTTGCGCGAGGCGATACGTCTCGTACTGGTTGTTCAACGTCATCAAGTTTCCACGGACCTGCTCCTCAGCGGCCAGCCGCGCGTTCCGGAGATCCTCCGAGCGGTTGTCGACCTGTACCTTGGCCTCCTGGATGCCGTAGGAGTTCTGGAAGTAGTCGTTGAAGAATGGGAGACTCAGCTGAAGACTCATCTGGCTCTGGAGGTCGTTGTCGGGCTTCAGGTCGAAAAGCGCGTTACGCCCCCTAGTCTGCGTAAAGCGGCCCAGGTCGAACCGGGCCGAGAGGTTCGGCCACCACGTCACCTTGCTCTCGGACACGGCGTGGGAGGCCGACACCACCGCCGCGCGTGCCTTCCGGACGTCGAGATTCCGGCTCATGGCGGTGCGCACGAGCGACTCCGCGTCCAACCCCGATGGATCGAACACCGGCTGTGGCTCGCCGGCCAGTCGAAGCGGGGGCAGTCCTACGTCACCCAACGTGGTGCGGAGCGTCAGCAATGAGCGCTGGTACCTGCCATCTTGGCTCTGAATGTTCAGAGCTTGCTGTTGGATCCCGAGTTCGGCGTTGAGCAAGTCCACTCGGGTGATCGCCGCCAGCTCGAAGAGTCGCTCGGCAAGCTCGTGATCGACTCTCCTCTCCTCGAGGAGGTCACGTTCCAACCGAATCAACTCCGCCTCTCTCGACGCGGCGAAGAACTGCCTACGGACGTTGGACCGCAGCCCCCAGAGTGCGCCGTCCCCCGCCAGCGCACGGTCGGCGTTCGTGAGCCGCTGCCGCTTGAGGCTGTTGAGGAGAGATGCTCCCTGAATGTTCCAGGTGAGCGAGGCACCCTGGGTCGTAGAGGAGCTGAAGACGTAATCGGACCGCGGGTTGGCAATCGGGTTGCCGAAGAAGTCGAACGCCTGCGGCGTCAACCGGCCCGTGTAGCCAGTATTGAGCACGTTGATCGAAAGCTTGGGCAGCACCTGCGTGAGCAACGTGGTACGTGTCTGGGCGGAGTTCAGGCTCATGTCGTTCAGGGAACGCTGATACGCCGGGTTGTGCAGCCCGGCGATTCGGTAGGCCTCTTCGAGCGATAAGTCCAACGTGTCGGACACCACACCCTGGGCCGCTCCGGCGGACGGCAACAAAAGCAGGAGCCCGGCCGACACTGCTACGAGACGCCCCGCGTTACAAGCGATTCTCATCGGCCCGGCCTCCCCCCCTCGCTCTCGGGATCATCCACGAGGCGCACCACGGCGTCGTGCGCCAAGTAGTGGTGGCCGTTTACCAGCACGATTTCCCCGGGCTCGACGAACTTTTCGTCGCCTCGTGTGAGTTCGACGAGGAACTCGTTCTCCCGCCCTGTGGTCACGTAGCGCCACTCGGCCCGGCCGCTCCGGCCATCGGGCTCGGGGTGGTACACGAACACGATTTTCCGCCCGTCGCGCTCCAGGATCGCCCGTCTCTCGACCAATACCCGGTCGGGGAACGCCTGGGCGTCGATCTTCACCTGAGCGTACATGCCGGGTTTGATCCGCCCTTCCGGGTTGGACAGAAGGACCGTCACGCGCGCCGTGCGATTGTCCGGGTCCACCTTGGGATTGATGGTTTGGATGGTGCCTTCGAAGATCTCACCGGGGAACGCCGCGAAGTCGACGAAGGTCGTGCGACCCTCTTCCAACAACCCGATCTCTCCCTCGAGCACCTGCACCTCCACCTTGATCGGATCCAAGTCAACGACCGTGAGCAACTCGGTCCCGACCGAAACCCATTGGCCCGCAACGGCCAGGATATCCGCCACGCGGCCGCCGAACGGCGCACGTACGGTCGTTCTCTCGAGATCGAGCTCCGTCTGCCTGAGCGTGACCTCGGCCTGATTCAATCCGCTTCGGACCCTCGCCAGGCGAGCGCGTTGGGCGCGGACCGTCGCATCCGCGATCCCGTCGTCCCCAAGGGTCATGCGCTGGTATTCCGCCTGCTTGTCCTCGAGGTCACTCCGCGCCTTCGCTGCCTCCATCGCGTACTCGGTCGTGTCGATCTGTACCAATCCCTGGCCGCCGCGGACACGGGCATTTTCGCGCACGGGCACGCGCATGACCTGGCCCTCCACGCGTGACGTCATGGCAGCCTCACGGATCGCGGCCGCTTGGCCCGCTGCCGTCACGGTGATCCACAGTGTATCCAGAGTAGCCGCAGAGCCCGTCACGGGCTGGGGAACGTCCGTGGAGAACTGCTGGCCCGCAGACGTCGAGGGCGCGTCACCGTCTGCCACTGCCCTGGCGGCGGCGTCCCCATCGCTCTGGTCCGGAGCACGCCGGAGGTAAATGCCGGCGGCGGCGGCACTCAGCACGACACCGGCGGTTACCACGCTCAAGGTTCGGGTGGAGTAGGTCATGTTCATGTCGCCCATCTTCGAGTTGGACCAAGCCTCCGCCCACGGAGCGGGAACCGAGTCTGTGATGCGCTCCTGAGCGGGAACGTTGCAAGGCGATGACATATGTAGATCGACATGCAGGAACGAACCCTTTTTCGGTGGCCCTTGGAGGGAGTCCGGCCAACACGGCACCGGCCGGTCGAGGCTCCTCCTAGGTGGGCACACTCCCCGACGGGCCATTCCCGCCGTAGCGGCTTTCGATGTACTCGTCGAGCATCGCCTTGAACTCCTCGACCAGGCCATCGCCCTTCAGTGTGGCGTAGTGCTCGCCATCCACATAGACCGGAGCCTTGGGCTCCTCAAAGGTGCCCGGTAGTGAGATTCCGATGTTGGCGCGCTTCGACTCCCCGGGTCCGTTCACCACGCACCCCATGACGGCCACCTCCAGGTCCTCGACGCCGGGGTACTTGGTTTTCCAGAATGCGATCCGCTCGCGGATGTGGCCCTGGATGTCCTGAGCCATCTCCTGGAAGAACGTGCTGGTCGTGCGGCCACACCCCGGGCACGCCGTGACCTGCGGCTCGAAGCTGCGGATTCCCAGCGATTGCAGGATCTGCCGGGCTACGCGCACCTCTTCCGTACGATCGCCACCCGGCTCCGGAGTGAGCGACACTCTTATCGTGTCTCCGATCCCCTCGGTGAGCAGAGGACCCAGCCCAGCCGTTGTCGCGACGATCCCCTTCGCGCCCATGCCGGCCTCGGTGAGCCCGAGGTGGAGCGGGTAATCGCTGAGGGGGGCCAACTGCCGGTAGACCATGATCAGTTCCGATACACCGGAAACCTTGGCGCTCAATACGATCCGGTCGTGGCCGAGGCCGATCTCCTCGGCCAGCGCCGCCGAGCGCATCGCACTCTCGATCAACGCATCCCGCAGCACCTGCGCGGCGTCCTTGGGTTGCTCGGACTCGGCGTTCGCGTCCATCAACTCGGTCAACAGGCGTTGATCGAGCGACCCCCAGTTGACGCCTATTCTCACCGGTCTATCGTTGTCGATGGCGACCCGGATGATGTCCTGGAAGTTCGCGTCCCGGTGCTTGGTGCCCACGTTGCCCGGGTTGATGCGGTATTTGGCGAGCGCCTGCGCGGTCTGCGGATGCTTGGTGAGCAGCAGGTGCCCATTGTAGTGGAAGTCACCGATGATCGGGGCGTCACACCCCTTATCGGCGAGGCGTTCGACGATCTCGGGTAGGGCTCGTGCGGCAGCCTCGTTGTTCACGGTGACCCGCACCATTTCGCTACCCGCATCGGCCAGGGCCTCGACCTGAGCCACCGTGGCCTCAATGTCGGCCGTGTCGGTGTTCGTCATGGACTGGACGACGACCGGGTTCTCGCCCCCGACCCTTACACCACCGATGTCTACTTCGACGCTTTTTCTACGATTCCACACGATCGCGCGATTCCGACTTCCGTTCGGGGATCCTCGCCCCTTCAGGGGCTCAGCAAGCTCTCCCGAAGTTACCGAGGCCAGCGCGCCCTTCCAAGCTTGACGGCCCGGGCGACCGCGATCTGCGACTGCCGGAACCGTCACTCCGGTCGGGGGTGTTACCGATTCGATTTCCCGAGAAAAACGCGCCCATTAAACGTACCTGCGGGAGGGAACCTTGTCCGACGTAAAGATTACCGTCTCAGAGAATGGATCATACAAGGTAGAGGGAGAGGTGCCTCTCTTCGACTTCGAAGGCAATGCGATCGAGACACGCGAAGGAAAGCCCTTCTTTCTCTGC
>BTRA01000125.1:0-8390 GCA_036986155.1 Gemmatimonadota bacterium | reverse complement strand
CACCTCGTCTAGAGTGGTCTTGCCCTGTTTGACCCATTCGAGCGAGACGTCGTGCATGGTGCGGAGGCCCCCCTGCTGGGCAATTCTTGTGAGCGTACCCCACCCCTTCCGAGCCTCTACTGCTGCCTGGAAGCGCGGGCCGGAGATGAGCACCTCTACGACCGGGATACGTCCGCGGTAGCCAGTGAACCCGCACTCGCTACAGCCCACAGCCCGAACGACCGGCTCGATGCCGTTCTTATCCGTCAACCGCTGCTCCTCGGGCGTAAGACGGCCCCGTACGGGATCGGCGCACGCGGCACAGACCCTTCGCAGCAACCGTTGGGCAAGGGTGCCGCGGAGTGTAGTCCCTATGGTGGACCACGGCAGGCCGAGGTCGGCCATTCGGGCGACCGAACTCACGGCGTCGTTCGCGTGCACCGTCGCGAGTACTATATGGCCGGTCATCGCAGCCTGGGCGGCCGTCTCGGCAGTCTCCCGGTCCCGAATCTCGCCGACGAGAATGACATCGGGGTCCTGACGCAGAATCGAGCGGAGCACGGATCCGAAGGTGAGTCCCTGCTTTACCTCGACCTGCGTCTGAGTGACACTCGGAAGCTCGTACTCGATGGGGTCTTCAACGGTCATGATATTGACCTTCCCCGTGGCCAACTCACGAAGCGCACCGTAGAGCGTCGTGGTCTTTCCAGAGCCGGTGGGTCCCGTCACGAGTACGATGCCGTCCCTGTGGCTGAGCAGTTGTCGCAGGCGGGCGAGTTCGATGGCTGGAACATCCAAGTCCTCCAGACTCAACGAACGGTTGGAATCGAGGATCCGGATCACGCACTTCTCGGCTCCACCTGCCGGGAGGGTCGAGATCCTCAGGTCGTACGCCAAAGTGCCGATGCGGACCCTGGCCTTGCCGTCCTGCGGACGAAGCCGGTCGGCTATGTCGAGCCTAGAGATGATCTTGATGCGCGAGATGACACGGTTCATCGCGCTCATGGGTAGGTCCATATGCTTACGCAGCACGCCATCGACGCGGTAGCGGATCGTGCCGATACTGCGTCCGGGCTCCACGTGGATGTCGCTGGCACCCTGTGCGATACCGTCTCGTATGATGAGGTTGGTGAGCTTGACCACAGGGGTGGCCGATGCATCACCATGCGAGATGGACTCCGGGCCCATCTCCTCCACTAACTTGACGGCGTCGTCTGAGAGGTCCTCGGCTTCGAGCGTGCCGAGAAGCGTCTCCACCGCCAGCTCCGGCGAGAAGCGGGCGTCCATGGCCTCCTGAATGGCCGTGGGAGAGGCTACTTGGAAGATCGCGGTCCGGCCCGTGCTGAACCCCAACGCCCGTTCGGCCTCGACGTCAGTGGGGTCACAGGTGGCGACTACCAAATTTCGGTCGGTGTCGTGCAGCGGATAGATGTGATGCTTTCGGGACATCACCTCCGGTACGAGGAGCGCCGCGTTCGGGTCGGCGCTCTCGAACCCGGCCGTGTCGAGCCTGAAATACTCAGCCACCAATTCGGCCAGTCGCTGGTCGGGCAGTTCGTACGCTCGCACGACGGAGCCCCACGCCTCCGCTGCGGGCAACTGCGCACTGATCTCCGGGCGATCACCAGCTAGCCCGGCCCGCTCCGCGATGCGGACGAGCCAGTGTACGGCTAGCGGACGTGTGGGCTCCAGAGTCGCGGCCGACGTCTCATCGACTTCCATCTCTAGATCGGTCTCCTCCACGACTTCATCGTCTGATAAGCCCTTGGGTTCGTCCGTCGCGTCATCTTCGCCGCGAACATGGGTGGTGTCGGACGCCTTAGCAGGTCTTCTCTTCTTCTTCGCCATCTGCGTCGCCTACGGCTCTACCACGCGACGTTTTTCAGCCTTCTCTTTCTGCATCGCCTTATCCGCTTGGTCCAGCAAGCCCTCGAGCGTGATCCGGCCCTCTCCTTCGTACCGGGCCATTCCCACACTAATCGAGAGTTGGTACGGCTCTTTGCTCGACTCGTTGGAGTCAGACACCTGTCGCCTCAGGCGCCCCACCAGAGCGGTCGCGTCCTCCCCGGTAGCCTCCAGAGCTAGTACCGCAAAATCATCACCGTCCAATCGCGCAATGAGATCGGAGCGGCGAAACGTGACACGTAGGATCTCGGCCACCTTGAGGAGAGCTCGATCCCCGATGTGATGGCCTAGGGAGTCGTTGATGGTCTTGAAGCGGTCGATGTCCACATACACCAGCGTGATGCCCCGCTCCGTGCGCCTCGCCAGCTTCACGTACTGCTCGCCGAGATCAGCGAAGCCCCCGCGATTGTAGAGGTTCGTCACTTCGTCGATCAGAGAGAGGCTTCGCAGGGCCGACAGCAGGCGGTGGCGCTCGATCGCATAGCGGATCGACCGGGCCAGGACTGCGGGCGTCGCCTCATGCCTCCCTAGAAAGTCCTGAGCGCCGCCCTGTACGGTGCTCACGGCCAATTCATCGTCGTCCAGGTCGGAAACCACGATGATCGGCACGTCCGGAGCGAACGCATTCGTCCGCTCGAAGCTCACGATTCCATCACTGTCGGGGAGGGAGGGATCCAGGACCACGGCGTCGAACCCGCCCGCGGAGAGCTTCTGGAGAGCGGTGGCCAGTTCACCCACCCATTCGAACTCGATTGGGCCGCCGGCCGTCTCGGCAAGGCTTTTCCGAAGTCCGTCCAGATCTTCGGGGTCGCTCTCGACGAGCAGCACATTGATGGGCCGTTGCATTACTTCACTCATGAATCCTGGAAGCGGAGGAGGTTTTCGATTGCACCACCCCTCAAACTGGTTATCCATGCTGGGAAGGGTGCTTTGAACTTACCTCCACGGCCGCCCGCCCAACAAGGTCGTACTGGAAGGATGTGAAGAGGGCCCGGCTTCGCCGCCGGGCCCTGCATTGCGTGATGATCGCCGAGTCGACGACCTCGCCGCCCTACCGTAGCACCGGCGCCCCGATGAGGATACTCTCGAAGAAGGGCAGCACACGCGGATCCCTGGACTGCGCCAGCCAAAACAGCGCACTCTCGCGGACCTTCGCGTACCGAGAGGTAACGGCCAGCTCCATGAGGATCGGCACACCCTCTTCGTTCGGGCGTTGCGAGAGCGCGAAAACCGCCGCGGTCCTCACTTCGGCGTCCTCGCCGTCGTCCTTCGCGATGGACGCAAGCCCGGCCGTCGCTTTCTCGGTCGCCTCCTGAGATAGCCAGAAGACGGCTTGCTCACGCACGTCCTCGAAGGCGGAGCGATCGCCGGCAAGCTCCAGAAGCGCCGGCCAAACCGTTACACCCTCGATCATCGTAGCGGGAGCTACGGCATCTTCCGCCACACTCTCTCGGGGATGCTCAGCCGCCACCCTCAAGAGGTACTCGGCCGCCTCATCGGAGTCCTGAAGACCCAACTCCGTGCCCGCTCGATCGAGCGAGGGTGGGCGCAAGTCCAGCTCGACGACGACGCCGTTCCGCACCCTCAGGAGAATCTCGGCCTCCCCTATGGCGCAGACGCCGCGTCGGCTTCCGCGAGTGGTCACGCTCCAGGTACTTCCTCCCATGGTGATCCCATGGTCGCAGATCTCCACATCGTCCCTAAGAGCGAACTGGAATGTCACGTCTCCGTCGGGGGCGGTACGTACCCGTTCTTGCAGGCTCTGGCCGGCCGAGGGGGCGGCAAGCGCACCCACCGCCAGGACTGCCGCGACCGAGAGCACGAGGCTCCACTCCATCGAGACCGTCATCCTCCGATGATCTTCAACAGGAACTCGGCCACGCGGGGGTCGTTACTCTGGCCTAGCCAAAAGATGGCGTTGGTCTTGAGTTCGGTGTCCTGCTCCGTCTCTGCGATCCGAAGGAGTTGATCGACGGCCTCGGGGCCGCTGCGCTGTGAGAGCACGAAGATCACCTGCTCCTTCATCTCCCGGTCCCGCATGGTCGAGTACAGTTCGGCGAGCCGCTTGACGTCGATTCCAGACTGGCCGGCCCAGAAAAGTGTGTTCTTGCGAACGTCGATCGACTCACCCTCGTCCAGCGCCTTCTCCATCAACCACGCACGATCGGGGGCCCGATTCGACTGCGCGACGCCGAAGACGATATTCTCCTTCAAATCAACGTCGTCTACGCGGTCGTAGAGTTGACGAAGGTATTCGCCGCCGCCCTCGCTCTGACCCAACCAGTAGATTGCGTTCTCCCTGAGGTCCTTCGGGGAGCCTGAACGCTCGGCAAATTCCTTCAGGATCGCGATGCTTCGGGCCGATCCGTGCTGCGAAATCGCGAAGATCGCGTTTTCCTGGATGTTCTCATCGTCAGCGTCACGTAGTATCGACTCGAGAGCGTTCAGCGCCTCATCCGAACGCACCTGCGAAAGCCAGAACACCGCCTGCTCACGGACTTCGTGATCAGGATCCGGATTCCGGTGCGCCAAATCCAGCAGAATGTCGACCGTCCCGTCGCCTGGCTGCTGCGAAATGAGGAACACGGCCTGCCGACGAAGCTCGGTGGAGCATTCGTCCCGGTTCCGGAGCACTTCTTGGAGGATCGGCAAGGCGCGCTCGGGGTCCATGTTGAGCAGAGCACTCAGCGCCATTACGCGAATCTCCTGGTCGGAGTCGTTGCAGGACTCACTCGCTCCCCTAAAGACGTCAGCGGCGGCTTCCGAGTCTCCTCGGGCCGCGAGCTCACTTTGTATGCGCACCCTGAGAGCGGGAGCGTCGTCCGTCGTACCGGATTCGGGATACTCGTCCGCTTGCTCATTCAAGAGGTCCAGTGCCAACTCGAGGTCCCGGGTCCCGCCAAGGCGAGAAAGCGCGTAAGCCTCGTAGTAGTAGCTGTCACCCACCCGGCGGGAGTCGGCAAAGTCGCGGCGAAGGCGTGAGAACACACGGGCCGCGTCTCGGAACTCGCCACGGTTGAGCGCCCTACGGCCCTCCCGATAGACCGAGTCCGCCGGATCACCCTGCTCGCTCCCGGGGAGGGCGACCTGGAGGCTCGAAACAGAGGCGAAGTGAGACCCAATCATCCCGACTCGGCTCGACGGCTCCGCGCGGGCCTCACTGGGGGTATAGACTATGGCGGTCGCCACCACGGCTCCGCTCAGTACCATCTTGATCCATCTACGCATGGTTCACGTCCTCCTAGATTCCCCGTTGAACGGTTCCGATCGGAATGACCGAGCGGATCCTCAGCATCATGTCCTGGTCTCTTAGCCCTTCCGCTATCATCTCCAGCTCTTCCCTGTCACTGGTGGTGTCCCGCCCGGCGGAAGACAGCCCAGCCACCTGGATCAGGATGGTTTCCAGGTCTCCCAACAACCGCCGAATGACCGGATCCCCGGCGGCCGGCGAGTCCAAGAGCAACCGCGTCTGCACAAGCAGTCCCTGGCCCCACTGCCCTATTTCTGCGTCCACCGTTCCCAGCCGCGCGTCCGAGCTCACCATCGTCAGAAGAGACTCGGTTCTGGCCAGATAGCGGAGCGCCACCGTGCGCATGGCCCGCGTCCGCGCCTCGGGCATGATGGCGACTCCGGAAGCACCAGAGGCCGGCGGCGTTACGGACATCCGCCCGATCCCTACTCCCACCACAAGCACGGCCGCAGCCGCGGTCGCCCACACTCCCCAACCCTGCCGCCACCTGTGGACTGAGGCCTGCTTCCCGACCCGGGACGAAGCAAGTGATGGCACATCGGCCTCGCTCGTCGTCCCCTCTTCCGCAAGGGCACCTTCAATGGCGCGCCACATAGCGTCCTTCGGCGCCGCCGGTGGACTGTTGTAGCCGTCGCCGTGCACCTTCAGGAACTCCTCAAAGCGATCGTCCGTCATCACACATACTCCTCGGCGAATTCCCCAAGCGCCTCTCTCAGTTTGGCACGCGCCCTCGAGAGGCGGGCCTTCGAGGTACCTTCCGCCACGTCGAGCGTGTTGGCGATCTCTCCGTGGCTGTAGCCTTCCAAATCGTGCATCAAGAACACCGTCTTGTAGATCTCAGGAAGCCGTTCGATGGCCTCCCGTAACCGCTGCTTCAGGTCCGGCTCTACGCTCTCCGTGCGCGCCACCAGCGGCGACACCTCGTCGAGGGATCGCTCGCGCTTGCGATGCCGTTGGACCTTCCGCAAGCCATTCAGCGCCACCGAAACCGCGATCGAGTGAAGCCACGTCGAAAACGCCGATTCCCCGCGAAACTGGTGCAGCCTCTGGTAGGCTCGGACAAATGCTTCCTGCGTGTAGTCACGAGCCAGATCCTCATCTCCGGCTATGCGATACGTGAGCCTGTAGATCCGATCCACATTGGCTTCGTACAGCTGCCGGAAAGCGTCGTGATCACCTTCCATCGAGCGGTCTACCAGGTGCGCTTCCTGCAAGTCTAGCCCTTGTCGCGAAGGATCACTCGAGCGTCTTCTGTCCATCTGACACAGGGGTGGTGGAAACGGTTGCGCCGAAGTCGTAACGCGCACCGAAACCGGGGTGGATGAGCACGAGGATCGACGATCGCAACGGCTACCGTATCGGGCCGGGACAGGAGCAGACGGGTCGGGGACGAGATCCTCGAACGAGGCGAGCCCCTAGGGCGTCTCTTCTTCCTCCAGCCCCGCAAGCGTCGCTACGGCCGCTGTATCGCTCAGGTCGAGCGGCAGCGTCAAGCGCGCCCGCGCACCCACGCCGCCCTTTCGGTTTTCGAGCAAGAGGCTTCCCCCGTGCCCCTCTGCAATCTGACGACTCAGCGCGAGCCCGATGCCGCTCCCGCCCGGTTTGGTCGTGTAGAATGGCACGAACAGATTCCCGGTATCCGGCGGAAGTCCGGGGCCCTCGTCGTCCACCAGGACGTGAAGCGTGTTCCCGATCCGCCTCCAAGACACCTCCACCTTTCCACCGGTCTCCAAGCAAGCATCCACGGCGTTCTTCATCAGGTTGATCAACAGTTGCTCGAGTTGGGCCGCATCCGCCTGGACCGAAAGACCCGGCCCCGGATTCACGACGACCTCAACGCGCGTCTCGATTTCTGCCGTGTGGCGCACAAGCGATTCCACCTCGATCGTGGTCAACTCGGGCTCGGGCAACCGCGCCAGGCGGGCGTACGACTGCATGAAGCGACCCAGCGACTCCGCGCGTCCCGAGATGACGTCCAGTCCCTTGGCTACATCCTCGTCCAAGGGGCCCTCGCTTTGCTTTAAGAGAATGCCGTGAAGGCTCCCCGCGATCGATTTGATCGGAGCCAGCGAGTTGTTGATTTCGTGGCTTAGCACGCGGATGATGCGCTTCCAGGCCTGTCGCTCTTCCTCGCGCAACGCGCGGCTCAGGTCGGAGAGTACGATCAGCCGAAGGGGCTGCCCCTCCTGGCGCACCACCGTGCGCCGGAGTTCCCATCGACCCGCTCCGCCGGGATGGCTGACCTCCAGCGTCCGTGGTGCCACGCCGAAGAGCGTCTCCCTGAGCCTGAGGTCCCTGGCCGATCGCCCCATGAGACGCTCGGCTGGCTGTCCGAGCAAGCGTTCGCCCGCACCGTTCAGAAGGCGCAGGGTTTCAGTCTCGTCGAAGGCGAAGACAGCTAGATCGACCTCCTCCAAGACCCTCCTCAGAAGTCGTGTGGCCTCGACGGCCCCCAAGCGCTGCTCCCGCAAGACCTCTTCGAGCGCGTTGAGCTCCAGATATGTGAGAGCGAGAGGGTCTGACGTGCCCGCACCCCGCACGCGGATCGAAAAGTCACCTTCCCGGAGACCCGCAAGCATGTTGGATAGCGTTTGGAGCGGCCTCACGACGCGCTCTCGTACGGCGTAACTAAACCCTATCCACACACCCAGAAGAAGCACCGAGATGGTCCATTGCACCTTCGCGGAGTAGGACCCGAGCCACAGGAAGCCCAACGACAGCACCACTCCCGGCAGTCCCGCCATGAGCGTGAGGAAGACGATCTTCCGGTCATGCCTCACTCGTTCCCACCACCGACGCCCCGGTGGCGCCCCGGAGGCCGGCACGATCGGAGGGGTAGGCTTGGTCACATGCCGTAGCGCTGCAGCCTGCGGTAGAGGGCGCTTCGGCTGAGCCCCAACTCTTCCGCGGCTTTCGTGACGTTGCCCTGGTTCCGCTCCAGGGCCCTCTCGATGAGGATTCGTTCGGCGTCGCCAAGGGTGAGATCCTCCATCACGGCACCACTGTCCGGCCGGCGCCGGAGCCCCAGGTCCGAAGAATGGATCAACTCCTCCTGGGCCATGAGTACGGCCCGCTCGACCGCGTGCTGGAGCTCGCGCACGTTTCCCGGCCACGGATGGGCCACCAAAGCCTTGGTGGCCTCCTCCGAGAAGCCGTGGAAAACCTTGGCGTACCGTTTCGGCTGGTGCGCAAGGAAATGTTCTGCGAGGAGCGGTATGTCGTCTCGTCGGGCGCGCAGCGGTGGCAGATGAATCTC
>BTRA01000124.1:0-8490 GCA_036986155.1 Gemmatimonadota bacterium | reverse complement strand
CGAGCGAGATGGTCGTGCGGGCCACCCTTGCGGGACTTCGGATCACGGAGGTCGCCACCACGCTTTCGCCGGACGGACGCTCTCGGCGCCCCCATCTGCGTCCGTTGCGCGACGGGCTTCGCCACCTCTGGGTCATGCTCCTCTTGAGTCCCCGGTGGGTGTTCCTGTACCCGGGGCTCACGCTAATGACGATTGGGCTCGCCGTTACGCTCTGGTTGATTCCGGGGGCGCGTACAGTGGGTGGGCTGCAGTTCGACGTAAACACGCTGGTTTTCGCTTGTGCGGCGCTGGTTCTCGGTGCGCAGGCCGCCGGCTTCTCGGTGCTGGCCAGGGTGTACGCGCGCCGGGTGGGCTTTCTCAGGCCGGACCCGCGCCAACTCCTGGTCGAGCGAGCTTTCTCAGCCCCTCTGCTCGGTGGGGTCGGCCTGATTCTGGCAGTCGGGGGTCTGGCGGGGGCGGCCTACGCAGTCGAATTCTGGGGCCAGGCGTCCTTTGGATCGTTGGATCCCACGGAGAGCCTCCGGATCGTCGCTCCCGCGGCTGCGGCCATGATCCTGGGACTACAGCTTCTTCTGGTGAGCTTCTTCCTCAGTCTGCTCGAGCTGGGCGTTCCGCCTACCGATGAGCCGCGCCCGCTCGAATCGCCTCGCTGACGAAGACGATCGGCCGTGTTGCCCACGCCGGCCTCTTCCCGCGAACCGCCGCCTCGGCGGTCCGTGGCGCCCGAGCCGAGCCCCCGAACGACAGGACCCCAGCCTTGATCAGGATAGAAGCCCTGAAGTCGCCCAGCTGGGTCCGCGCACGCGATTCCCCACGCGGATCGCCCCGGGTCTGCGCGACCGTCTGCTGCACTCTGGCGGCGAACGCCTGGGCGGTGGGCGCCGCCCCGGCGGTCTGGAGCCCGAGCGCCACGGACGAGACGACGATCCGAGGTGGTGGCATGTGCACGTCGGATCCGGTCTCCTGCCCCTGAGTCGGGCGAGCGTCGAGAAGAAGCAGGGTGCCGAGCAGTGCGGCACACGTCAGCCGAGCCCAGGCCATCAGAATGACACCCCCACGGCCCCACCACCGACCAGGCGGACCCCGTCACCCGAGTATCCCGTGAGGTCTGCCAGCCCCAGCGTGAGCCCGACGATCTTGCCGGCGATGGGCACGGCGACCGACGCGCCCGCATGCAGGTTGATCCCGCTCCACTCGGCCACGAGGTTGACGTCGGGGTGCACCTCCACGGCCACGTTCCCGAACACGCGGGTTCCGTCCTCCCGTTTGCCCTCGGAGATGTCTCGTGGGCTGGTGTTGGCGAAGCGGCCGGAGCCCACGCCGAGGGTCGCGTGCAGACGACCCACACCGGGCCTGGCGGACGCCACGCCCTGGAATGTGTGGCTGACCACGGCGTAGAACGATTCCCCGAGATCATCCGCGAGGGCATCATTCGTGAAGAGGCTTTCTCCTCCGACGGCGATCGCCGTGCCGTCGCCAAGGTATCGGTGCACCTTGAAGGAGACCGAAAAATTGTCGGAGTCGCTCACGTCCGACATGGTCGTGGTCAACTGAACGCCAAGCGCCAGAACCGGATCGCCCAGGCCGACACCTAGGGCCAACACTCCGTCTGTCGACTTCAGGTAGGGTGATCGGTCCGTCAGTCCCGCACCCGCGAACACCATCCCGTAGGCCGCTCCCCACGCCGAGGGCGTGAGCATCGACTTCGCTGCGGCGTTGGGAAGACGAAGACGGAGGAACCAGTCTGGAACGTCGGACTGTTGCGCAAGCAGCTCGCCCGGTATGAGCCCAAGCAGGGCCAGAAGGCCCGCTAGGGAGCGCATGGATTGGATCATCGACACATCCTCTCTCACCACGTCGGTTGCTCCAAGGATGAACCCGGTGGGCGGTGAGCGGCAACGACTTTGAGGCGGGGACGGATGGAGTCCGAACAAATCACGGTGTTCGTCTGTACATGCTGTCTGCCACTGTCCGCTTGCCCAGGGTTACTGAATGCTCCGAAGTACCGTCCTATTCATCATTCTGGCCTTCCTGGCTCTCTCGGCTCCTCCAAGGGCCGACGCTCAGGTGGTTCCACCCGGCGGCCGGCCCCTGATCGGACTCGTGCTCGGCGGCGGCGGCGCCAAGGGCGGCGCCCACATCGGGGTGCTCAAGGTCCTGGAAGACCTCCGCGTTCCCGTCGACATGATTGCCGGAACGAGTGTGGGAGCGATCATCGGTGGCATGTACGCTTTCGGACTGACCCCGGAAGATCTGGACCGGATCGTTCGGGAAATGAATTGGCACGATCTCATCGCCGGAGGGCCTCCACGGGGGGGGCTCACCTTCCGTAGAAAACAGGACGACTCGAAGTTTCCGACTCGGCTCGAGCTGGGCTTCAACTCGGGATCGTTCCGGTTGCCCTCGGGGCTCGTGACCGGGCAAAACCTCGAGGTGGTCTTCCGGTCGGTGAGCCTGCCGGGCACGCATGTTACGTCGTTCGAAGAGTTGCCTATCCCGTTCCGCGCCGTCGCAACCGATATCGTCACCGGCGAGATGGTCGTCCTCAAAGGTGGGGATCTCTCGACCGCCGTCAGGGCGAGCATGTCGATCCCGGGCGCGTTTTCTCCTGTCGATGTCGACGGGCGCCTACTGGTTGACGGTGCGGTGGTGCGAAATCTCCCGGTCGATGTCATGCGCGAGATGGGTGCCGACGTCATCATCGCGGTCGATCTCACTCCTCCTCTCTACACCAGGGATCAATTGGAGTCCGCGGTCGAGGTGTCCAGCCAGGTCTTGAGGATCACCAGCGCCGAGAGCACGAGCGCTCAGATCCGGCTGCTGGAAGAGATGGGTGGAGTTCTGATTCGCCCCGACGTCGACAGCGTTCGCACCTCTGCGTTCGCCGGGCTTCCGGCGACGATCGCCGAGGGAGAAGCCGCGGCCCGCGAGTTGGCAGATCGCCTCTCTCGCTATTCCGTGAGCCGGGAGGAGTACGAGGAGTACCGCGCCCGAAGGACCTCGGGGACGTCGGGTCCGCTTCGCGTCGATTTCGTGCGGGTCGAAGGCGCGACACGGCTCGCTCCCGAGGTTGTCGAGGCACGCCTGCGAATTCGGGCCGGGCAGATCATCGAGCCGAAGGACCTCGAGCGGGCGATGGCTCGCGTGTACGGCCTGGACGTGTTCGAGCGGGTGGACTACCGGGTGGTGCATGAGGAGGGTCGGGTCGGCCTGATCGTGGAGGTCATCGAGAAGTCATGGGGCCCGGGGTTCTTCCGGGTGGGACTGGCTCTCGGCGACGACCTGGAGCGGCCCAGCAGCAGCTTCACCCTTCTCCTCAGCCACACGCAGACTCAGATCAACCGCCTCGGCGGTGAGTTCAGGGCCGAGTTACAGATCGGGGAGGCACAGGCGTTCTCGGTGGAATTCTACCAGCCCGTGGATGTCGGTGGTCGGTTCTTCGTCGCGCCTCGCTTCGAGTTCATCGAAGAGCCTTTGGGTATCGTGCAGCGCGGAGCTGGAGAATCGACGCGAGGCGTGGAGCAAGCCGGCGCGATGCTGGCCGCGGGAGTTCAGTTTCTCGATTGGGGGGAGGCGCGGGTAGAGCTCGGTCGCGGATGGGTCAATGCCACAGAGGCTGGCGCGGAAGGGGCCGACATCGGCGGGCTGAGGTCGAGTCTCTCGGTCGACATGCTCGACGACCGAGGGTTTCCCACTCGTGGAGTCACGGCCCGCGTCGAGCTCTACAACGGCCTCCGGGCCCTCGGTTCGGACCCCGCGTATTCGCGGCTGGTGGGCGGGGCGACCGGAGTCATCAGCCGGGGCCCCGACACGTTCATTCTCGCCGGTAAGGCGGGAACCAGCTTCGGTCGGCCGCTTCCTCGCCAAGACGACTTCTCGCTGGGTGGGTTCCTGGAGCTTTCGGGCCTGAGACCGAGGACCGTGATCGGTAACTACCTGGCGTTTGCCCGGGTAACCTACCGGCGGCGGATCGCGACGGTGCCCACCACGGTCGCCGGGGGAGGGCTTTTCGTAGGGTTTACGGGCGAGGTCGGAAACGTCTGGGAACTGCGCCGCGATGTCGATGTCGGGGATCTCAGGGCGAGCGCCGGAGTTTTCGCCGGTGTGGAGACTCTGTTGGGGCCTCTGTATCTTTCATATGCGCGTGCGGACCAAGGGGAGGACGCATGGCACCTCTTCCTGGGTCAGGCCTTTTGATCCTGGAGGTCGTTGAATCAGCGAGGGGGGGTCGCGCGTACTAGGAGGGGTGGGAGGATGTGCAGATATGCGAGGAGATGACAGTGGCTAGATGCAGTGGCAAGACCAAGGCGGGTAATCAATGTCGGCGCCAAACGGTCGACAGGACCAAGTACTGTTCGATGCACCAACCGGAGACCAAGCCCGGCCCAAAGCCAGAGTTTCCCGATTGGGGCGATCAGCTGGGCGAGAACACACAGGCTCTTATCGGATTGGCGATCATCGGCATAATCGTCCTGTGGTCTATGGCGAAGGGTCGCTGACCACCAACGAACCGTCCATTTTCCAGGCACTCCGGAGTCCCTACCTTGGGCTCCGGAGTGTTTCCTTGTCTGGGGTGTGGTAGATGGTACTCAAGCGCGCGCTGATACCCATAGTTCTGCTGGTCCCGCTCGCTGCCTGCGAGCCGCCGGGCGGTTCGGATGAGATGGCCAACTCTCCGCTGCGGGGATCCATCGTCGAAACCGGGAGTGAGCGGCCGCGCTTCACGCTGTCCGACACCCACGGGAATCCGTACAGCTTCGAGGATGAAACCGACGGGCTTCTTGCGTTCATTTTCTTCGGGTACACGAACTGTCCCGATGTCTGCCCGATCCACATGGCCACGCTGGCCTCCTCGATCGAGCGGCTGGACCCTGCCGATCGAGGGCGGGTCCGTGTGGTCTTCATCTCGACGGACCCCCTGCGTGACACGCCTGACGTCTTGCGGCGCTGGCTCGACTCCTTCGATCCGGGTTTCGTGGGGTTACGGGGCACGGTGGACGAAGTGAACGCCGTTGCCGAGTCTTTGCTGCTGCCACCGGCGGCGGTGCCTGTGGGTGCAGGCGATTCGTACACGGTAGGGCACGCTGCGTCCGTCCTAGCGGTGACGCCCGACGGCGGCACAAGGGTCAAGTACGGTTTCGGTACCCGTCAGGAGGACTGGGCCACCGACCTACCGTTGCTGCTCCAGTGGAAGGCGCAGGCGCCGTGACCGCAGCCCGGTCGGGGGACTGACCAGGATGCAGTGGTGGTGTTCGGCTCAGGGCCAACCCTGGGATTGGACCTGGCGGCCGTACGTGGGCGTGTGGCTGCTCGTGGCCCTCATTGCGGCAGGCTACGTCGCGCTCCGGCGCCGGTACCCTCCCACCGCACTCGACGGTGGGGACGGCAGCCACAGCGCGGCCTATTTCGTGACCGGGCTGATCTTGCTTTGGGCGGCGCTGGACTGGCCGCTCGCGGCTCTCGGCGCGTCGTACTTGGCCAGCGCTCATGTGACCCAGTTCCTGTTGGCGGGCGTTGTCGCGCCAGGTCTGATGCTCCTGGGGATTCCGGCGGGTGCGTTCGGCGCGATCGAGCGGCGGCCCACTCTTCACGCGTTCCTCGGCGACCTCACTCACCCGGTCCCGGCCTTTCTGATTTTCAACGTCGGCATGACGGTCACTCACTGGCCGGGAGTCGTCGACGCGGCCATGGCGACCCAGATGGGGGCGTTCGCGCTCGATATGGCGTGGGTGCTCGGCGGTGTGATCTTCTGGTGGCCGCTCCTGGCGCCGATTCCGGCTCGTCCGATGTTCCACCCCCTTCTGAAGATCGGATACTTGGCGCTAAACGGCATTCTCATCCGCCCGCCGTTCGCGATGATGCTCTTCAGCGAATACCCGATCTACTCCACCTATGAACTCGCACCCCCATTCCCGGGCACCAACCCACTCCACGATCAGCAGCTTGCCGGCGCGATCATGAAGGTGGTCACCGCATGGATCATGGGCATCGCCGCATGGATGGTTTTCATGAAGTGGAAGCGGATGGAGGCGGTTGACGATGGAGGCGGTTGACGGTGGATCCTCCACGAGCACGAGTCGGGAAAAGGCCTCGACGTGACGGGACGGCCTGAGGAGCTCTGGTTCGCGTTCTCCGGGCGAGAAATGCTGGTGGCAGACCGTGGAGGGGACGGATCCGTACCCTCCCGATCCGAGCTCGTGGCTCTCGGGGTCGAGCCGGTATTGAGCCACACGCTCTCGGCCGGGCCGCTCCCGGCGATGGCGGTCGAATTGTCCGAGCCTTTCGTCGCCCCGGAGGGATTCCATCTGCGTCGGTTGCGGTCGCTGTTCACCGCGTTCTCGGAGGAGGAGTTCGCGCTTGCGGGCCGCTCCTTCCAGCTGGTCGAGTGGGGGCGGACCAATCGGCACTGTGGCCGCTGTGGCGCCGGGACGGAGAAACATGAACGCGAGCTCGCGATGATGTGCACCGAATGCGGGCGGCTCCACTTTCCGAAGATCAGTCCGGCTGTAATCGTACAAGTGACGCGTGATCCGGACGAGATCCTGCTGGGCCGGAACCTCACGGCTCCGCCTGGCTGCTACAGCGTTCTAGCGGGTTTCGTGGAGCCGGGCGAGTCCCTCGAGCAGACCGTGGCCCGCGAGATTCGCGAAGAGGTGGCCATCGAGGTGGCCGACATCCGCTACTTCGGGAGCCAGCCTTGGCCGTTTCCGGGCACTCTCATGGTCGGGTTCACAGCCCGCTACACATCGGGGGAGCTCGCCATCGACGGCACCGAACTGTCCGACGCCGGGTGGTTCAAGGCGTCGGACCTCCCTCCCGTCCCTCCAAGATTCAGCATCGCCCGCAGACTCATCGACGAGTATGTCGCCCGGTGCGGGAGGGACCCGTCGACCCTTCCCGAGTGGTCGACCTGACGTCCCCACCGGGCGTCACTGCGTTGTCAGTGGAGCCACGCCGTGGCGCCTCAAGAGCCGGTTGAAATCCGCGATCTCCCCGCTCGTGAGGCTCTCCAAGATCAGCTGATATTCGGCGAGTTGTGCCTGGTACACGTCCAAGACCTCGATCGACTGGTCGGTCGGTCTGTGGTCCGTGCCGCCCAGGTAGCCGGCAAGGCTCGTCAGCTTCGCGAACAGCCGCCGGGGCCACCGAAGGGTGTCCTGGCGCGCCGAGCCGCCCGTGAGGCGCACGTCGGCGAGCAGCGTTTCGAGTTCGACCAAAGCCGCCTCGAGCTCCTCCGCGGCCTCCAAGATCTCGGTGGACTCTCCGCGTCCCTGCACCCGCGCAGACAAGAGGTGCAACTCGGCCCGGAACCATTCGATCCGGTCGATGAGCGCCACGACCGAGTCCACGGCCGTTCGAATCTCACGCAACATGGCCGTCTGGAGCTCGATATCCTCGGCTGTCGCATCTGAGTTGGGGTCCCTGAGCAGCTCCAAGGGCTGGGTGAGCGTAAGGTCTCCCAGGGTGAGTTCGACCGTATAGATGCCCGGCGGAGCGAGGGGTCTCACGCGCCCGCCTTCGCCTAGAGCGCGCCATCCTCGGTCCGGCATCTCGAGATGGGAATGCTCGACCGGTTTCGAGCGTAGCTTGGGCGTCTTGGAGCTCGCCTCGCGCAGATTCCAGTGCAAACGGTTGAGGCCGGCCCGGAGGCTCTCCGGGTTGAGGGAGCGGATCTCCAGGCCTTCCCCGTCGAGGATTCGGAGTCGCACCGGGCCGTCGGGCACTTCCCGTAGGTAGAACGTGAGCGAAGCGCCGTACGTGGGATTGCGCCCGGCTCCAGGATCGTCTGGCTGGCTCTGGCGGGCCTGCTTCGGCAGAAACCGATACGCCGGCCGGGGCTCGAAGAGGTATGCGTGCGAGGCTAGGACGTCGTCGGTTAGTTGCTGAAGTGGTGTGATGTCGTCCATGATCCAGAAGCCCCGTCCGTACGTCGCCACCACCAGATCGTTGAAGCGTGGTTGGATGTCCAGCCAGTAAGCCGGAGCGTGCGGCAGATTGCTCTGTAGCTCGACCCAAGACTCCCCATCGTCCAGCGACACGAAGACAGAGTTCTCGGTGCCCAAGTAGAGCAGCCCGGGCCGGACCGGGTCTTCGCGCACGACGTGCGCGTAGCTGAACACGCTCCGGGGAATTCCCGCGGATAGCGAGCGCCAACTGGCGCCGTAATCCTCGGTCTTGTAGACGTAGGGATCAGTGTTTCCGACCTGGTGGAAATCCACGGTGACATAGGCGGTGCCTGGTTCATGACGGGACGGTTCCACGTTGCTGACCGTGCCCCACTCCGGTAGGTCGGGGATGTTGCCGGTGACATTCACCCAATTGACTCCTCCGTCTCGGGTGACGTGCACCAGCCCGTCGTTGCTGCCCGTCCAGATGACTCCCTCCTCGAGCGGCGATTCCGCGATGGCGAACAGCACCGCGGCGTACGTCGGGCTGGAGTCGTCCGGCGTGAGTCCTCCGGTCTTCTCCTGCTTGGACTCGTCGTCCGTG
>BTRA01000123.1:0-8592 GCA_036986155.1 Gemmatimonadota bacterium | reverse complement strand
GGACTCGCCCAGGCTCGAGTGTCATGCGAATGCGGTGGGTCTGATCACTCGCAACTACCGCCATTCGTCGGACGGCTGAGGCCAACGTGTTCTTGTCGATCACCGCCACCTTGTCGTTGTCTTTCGGAATCACTTGCTCGTAGTTCGGGTAGCTCCCCTCGATCAAGCGTGTGTAGACCTCTGTGCCCGACGCCCTGAACCCGAGATGGTTTCCGCTCCGGGCCACTTCCAGATTATCGCTCTCCTTGAAGAGTCGCTGTACCTGTCCGAGGGCCGCGGGAGGCACTATGAAGTCGGCACTGGGTGCGGACGACGAACCGGCCGGCACGCCCATGCGAGCGAGCCGATGCCCATTGGTGGCCACCATCCTCATCTGGCCGTCACGGAGTTCCCAAAGGGCGCCATTCAGAATCGGGCGACTCTCTTCGGTCGAGACGGCGAACGCCGTGTGCTGAATCAGGCTATGAAGGTGCCCGCCCTCGACGGTCCACCCCCCATTGAAGTCCACCTCGGGCAGCGTCGGAAACTCCTCGCTGGGTAGCCCGTTCAACTTGAAGTTCGCCCGGCCACACTTGATCTCTATCTGGTCGCCACGCGTGAGAACTTCCACGGGTTGATCCGGTAACTCCTTGGTAATCTCCTGAAGTTTCTTGCCCGGAGCCGTGAGGCTCCCCTGTTCAGCTACCTCCGCCGGCACCAAGACGCGAACAGCCACATCTAGATCCGTACCGCTCATCCACACTCCATCCTGGCCGGCCTCGAAGAGGATATTCGATAGCACGGGCAAGGTCGTCTTGGTTGGAATACTGGCCGAGACGGCTGCAAGTCCCTTGTGCAGGTGTTGGCGAGTGATGGTGAAGTTCATCGAGTATCTGCTCCGTGGCCGTTCATGTTTGCTTTATTCACAGTCTGATCGTCTCTAATGAATGTCTATATATAAAGATTAGTAGTAGTAGAGTCTGTGGATTCGTGGAATAGTCGCATGAGGCGCACCGTTGCGCGAGATCTCACTGTGTCGTCCAAGTGGAAAATAATGGCGGAATGTGGATGGTGAGAATCCGATGTTGGCATCTCGTGGCTTCTCCACATGGTTTCCTCGTCTTTCCACAGAACTCAGACAGGCCGTCTGAGTTCTTCCCGGATGGACTCGACTTCGCGACGGAAGTCCGGATCTTTTGCCATCGCGTCTTCGACCTTCCGGATCGAGTGAATGACGGTGGAGTGGTCCCGCCCCCCGAACAAGTTGCCGATCTGCACGAGGGGAAGGTCCAAGAGATCTTTGATCAGGTACATGGCGACCTGGCGGGGGACCGTCAAGTCTTTTGTCCGCCGCTTCGAACTCAGGCCGTCCGAGCTCACATTCCACCGGCTAGCGACCGTTTCGCGGACTCGCTCGGGGCCGAGTGGCTCGCTTCCCCCTCCTAGCACGCCGCCGGAACTGAGGAGCGATGTGTGCGCAAGATCTACAGTGATTTCCTGGTTGGTCAGAGACGAATAGGCGAGGAGTTTGATGACGGCCCCCTCCAACTCCCGGACCGAGTTGGTGCATGAGCGCGCTATGAAATCGATGACGTCGGGGTCCAGAGACAGGGAGTCGTCTTCGGCCTTCTTTCTGAGGATCGCGACACGGGTCTCGTAGTCGGGTGGCTTCATGTCGGCCACCAGCCCCCACTCGAACCGTGAAACGAGTCTCTCTTCGAGTCCTGGGATCTCCTTCGGTGGCCGGTCGCTCGTCAGGATGATCTGCTTATGGGCGTCGTACAGTGCGTTGAATGTGTGGAAAAATTCCTCTTGAGTTCGCTCCTTGCCCTCGAGAAAGTGGATGTCATCCACGAGCAACAGGTCCATTTGCCGGTAACGGCGCCGGAAATCCGGGGTTGTGCCCGCCTGGATCGAAGTCACGAGCTCGTTCGTGAAGCGTTCGGAAGGGACGTACGAGACCCTGGTCTCGGGCCGCTCGCCGAGGATCGCATTTGCGATCGCGTGCATGAGGTGGGTCTTTCCGAGTCCCACGCCACCGTACAAGAAGAGGGGGTTGTACATTCTCGCCGGCTGCAGGGCGACGGCGTGACAGGCCGCCGAGGCGAGCTGGTTGTTGTTTCCCACAACGAAGCGCTCGAAGGTGTAGCGTTCGTTCAGTCCGGAGGGCCGCTCACGAGGGAGAGGTGGAGCGCCGGTGGTCTGTGGGGTGGGGTGGGCGACTTCGACCGCCGGGACCGAGCTTATCGCTTCCGGGTCGGCCGGGCGGAAGCTGAGCCGAAGGTCTCTACCGAGGAGGCGCCCGGCCAACCCGCTCAGCATGACTCCGTACTTGTCCTCGATCCACTCCACGTGGAATTCGCTCGCACACTCGACCAGGAGTTCTTCGTCGGTGAGGGCGATCGCGGAGGAGCCGGCAAGCCACGTCCGGTAGCTTTGTTCCGGCAAACTGGCTCGCGCTGCGCTCAGAACGCGGGTCCAAACCTCGGCTGCGGTTAGCTCCATTGACGCATCGGTGGGGTGTTGACCCGGACGGGGGCGGAGAGACTAGACAGGCTATGTGGAAAAGTCAAACGAGCCCGTGGAGGGGCTCACTTTCCAGCCCTTTATCACCCGTCCGGGCTTGACCTCGGTTCCGGGCCTCGGATATCTTAGCAGGCTCCGAATTCAGCGATCGAGTATGAGATTAGGTAGTCAGGCATGAAGCCAACATATAGGCCACGCAATCGCAAGCGCGTGAACAAGCACGGGTTCCGTGCTCGCATGAAGACCCGAGGTGGGCGTACCACCCTCGCCAGGCGTCGTCGCCGCGGGCGGACACGCTTGGTGGTGACGATAGGCTCCAAGTAAACCGGTGGACACGGGCGGCCCGGGACCGACTCCGGACCGCGGCGCCCCGACGCAGCGGCTGCCGCGTTCGAGCCGGATCCAGCGGTCAACGGAAATCCGTTGGCTCCTCAGGAGGGGGAAGCGGAAGAGGACGGCGAACCTCGACGTCTTCTTTTCGACTTCCCCATTTTCTCGTCCTCGACTGGGATTGATCGTGCCCAAGCACCGGCACCGCATCGTCGAGCGGAACCGTCTCAAGAGGAGGCTTCGCGAGATCGCACGCACCGAGGTGCTGCCCTTCTTGCGGGAGGCCGGGCGGAACCTTGACGTACTGGTTCGAGCTAGAAGAGAGGCCTACAGCGTTGGCTATGCCACCCTGAGGGCCGAGGTAAGAGGAGTAGCGGAGGCGTTGTGCTCGGAAAAGTTTTACTCGGATTGATCCGTATCTATCAGCGGGGGATCTCCCCGCTGTCGCCGCCTTCGTGCCGCTTTACACCCACATGCTCGGCTTACGCGGTAGAGGCCATCGAACAGCATGGGATCTTGCGCGGGAGTTGGCTCGCGACGAAGCGCGTGTTCCGCTGCCATCCGTTTGGCAAATGGGGCTATGACCCTGTGCCACCTATCGAAGGGGAAAGTGGGATGAAGTCAGGGATGGGCCATCGATGAATCAAGAATCCCGGTTTGTGCTCGCGATCTCCCTGATGATCCTCGTGCTCGTGGGGACCAACATCCTGTTTCCGCCGATTCCCCCGGAGGAAATCGACGTTCCGGGTACGGCCGCCGACTCGAGCGCGCTCACCCCGGCCACTGGCACAGAGAGACCCCCGCTGGAGATCCCCTCGCTGCCCGAGGTGCGGAAGCCGGCGGCGGCAACGACGGTGGTAGAAGACGCCCCCGCGGCGCGGGACGTGGTGGTCCAGGGCCCCCTCTATCGGTTCACCTTCTCGTCACGCGGAGCCAATCTGACGTCGGCGGTGCTCACCGAATTCCTCTCGTTCGCCGAGGATGGGCGCAACGAAGATGGACTCGTCGAGTTGATTCCGCCCGGCAGCGGTGCTCTGGGCAGCCGTATCCAAGTAGGCCAAAACGTGCTCGACCTCACGGATCAGCCGTTCGAGGTGGTCCCGAGTGGTGGCCTGAATCTGCGCGAGGGTGGGCCACCCCAGATGCTCACCTTCACGTATCGACACCCCACGACACCGTTCGTCCTCTCGACCACGTACACGTTCGAGCCGGACAGTTACCTGGTGTATGTCAGCACCCGTATCGAGGGAATCGATGCCGACTTGCTGCTCACGGATCTCGGCACCGGAATCGCCTATAACGAGGATCGCGTCGCGGACGAGTCTCGGGCTTTGGCCTATGTGACCAACCACCTCCAGAATGGCATCCGTGCCCAACGACTGGAAAAGGTAGACGAGTCCGAAATCGTGCCGGGACCCTTCGTCTGGGCTGCGATCAAGAGCAAGTATTTTCTATTCGTGATCATGCCGGGAGCCGACGCTGGCACGACCGACTACCTGGGCGGACTTATAGCGGAGCCGGTACCCGCCGCCGACCAGGCCTACGTGGCAGTCACGCAACCGGTGGGCTCGGCGGGCGTGGTCGAGCACCGCCTGCTCTTAGCGCCACAGAACCGTGCGCTGCTCACTTCGTTCGAGAACGATCTCGAGGACGTGAACCCCTACGGTTGGCGGTGGATGCGACCGATTGTGCGTCCCTTTGTCGGGATCGTGCTGGGTATTCTGGACTTCCTCCATGATAGGCTGAACGTCGGATACGGTTGGGTGCTGATCCTGTTCGGGGTCATGATGCGCGTGCTTCTGTTCCCGCTCAATCAGAAGGCGATGCGCGCCCAGATGAAGAACATGGCGGTGCAACCGCTGTTGCAAGAGATACAGGCCAAGTACAAGGACCAGCCGGAAAAGCTTCAGAAGGAGATGATGAAGCTCTACAAGGACCACGGCTTCAACCCCGTGGCGGGGTGCCTGCCGATGCTGCTTCCGTGGCCGATCTTGATCACGCTGTTCTTCGTGTTCCAGAATACGATCGACCTACGGGGAGAGCCGTTCCTGTGGCTCCCGAGCCTTTCGGCTGCGGACCCGCTGTATATCCTACCTGTCGTGCTGGGACTGTCTATGTTCCTCATGCAGTGGATCACGGTGCGGTCCATGGAAACCCCGAATCCACAGATGAAGATGATGATGTGGCTGATGCCCGGGTTTATGATGTTCATCTTCCTCAACCTGGCATCGGGCCTGAACCTCTACTACGCAACCGCCAACCTCACTACGCTACCGCAGCAGTATTGGATCGCAAAAGAGCGACAGAAGCTTCACGCCGCCCAGCGTTCGGCGAAGAACTGAACGAGGCGGCCCGGATGGGCCGAGGCCACGACTGTGATGGACACCATCGTTGCGCTGGCGACACCACCGGGGCGGAGCGCCCTCGCTGTGGCTCGACTCTCGGGCGACCGCTCTTCGGAGATTCTTTCCGCGCTGTTGGGTGACTCGTGTCAGTCGCTGGAAGTACGGCGGCCCACGCTCTGCACGCTCTACGACCCCACCGACGGGCGCGTTCTCGATCAGGCACTCGTGACGGTTTTTCGGGGACCCGAGAGTTACACCGGCGAAGACATGGTGGAGGTGTCGAGCCACGGGGGGTGGCTGACGCCGGCCCTGATCGAAGAGGCGTTCATCGGTGCCGGTGCCCGGCGAGCCGAGGCGGGTGAGTTCACACGGCGAGCGTACCTGAATGGAAAACTCGACCTGGTACAGGTCGAGGCCGTCCTGGATCTCATCGATGGACAGAGCCGAGCGATCCATGAAGCGGCGATCTTCCAGTTGGAGCGTGGGTTGTCATTGCGGTTGGCCGACCTGAAGGAGCGGTTGCTCCGGCTGGAAGCGCATCTCGTCCAACACATCGACTTCCCGGAAGAGGATGCGGCTCCGATGCCGCCGGATTCCATCGCCAGCGAGGCCGACACCGTAGCGGGGGCCCTCGAGGAGTTGCTGGCGACGGCGCCGGAGGGCGAGCTCCTCCGCGAAGGGGCGGTGACGGTGCTTGCCGGCCGACCCAATTCGGGCAAATCCAGTCTTTTCAACGCCATGCTGGGGGTGGAGAGGGCCATCGTTACTGAGGTGCCCGGCACCACGCGCGACGCCTTGGAGTCTGTGATTTCGCTTGGCGGCTTTCCGTTCCGTCTGGTGGATACGGCCGGGATCCATGAGACCGACGAGCGTGTGGAGCGGTTGGGGGTAGAGGTGGCTCGGCGCTACCTGGATGCAGCCGACCTCGTCCTCTTGTGCGTAGAGGCAGGACGCCCGCTCGGGGAGGACGAGGCAGTCTTCGCCGAGTCGCTCGCCGGAAAGGAGGTCGTCATGGTTCGAACCAAGGCCGATCTAGCCGATGCGTCCGGCGAGTCCTCGGGCGGAGATGACCAGCTGCTGGTGTCGGCGGTGACCGGTCAGGGACTGGCGCGGCTGCGGGAGAAGATGCCATCCCTGGTCTTCCGGGGTCTGGTAAGCGCTGGAGTTGATGCGCCGGTTCTGACGCGGAAGAGACAGGCGGACGGAGTGCGCCGTGCCCTCGAGAGCGTTCGTGCGTTCGCCGTTGCGTTGAGAGAAGGGGTACCGGCGGAGTTGGCGTCCACCCATCTTCGACCGGCGGAAAGCGCACTGGAGGAGCTTCTCGGGGTCATCTCCTCGGAGGACGTGCTCGACGCGCTCTTCGAGGAGTTTTGCATAGGCAAGTAGGCAGCTAGCTATGAATCATACCCGGACAAAACTAATCCTGGAGGATTGCGTCCCGTGGCGCACCCCGCCGGTTCGAGGGGATTTCCTGCGGGTGGACCGCGAGGCGCCCTCACCCTCGGACGGGCTCCACCTCGCGCCGCTGGGAGATTGAGGAATGGAAACCAAGGAGTGGTCCCAGGCCGGGTACAAGGTTGTGGGACGGGTCCAGGGGGTCGGGTATCGCTGGTGGGCGCGCCAGGTCGCGACCGAGTTGGGAGTGTGCGGAACCGCTGAAAATTGGCCTGACGGTTCCGTGGTCATACATGCTACGGCGCCGCCGGAGGCCTTGGAGGCGTTCGCGATGCAGCTCGCAAAAGGCCCTTGGGCGGCCAGCGTGGATCGTATAGAGAGTGTCCCGTCCGAAGGCCGGCTTTCCACGGACGGGTTCGAGATCCTTCTCTAGAGGTCGGTGACGGATGACCTATGTGTACGACGTCGTGGTGGTAGGCGGAGGCCACGCAGGTACCGAGGCGGTTGCCGCCGCGGCGCGTATCGGCGTTCGTGCCCTCCTCATCACCCCAGAGCTCCACCGGGTCGGCCAGATGAGTTGCAATCCCGCCGTGGGTGGCGTCGCCAAAGGGGTTGTCGCGCGCGAAGTCGACGCCATGGGCGGCGTTATGGGTCGTGCCACGGATGCGGCCCGGATCCAGTTCCGGATGTTGAACCGGTCGAAGGGGCCGGCCGTTTGGGGACCTAGGGCACAGTGCGACCGGGCCCTCTACCCGGTCGGCGTGAGACGGATCTTGGAAGAGCTGCCGGGCGTCGAGATGATCGAAGACATGGTGACCGGCTTGGTGATGGAGGGGGGCACGGCCGTCGGGGTGATCACCGCGTCCGGCCACCGCGTCGATTCCCGGACCGTTGTGGTGACGGCCGGAACCTTCCTCCGAGGTGAGATCCATATTGGCGGCGAGGAGCCTGTGCCGGCCGGCCGGGCCGGCGAGGCCCCGTCGATCGATCTGGCGGAGGAGATGACCCGATGTGGTTTGGAACTCGCGCGCTTCAAGACCGGCACTCCACCCAGAGTCGATGGGCGGACGGTGGACTTCGATGCTCTCGAGCGACAGGACGGAGATCCGGTGGATTTCCGATTCGGGGCCTACCATCGGGAGGATGTGCCCGAGCAGCGGCCATGCTGGATCACGTGGACGGGTGATGAACTGAAGAAGGTGGTAGAGCGCAGTCTGCACACGAGCGCTCTCTACGGCGGCGCGATCGCCGGCCGTGGGCCGAGGTACTGTCCGTCCATCGAGGACAAGATCGTTCGGTTTCCGAATGCGTCGAAGCATCAAGTCTTCCTCGAGCCCGAAGGGCTGGATACGACCGAGTTCTACGTGAATGGGCTTTCGACCTCGCTTCCGGCCGAGATTCAATGGGAGTTCCTACGGACGGTGCCCGGCCTCGAGCACGTCGAGATGACACGCGCCGGGTACGCGATCGAGTACGACTACTTTCCACCGCACCAACTCAACCACACGCTCGAGGTGAAGGCAATCCCGGGGCTGTTCCTTGCTGGGCAAATCAATGGAACCACCGGCTATGAAGAGGCGGCGGGGCAGGGGCTCGTCGCAGGAGCAAACGCTGCGTTTTTGGCCCAAGGCGAGCCTCCGCTCATCCTCGAGCGGGATCAAGCCTACATCGGTGTATTGGTGGACGACCTCGTTACAAAAGGTGTGGACGAGCCCTACCGGCTGTTCACGTCGAGGGCCGAGTACCGGCTCCTGTTGAGGCAAGACAACGCTGTGCGGCGCCTCGGTCCCTTGGCGGAGGCGCGAGGGCTGCTCACCCTGGAGCAGCGAAGCGTCCTATCCGAGCGGCTCGCGGCTGAGGATCAAATGGTGGGTTGGTTCCGGAGCGCCTCGGTGCAGCCGGACGCCGTGGCTCCGATGTTGGAGCGGCTCGGTACTCCGGGGATAACCGAGCCCACGCGTGGGCTGGATCTGCTCAAGAGGCCGGGTGTCACGGCGGCCGAGATCGCACGTGTGGG
>BTRA01000122.1:0-8657 GCA_036986155.1 Gemmatimonadota bacterium | reverse complement strand
GGGGGGGGGGGGGGGGGGGGGGGGGGGGGGGGGGGGGGGGGCGGGCCCTCACCTAAAGCTACGGTACGATTCGCACGGCTAAAACACAATGCGTTCATGCCGGTCTCCGCGGCCGCACGGATCGATCACAAGCGCGGCCATCGTGCCGTTTCGCATGTGGTTGAGTAGGGCGAGTCGCTCGAGGAACTCGAGGGGAGTGAGCGAGAGAGCTGTGGTACCGTCCGGTGCGGGAAGGGGAAGACGATAGACGACGCGCTCGCCACCTGGCGCACCGTGGCCGTTAGTCTCGAGTCGTTCGAGTCCGGCACGGTCACGGGCCGCGATGTGGACCGAGGCATCGATGCTGAACCCGCCGAAGGCCTGCCACGTGAGCATGTCATCGGTGACGTGGCGTTCGAGCAGACTGTGGCGGTAGAAGTATCGGAGCACGCGGTGTCGCACAGTCTCCTGAAGTTCGTCCCAGTCGGAGACCGTGAGGTGGGTGGCCTCGTGGAACTGGATAGCGCCCTCGGGATCCTCGCTGGACACGCCGTCGATGACACAGACGTGGAAATGGAAGTGCGCGTTCAGGGACGAGCCGGACCACGCTTCGCGCCGTGCCCATGAAGGAACGAGACGGCACCTATCTGGGCACCGAGCCCCGCTCCCGGGCTCGCACGTCGGAGCGTGGTCCGAATAGCGCGTAGAAGGGCACCGCGCGGAGCGTGGTCGCGCAGCACAGCGCCAGCGATCGCGGGGTTGTGGTGCAGGAACGGCCGTAGGCGCTTCGGAACGGACAACACCCATTGGCGAACGGGAAGCGGCGGTAGGACATGGTCGACGAGATGGGCGGCGGTCTCGACCATGCGGCGGGCATTACACGACGGACATGTTCCCCGACTGGCGCAGGAGAACGCCACCAGAGGGGAAAGTCGTAGCCACAACCGGCACACCGGGCTCGTGCGAATCCGTAAGCGAGAATGCCGCAGCGCAGGGGGCACCGCGCGAAGCGTGGTCCCGGAAGTCGCGCTCGACCCATGAGGGTACGCCGGCTCCCATGGGATCGGACTCGGCGGCCTGTGCGAGGAAGGTCTCGAGGTGATGCTGGACCAGTGGGTAAAGCGGCGTCTGGGTAGGGCGCCGGCGCCGGTAGACGTGTCCGCAGTTCTGGGTCGGCAGCCGAAGCGGCGTAGCCGGCCGGGACGGTACACGTGCACGTCGGGACGAGGAGAGCATCCCGGACTCTGGATCGAGTCACCCGGCGTGAACATGTCCAGCAGGGACTGTGTGCCCCTGTACCGATAGCCAACTCTGTCCGCCCTCCCCTTAAACGGTGCCCCCTCCGCGTCCCCCTTTCCAGGTAGAATTTCGCCGTCCCGATCAGGTATATTGAGGGTGTGGGTGCGCACCTGGGTGCGCAACTCCGTGAAAATCGGGTGCGAAATCGGCGATTCGGTGCCGAATTCAGGGAAGGGAAGTCCAATGTCCATACCATTTTCACGAAAACCCGGTTCGCGATTCATGCTTTGGGAGCAGGAGGTCCCCGGTTCGAATCCGGGCGCCCCGATTAGGGATCGAAGATCGAAAGTGTAGAGTGCGCCCGGATTCAGCGGGCTCGCGATAGCGAGCACGCGTCGAGCGACGAAGTCGCCCGACAGAACCGTAGGTTCGACCCGAAGCGAAGGAACGCAGCGAGTGAGCTGAGGGGAGCGAGGACGGCGAAGCCGCCCGCAGCTCAATCCGGGCGCCCCGATTAGGATGGGAAATCAGAGTGCGTGATGCGCCCGGACCAAGGCGCGGACCTTACCAACAAGCCTGATCAGCTGCCAGGGACCGCCGCCCATTTCCTTTTTGAATCCAGGCGGGATAACATGGCACGACCTGCGGGAGAGCGTCTCCCCGTGGAGCGGGCCTAGCCCACTACGTCCCACTTAGGAGCGCCGTCATGCCCTCGAGCCGTTTGATCACTCTTGCAACGGTAGTCGTGTCAACCGCCCTCATCGCATCGTGTGGGGGCGACGGAGGCACGAGCATCGACACCATCACGTCGGTTTCGGTGAACCCCGGCAACGTCACGCTCCAGAGCCTCGGCGCCACGGCGCAGTTCTCCGCAACTGCCGGTGGCAGTCAGGCAGCCGGCGCCACCTTCTCATGGAGTAGCTCCGACCTCTCCGTGGCATCAGTGGGCGCTACAGGCCTCGTCACCGCCGTATCGAACGGCACGGCGACGATCACAGCCACGGCCCAGGGCACCACGGTCTCGGGCACGGCCACGGTTACCGTCGCCCAGGTGGCCACGAGCATCGACTTGACGCCCGCATCAGACACCCTGACCTCGGGTGAGACGCTCCAGATCGAGGCCACTATCCAGGACGCGAACGGGGCCGGCGTGCCGGCAAGCCTCACGTGGATGTCGTCGAACCCCGCCGTAGCGAGTGTCGATGCCACCGGACTCGTAACCGCGGTGACGGTGGGCGAGGCGACGATTACGGCCTCGCAGGACGGTGCAACGGGGACGGTAACCGCCGTGGTGATTCGAGCGGACTTCATGCCTACGGCGGACGTGACTCTGGGAGGAACCGTCGAGGTGGCCGAGATGATGGTGCCTGCGGGCGTGATCGTCACGCTTTCGGCGGACGCGGCAATCGACGCGGAAGGCCCCGTCATGATCGCGGGTGACGTAATCGGCGACTGCTTGGGGCTCTCTCTTACCGGGCAGGATGCGATCACGATCTCGGGCACCTTCAGCAACGCGTGCCTGGACGCTGGTGAGGACCCTCCGGCACTCACGATCTCTGGGCCCGCCCTCATGAACCTGGATGGGGCGACCATCACCAGTTCGGGGGGCATGCGGATATCGAACGCTGCACCCCCTGCCGCGGCCCCTGCCCGGCGGTCGGCCCGGCTCTCCAGGGCGGAGCCGCAGCTCACGTTGGAGGGGACCCATCTCAGCGTCGACCCACCGACCGCACCACCTGGTACGGAAACCACCACGAAGGGTCGAGACGGCAAGGGCATCGACATTGAGGTGGGTGGCAAGATTTCTCTCAACGGAACGTCCATGTTCGCGCAGGCAGGCGGACGCGGTTTCAACAAGACGGTTGCGAACAACGCGGCGACCGACACCAGAGTGACAGCCGGACACGGAGGCGATGGGGGGGCTGTGTCGATCTCGGCACCCGCGGGTGTGAGCCCGGAGGTCATCTTTTCCGAAGCAAAGGGAGCTAACCGGCTGGTCGGTGGAGATGGGGGGCCGGGTGGCAACTCCACTCTCGGGTCTGTCCAGAACCCGTTAGGTGCTATCGCGCCCGGCGGAACAGCTGAGGGCGGTAACGGGGGGGCTGGCGGTAACGTCTTCATCAATCTGAGCACCCTGGCCCCCATGGACGGCGAGGCCGGACCTGGAGGAAAAGGCGGCAATGCAACCTCCACGGGGGCCGATGGTGTTCCGGCGGATGCGGCGAGAGTCGCACAGATCGGTGGCGATGGGCGGGCCATAGCCGGGGATGGCGGGAGGGCCGGGCAAAACCTGCTGAGTGCGGGGTCGCCGGATGTGCCAGTGGAAGGAGGCTCTGGAGGAGAGGCGATCGCGGTCGCGGGAACAGGAGGAGCCGGAAGCCTGGAGAACAGAGACGGCGCAGCGGGTGGCTGGGCGCTTGCCGCCGGGGGAGACGGGGGGATCGGATGGATCATGGTCGGCGGTCCGGGAGGCGCGGGATCGGTGTCTGGCGGCAACGGAGGTGAGGGACAGTCGGTGTGCATCACGACGGAGCCGATCGGGTTCATCGGCTCGATCTACGTCGTGACCGATCCCGCCGGCAGCGACGAGTTCCTGTTCGGCGCGGGTCCTCAGCCCGGCGTCTCGTTGGCGATCTCGTCCGAGTTCGTGAACGAGGGGGGACGCGGCGGGGACGGGGGAGTGCTCGAGGGTTTCGGAGGCTTGGGCGGAGGATTCGGAACGAGGGAGGGCCCCGCCGGCGCTACTCTGATCGGACCGGGTGCAAACGGCGGGAAAGGTGGAGCCGGCGAGATCCCGGGTATGGGTGGCGATGCGGGGATGGATAAGAGCGGTTCGACTGCCACAGTGAGTCCCCCTGTGTTCCGCATCGGAGACGGAGGCGGTCCCTGCCCCGGAGGGACATCCCCGGCCCCGACTTCTCGGAGGGCTTCATTGCCCGCACCCACCCGGACCGTACGGCTCACAGGCGCGGCGCCCTGGGTCACCGTCACCGGCACGACGCTCGAAGACGGTACGTTCACCGCGACCGGCCGCGGAGTGGTCAACTTCAACCCGAACATTCTCGTGGAATTCGCGGGCACGTTCGACGAGCAAGCCGGGACGATCGTCGGTACCTACACGATCGATTCCGAGAGAATCATCACAGCGTTACATCCGATCGTGTACCAGGTGGACGTGGCGGTTCCTCCGGCGGCAAGAGCGAACCGGACCGGCGGGTAGCGGTGAGAGGCTCCACTTGGGGTGACCGGCGTCCACATCCGACTCCATCGCACTCATGGAGTCCGTGCTGACGAAGGGCGCCGCAAGAAAACCCAGGGTCCAGCGTATTAAAGGCTCGAGAGACCACCTTTGCCCGGCACGGCCACGCAGTCGCGGGCCGGCCCCGGGTTCTCAGCCAAACGGACCCTGTAGGAGTTACGATGCGCTTCCGGTACACGTTGTTTGTAACCCTCGCCCCAATGGCCATTCTGGCGTGTGGGGGTGACGACCCCACCGAGGTGAACGTCGTCCCCATCGGAGGCATGTGGTCCTTCGAGGCCGAAATGTCGCGGCCCGGCCAATCCTGTAATCAGACCACCACGACCCTGGACATCCAACACGACGGCTCGACGTTCTCGGGGACGATCACCGGAGGCGTCTGGTCTTGCACGGATGGGCTTGTCACGATCGACATCGATCTCAATGAGTCCACGCTCACCGTCCAAAATGGGCGGATCGATGGACCGGCGATCTCCTTTGAGATCCGGGGCAAGGGAGGGGGCAACGCCTCCCTGACGGGGACTGCCGGGGTCGCCATGATGTCGGGCACGGGGTCGTGGCGGGGCCAAACGGCCACCCTGAATGGGACGTGGACCGCGACGAGGCGGTAGAGGACCGAGTTTCGGGAACGACTACAAGGGAGCGGCGCGCGAGTAGGTTCCTCAGCGATCGCCCTCTCCATTCACGTATGCGTGAGTCCACCCGTCCCACGCACTGAGGTCAACACTCCCAAGCCACGCCTCGGACTTGACGCCACCCCTACCCCCGGATCTCTTGTAAGCCGCTCCACATCCCCCTCCTCGACCCTCGAGGCTATGGCCCAAGACCAGCCGAACCCACCCGCACCCGAGCGCGAAGAAGTCGTATCGGGACGACCCGGGGGCCTGGGCACGTTCGGTGGTGTGTTCACGCCGTCTCTGCTCACGATCCTGGGCGTCATCATGTACCTCAGGTTTGGATGGGTCGTCGGAAACGTCGGCCTGGCGGGGACCATGGTGATCGTCGCCCTCGCCACCTCGATCACGTTTCTGACCGGGCTTTCGATCGCAGCCATCGCCACGGACCAGCGCGTGCGCACGGGCGGTGCCTACTACATGATCAGCCGCTCGCTCGGCATCGAAGTAGGCGGTGCCATAGGGATCCCACTCTTTCTCGCCCAGGGCCTCTCCGTAGCGCTCTACACGGTGGGATTCGCCGAGAGCTTGGCCGCGACGTTCCCGGTGCTGAACGAGCGAATGGTAGGACTCGCGGTAACCGTGCTGGTGGCGATCGTGGCTCTGACGTCTGCCCGCTTCGCCATCCGCGCCCAGTACGTGATTATGGCGGCCATCGGCCTCTCACTGCTGTCCCTCCTGGCAGGGAGTCCGCTCGAGGGGGTAGCCTCGGGCGTCCCGCCTCAGCCGATCACCAACCCGGAGAACTTCTGGGTCGTATTCGCAGTTTTTTTCCCGGCCGTGACCGGGATCATGGCCGGCGTCAATCTGTCCGGGGACCTGGAGGACCCCAGCCGTTCGATTCCAAGAGGAACGTTCGCGGCGGTCGGGGTGGGCTTGGTGGTCTACCTGATCCTCCCGGTCATCCTCGCCACCCGAGTCGACCCGCAGACGCTCGTGGACGACCCCCTCATCATGACGCGCATTTCCGTCTGGGGTAACGCGATTCTGTTGGGGGTCTGGGGGGCGACGCTGTCCAGCGCGGTCGGCAGCGTCATGGGAGCGCCGAGGGTGCTCCAGGCGCTCGCGCGCGACCAGGTTCTGCCACGCTGGCTGCGCTGGTTGGGGAAAGGGTCGAAGGCCGACGACACGCCGAGAGCCGGCACGATTCTTACGCTGGGGATCGCACTCGTCGCGGTGTACTTCGGCAGCCTGAACCTGATCGCGCCGATCCTTACGATGTTCTTTCTCACCACCTACGGCGTGCTCAACGTGGCCGCCGGCCTCGAGCGTTTCCTGGGCAGCCCCTCGTTCAGACCCACGTTTCCGGTCCACTGGATCTTCTCCCTGCTCGGCGCGGTGGGCTGTGTCGCGGTGATGTTCCTGATCAACGCTCTCGCCACGATCGCAGCGATCGTATTCGTGATCTCTATCCTGTTCTGGCTGGAGCGGAGAGGGCTGGAGGCCACCTGGGGCGATGTACGCCGCGGAGTCTGGATGGCGTTGATGAGGGCCGGCCTTCTGCGCCTCCGTGACGAGCCGGACCCTCGCAATTGGCGACCCCACCTTCTGGTGCTCTCGGGAGCGCCCACCCGACGGTGGCACCTGATCGACCTCGCGAACTCACTCTCACACAGCCGTGGTTTGGTCACTGTCTCAACGGTCCTCGGGGAAGGGGACATCACGCGGGACCGGATTCAGGCCATGGAGGCCAACATCCGCGAGTACATGGCCAAGCGGGGTGTCCAAGCCCTGGTCCGAGTCATCAGCGCCCCCGATCCGTTCGTGGGTGCCATTCGCCTGGTCGATGCCTACGGGCTGGGGGCGTTCTATCCGAATACCGTGCTCCTCGGACATAGTGAGGAAACGACGCACCGGGACGACTTCTGCCAGATGGTCACACGCTTCCACGAGTCACAGCGCAACGTCATGATCGTGCGCCGACACGGCCATGAGCCGTTCGGCGGACGCCGGCTGATCGACCTGTGGTGGGGTGGCCTTCGAGGTAACGGCAGCCTGATGATGATTCTGGGCTACCTGCTCTCCACGAGCCTTCACTGGAAGGACGCCCGAGTACGCCTCAAGATGGTGGTCCCCACCCAACAAGCCGCTAACGAGGCAGAGACGAATCTCAAGGTTATCATCGAACAGACGCGTACGCTGGCCACACCTCATGTATTGGTCTCCGATGGCCGGCCTTTCGACCAGATTCTCCGTGCGTCCTCGCAGGATGCGGACCTGATCTTCATGGGAATGGCCGCGCCGGGATCAGACTTCCGCCACTACTACGAGTCTCTATTGAGTCGTGCCGAAGGCCTCCCGACCACCGTGTTCGTGCTTGCCTCCGAAGAGCTCGCCTTCAACGAGGTCCTGTTGCGCGACGGACGGTGACCGCGGCGAACCCGCTGGCCCCGATGTTGCACTGGATGTTGCACCAAGTGACGAGAGACTGGTGCACACTGTATCGGAGGTGAGAACAATGCGGCGCGCGTTGCTGTTGGCTCTTGGAGCGATCGTTCTGGGCGGGTGTGCTGGGGCAGGTACCCAAGCGCCTGTCGGAGTCCAACCGCAGGCTCTCCAGCTCCCATATGTGTACAGGGGATCGTTGGAAATCGAGGGAAATCGGGTTTCCAGCACGCTTCGTATCCAACAGACCGGGGCAGCGCTCACGTCACGGCTGACGTCCGTCGACCTCGGCATGGACGCGGCCGGGATCGGCAGCGTGAACGGGAGCGAAGTGGACTTCATGATGGCGTACGGAGCCGCCTGCAGAGGAACCGCTAGGCTCGTCGGTAGAATCGCCGAGACGACCTTCGATTACACGGGCCGGATCAACGCGTCCGACTGCACCGGCGAGGCAGAGGGGAGCTTCACCTTTTCGCCCGAACCACCGCGTTGAGCTTGAGTGCTCGGCCGGTTAGCTTTCGCGCGCAGACGAGCGCCAACCGTCTGTCACTTTGCGCCCGTAGCTCAGGTGGATAGAGCATCGGCCTTCTAAGCCGAGGGTCGCAGGTTCGAGTCCTGCCGGGCGCGTAAACAGATCGCCGTTGATCACCCGACCGTCCAAGTGACCTAATGTCCCCATTCGGGAACCCTAGAGCCTTCACGGGCTCCTCTACAAGGCGTCCACAAGCGCCGAGCCAAGCCCTGAAAGGCCATCATCCATGAACGACACGGAATCCACGGCCGTGCTGGAAAGCGCGGACCCGGCCGAGGATCTCAATCCCTTCCATATCGCACGCCAACAGTTTCAACACGCGGCGAAATACATTCCGGAGCTCAAGGAAGGCCTAATCGAGTTCCTCATTCGCCCGGATCGCACCATCACAGTCGAATTCCCGATCCAGACCCACAGCGGTGAGGTACGTAACTTCAAGGGTTATCGTGTCCTGCACAGTCGCGTGAGGGGGCCCGGCAAGGGAGGCATCCGTTTTCATCCCAACGTCACGGTGGACGAGGTGCGTGCGCTCGCCGCTTGGATGACGTGGAAGTGTGCGGTAGTGGACATCCCGTTCGGTGGTGCGAAG
>BTRA01000121.1:0-8757 GCA_036986155.1 Gemmatimonadota bacterium | reverse complement strand
TGCTCCCTTGCAACCTGGTGGTGTACGAGGGTGAATCGGAAGGCACGTCGGTGGTCGCGGTGCTCGACCCGGTGGTGCAGCTCGCGGTGACGGGGAGAGAGGACATCGAACCGCTCGCCCGTGAGGTTGCCAGCCGGCTGAAGCGCGTGTTGGAGCGGATCTAGAAGGCGTCTAGAGGATCGCGCCCGACAGCACTGCGAAGACGAAGAGCAGCACCAAGATCGCGGCTAGGGCCACCCAGCGAATGACAGTGTGGAACGCCATGGAGTCGGGATCCAAGGCGGTGACAGCCGTTGCCGGAAGCCCCTCTGATCCCCGCCGGATACTCGAGAGCTCGGAAAGGTTCTTGAGCAACGCGCGCAGCCGCTGTTCGAGTTCGCCCGGACTTTCCGGCTTGGTGATGAAATGGTTGCCACCGAGTCCGTAGCTCCGGGCGACATCTTCGTCTCGGTCCGACGAGGTCAGGACGGCCACCGGAATCTTGCGGAGTTCTTCATCGCCCTTCACACGCTCCAAAACCTCGTGCCCGGCCATCCCGGGCATCTTCAAATCGAGTAGCAGGAGATCCGGGGGGGATTCCTCGAGCAGTGTGATGGTTTCCTCCCCATTTCGCGCCCGGCGCACATCCACTGGGACGCCCGCAGCACGCTCCAACGCCATCTGGATCAATAGGGCGTGGTCGTCATTGTCTTCCGCGACGACGACCTCCCACCGCTCCCTCTCCTTCCTGGCTCTCTGGCTCACGCGATCGGGTCCTCCTGGGCCGCATCAGTGACCAACACCACTTCAAAACCATCATCCTTCAGACGCTGCATGAGTTCCAGCGCGTCAGCTTGATTCTCGAACCGCCCGACGCGCACTCGCACCAGGTCTCTCCCCGGAACACGAACAATCCTCACTCGGAACCCCTCAGCCTCCGCACGAACCGCCATCCTCCGGGCTCCCGCCGCGTCCGAGAACGCTCCCAACTGAACCGCGTACCCCCCCGACTCCACCGGAGCCTCTTCAGGGGCCTCCCCAGGAGCCTCTGCAGAGGCGGCGACCTCCGCAGACCGCATTGCGGCCACAGCAGCCGGGTTACGCCCCAACCATTCCGTCGCCGTCACGGCGAGGCGGCTCGCTGGATAATCATCTGCGAGGGCCTCGAAGTGTTTCGCAGCCCCTGCCGCGTCGCCCCGGGCGTCGGCGGCCTGCGCCAACCTGAACAGCGCCTGGTCGGAATATGACCCCCCAGGATACTCGACCACCAGCCGCTGGTAGTCCAGCGCCGCCAGGGCAGGATCCACCGTGAGTCTAGCGCGCATCCAGAGGCCGCGCTGCTTGTCGCGCCTGGAGGCTCCCTGCCACTCTTCAACCCACCACTCCATCAAGGCCCGTCGCGCCTGTTCGGATCGCCCCTGTGAGACCAGGGTCGTAACGGATTGGAGCGCCTGCTGAGCGGTCACCCGAGCCGGCCCGACGGCTGCCAGGAAGACCATGAGGACGGGCAGGCACCTCACGCCGCCACCTCGCCCGAAACCATCTGCTCCAAGAGCCAAGCCTCGAGGTGATGCTCGTCCGATAAAGCCGACGACTTGAGCAACCGGTCCACTCGGCGGAGACCGAGGAGCGCCGTCTCGATCTGGCCGATCGTCCATGCATTGGCTTGGGCACTGTACCGGCGGGCGAGCCATTTCTGGTGAGGTGGGAGGGCACGCTCCAGCGCCTGCGGGCCACCCTCGACGACCATTCCTAGCCTGATCACGTGTGTCGCCAAACCGATCGTGAGCGCGACCCCCGTCTCCTGTTGCAGAAGAACGGGGAGACCGCCCAACGCCGCTCTGAAGCGCCGGCCTCCGACGAGGTCGAACCACTCCCAACGGTCCTGCCTCGGTAGATGGGTACCGGCATTCCGCACGTCCTCGATAGTGATCCGCCCTCTCTCTCCGACCAAGCCGGCCAGCTTGGCCATTTCCTGAGCCAGAATCCCCAGATCGACGCCGACCGCTCCACCGAGCGCGCGTGCCGCATCCTCGTCCATGCCGATCGAATGGTTGGCCTCGGCGAAGTCCATGAGCCAACCCGGTACATCGGCCTCCGTGATAGCAGGAAACTCCATCGAGTGGGTCGCCCGTTTGAGATCGCGATAGAACTTCGCCTTCGAGCCATCCGGGATGCGGGCCACCAGCACACACGTAAGGTCGGGGGGTGGGTTTTCGGCGAGCTCGAGGATGATATCGCGCGCACGAGGGCTCGACGCAAATGCCTCGGCATCGCGGATGAGGACGACCCTGCGCGGTGCCATCATTGGCGGCGTCGCCAGAATTCGGGCCAGCGCCTCCACATCGATGTTCGAGCCGCTCAGCAAGTCGAGGTTGAAGTCCCGAGTGCCTTCGTCCACATGAAGGTCGACCAGGGCGCGTGCAGCCTCTTCCTTACGGTAAGCATCGTCACCGTAAAGGAAAAAGACCCCGTTCCGTGGGCCCTGGTCGAGGGCCACTCGGAGGGGGTCAGCCACAAACGATCCGTTCGCCGGCGCGTTGCCGATCCGTGCTAGTCCAGTCCTGTTCGTCGAAGGAGACCACTATCCTGGTATTTCCGCTTTAGGGGCGAGTACTCCCATAGCAACGTAAGAGAACTGGACCACATCTCCTCACTACTCATATCCCGGCGGGGGGCAAACGGGTTGGTCTGGAAGAACATCGTGGCCGACACCGAAGACGTGCCCGCCCGCGCCGGTGGTTCGGATACCACAATGGGCTGCAACTCGACTTCGGGCACGGGTTTCTTGAGCGACGGAGCCCAGGCGACGGCGGCGAGGAGCATCGCCATCCAAACAGCCGTCGCAACCGTGGTTCCGGATGCACTTCCGCCACGGCCGAGGGCCGCCTCATCCGCAAGGTGGAACAGCCGATGCTCGAGTCGCGGCCGGAAACTCTCACCCAACTCCTTACTCGGGATGCTGCGAAGCAACTCGATGCCCCGCTCCACGACTTCGTTGTACCGGGTGCAAGCATCGCACTCTGCCATATGCGCGATGGCGGCGGTCCGCTCGGGGGAGCCGTCGGACGCGTCGTAGAAGTCGGAGAAGCCAGCCAGGAAGTCCGAGCACTGCATCCGTGGTCACAAACTCCTTCTCTTGGTCCAAACCGCCCAACTTCATCCTCCGCCGGGATGTATTCTACGTCCGACGGGGCGGTGGGTTCCTCTCGGGTAGAGACTTGGCGTGGTACCAAGGACCACTTCGGTTGGTTCCCGGACGCAAAGCAGGTCCCGGCCCCGAGGGGCCGGGACCTGCGTCCCTGCGTCTCCCCAGATTCCGATCAGTCGAGCATGGGAGCGATCAGGCGCGCGAAGTTGTTGCGGGCCCTGTTCAGCCGGCTCTTCACCGTCCCTAGGTTGCAGCCGGTGATGTTGGCGATTTCGTCGTACGTCTTCCCCTCGAGTTCGCGGAGAACGAAGACGATCCGATGGTGCTCCGGGAGCTCCGCTACGACCTGCTCCACCAAGGAACGCAGATGTCGCTTGCGGTACAGATCATCGGGCTTGTAGGAAGCGTCCTCCCACTCGAGTGGCCGGTGATCGGCATCCCAGTTCTTCCGGATCGTTTGGAAGAGCACGAGAGGGTTCCTCGAGCGATTCCGGAGCTCGTTCTTCGCCAGGTTGCCGGCGATAGTGTAGACCCAGGTCGAGAACTTCTTCGACTGGTCGAAGCGGTGCAGGTGGCGATAGACCCTGACGAAGGTCTCCTGCACAAGGTCTTGGGCCCTCTCGCGATCTCCGATGGTCCGGTACACGAAGTTGAGAAGCCGGCCATCGTAACGACGGACGAGTTCCCCGAAAGCCCGCTCGTCACCGTCGAGAAACGACTGGACGACATCGCTGTCACCGAGCGCACCGATCTTTCGGCGCCGCTCCCGTGCACCCTGTGTCAGGGCCGTGTCATCGTTGTGCAAGTCTCTCACACGTTTCGCACCCATGGTTCCTCACAATCGCTCCTGAGCGGGACACGCCTCTCCGCCCTACGGTGCCGCAGGATCCGTGCCAACGATGAATACGCCGGAAAGGCACCAAATCCTACCATTCATGTCATCCGCCCGTCCTATGAGTGAGACGCATCAAACACAGATTAGGACACATCCTCCACGGAATCCCGAGGGCTCGCCGCCCGTCCCGGAAGAATGAACGACGACACATAGAGGATCGCCGCCACGCTCTTGCAGTCCACGACGTCCCCCTCCCGAACCATCTGCATGACTCGGGAAAAGGGCAGACTCACAACCTCGATGAACTCGTCGGCATCCCGACGCGTCTCGCCGGGCACGAGCCGGGTCGCCGCGAACAAGTGGATCACTTCGTCGGTGAAACCGGGCGTCGTGAGGATCCGAGTGAGCGGAATCAGCTCCCCGGCTCGCATACCCGTTTCCTCTTCGAGTTCACGATGTGCGCACGCATCCCAGTCCTCGTCGGCATCCTCCGGAATCCCCGCCGGCACCTCATAGATGAATCCACCTGCGGCGTACCGGTACTGCCGAATCAGCAACACCTCCGGATCCGGATCGGAGAGAGCCCCTACGAACGGTAGAACCGCCGAAGCGCCCCGGTGCCGAACGATCTCGAGAACTCCAGTCGATCCGTCCGGGAATCGAACCGTGTCCAGGCTCAAGCGCACGATACGTCCATCGTACACCGCCTCACTGGATACTCTGCCGATGGTAACCTCCAATCCTTGGGCGACACGGGCGGATGCGCGAGCATCCGGACGCCCCTCCTATCAATGGGATACCTGCGTGCGACCAAAGCGTTGCCGGTACCGTGCGGGCCGCGCCGTGCCTACCCGGCCTCGTGGACCTCCACCGGCCCGAGGTCGAGTTCCTCTAGTGGAGCCCGAATCTCGTCTGCGTCGCCCACGATGACGACGCTCATCTGCTCGGGGCGCACATGTTTCCGGCCGGCTTCAGCGGTATCCTCCTGCGTAACCGCCCTGAGGCGATCGCGGTAGGTGGCGTGGTAATCATCCGGTAGCCCGAAGATGATGAGTTCGCCTACCCGCGAGGCGAGCTGACTGGTGGTCTCCAGTCGAAGCGGAAAGATGCCCACGATGTAGTCCCGCGCGGCGTCGACCTCATCCGGAGACGGGCCGTCATTCCCAAGGGTCTCGACTTCGGACATGGCCTCCCGTACGGCATCGGCGGTGACGGCGGTCTCGACCGCAGTCGAGATTACGAACGGTCCAGCGTTCCTGCGGAACCGGAACTGGGACCTCGCCCCATAGGTGAATCCGTGCCGCTCCCTCAAGTTGAGGTTGAGCCTGCTGGTGAAGGAGCCGCCAAGGATCGTGTTGTACACCAGCAGGGAGAAGTAATCGGGCGTCGCCTTGGATACGCCGACGTGGCCCATTCGGATCTCGGACTGCACCGCCCCGGGCCGGTGTACAATTTCAATACGGCGACCATCATGCCGTTGGACAACCGCTACGGGATCGGAGGGTTCTACGGCGCCGCTCCACGCACCGAAGCAGCCAGCAGCCAACGCCTCGATCTCCCCCGCATCGACGTCTCCAACTACCACCAGCCCCGCGCCACCAGGGCAGTATCGCTTGGCCAGCCAGGACCTCGCGTCGTCGCCCGAAAGCGGTCCGACCGTCTCCTCCGTACCCGCCACTGGCCGCCCGAACGGGACACCGTCGGCGTGTATGAAGCGGGCGGCGTGGTCACCCGCCACCGTGCTCGGATTCATCGCACGCTGTTGGATCGCCGCGAGGCGTTGGTGCCGAACTCGATCGAACTCCTCCGCCGGGAATATCGGCTCGAGCACGACCTCTGCCATGAGGACGAGCGCCTCACCCAGGCGTTCCGCGAGGCAGGAGACGGTGACGGTGGTGGCATCCCAGCCTGTGGTCACGCCCAAGCCCGCACCGATCCCCTCCAACGCCTCTGCCAGCCCGGCTGCCGAGTGGCGAGCAGTTCCGCCTTCGAGAGCATCCCCTGCCAAGACGGCGAGGCCGGCTTGGATGGGATCGACGCCCCACTCGCCCGCATCCAGGATCAACATCGCAGTGACGATCGGAAACCGGGCCGCCCGGACGATGCGAAGATCGAGCCCATTCGCCATGCGAGTCCCCGAAACAGGCGGGAAGTCGAATCCGCGGATCGGGCCCGGGGCGGGGACGTCGGATCGAGCGAAAGACCCCGCCATCATGCGGTCCCCTTCGGGACGTACGTCAGGACCGCCCGGTTGTCGGTCCCCAAGAACGCTTCGGCAAAGTCCTTCAGATCTCCAGGGCTGACAGCCCGAATACGGTCGATCTCGCTGTTGAGTCGGGCGGGATCATCGAAATACCGGTCGAACATCGATAGCATGTCGGCCCGGTCGCCGACCTGCTCCACACCCTTTACCAACTGGGTCTCCGTCAGGGCCACCGCGCGTGCAACTTCCTCCTCCGATACGGTCACGAGGCCTTGGAGTTCCTCATCGAGGGCTGTCTCCAGATCTTCAGGCGTCACCGAGGGAAGCCCGGTCGCCCACACCATGATCATCGACGCCCCTGTCGTGAGCGGAAACGCGTACGTGACCACATCCTTCGCGATCCTGCGATCGCGAACAAGCGATCCGTAAAGGCGAGACGCCTTTCCCGTGCCGAGCACCGAAGCGGCGACCTCGGCAGCGTAATAGCCCTCGTCGGTGTACGGAGGTACCCTGGCGGCCATGTACACCCTCGGCAGTGGCACCTCCGCCTCCACTAGTTCCCGCACCGTCCGCCCGATCGAGGGCTCCAAAACGGGATCGCCGGGCAGCGGCGGTGGATCCTCTCCGCGCGGAATCTCACCGAAATACCGCTCCACGAGTTCGAGGGCCCGCTCTGCGTCGAAGTCCCCGCAGACCGTGAGCACTGCATTGTTGGGGATGTAGAACGTCTCGAAGAATTCACCTACGTCCTCGAGCGTGGCCGCCGCGATGTCGTCCATCGAGCCGATCACGGTGTGGTGGTACGGGTGCGTCTCGGGAAAGACCATGGCCTGCAGGTACTCGTCCCAGTCGCCGTAGGGCTGGTTGTCGTAGCGCTGCCGCTTCTCATTCATCACCACATCGCGCTGGTTGTCGAGCTTCTCCTGGGTCATGGCCGGTAGCATCCAACCCATACGGTCCGACTCGAGCCACAACGCCAACCCGAGATGATGGGACGGGACTGTCTCGAAGTAGTTCGTCCGGTCGAACCAGGTCGAGGCGTTGAGCGAGCCGCCGGCCCGTTCGACCAGTTCGAAGTGGCGATTCTTGGACACGTGCTCGGAACCCTGGAACATCATGTGCTCGAAGAGGTGGGCGAAGCCCGTGCGTCCTTCGAGCTCATTCCTCGATCCCACGCTATACCAAAGGTTCACCGCGACCACCGGAGTCGTCTGGTCTACGGACAGAGTGACCCGGAGACCATTCTCCAACTCGTGCCGCTCAACCGGTATGGAAAGCGTTGCCATCGCGTCTAATGCCTCATTTCCAGTCTTGGAGCTCACCAAGTTGGTGGACTGGGGCCAAAGAGTCGGGACGATAAGGCATCAGGCGCCGTACTTCTCCAGTCGGCGAGCGTGGGCAAGAGCCAGAGCCATCAGTCCCGTGCCGCGAAACGTGCCCAGGTCACCGCCTCTGCACGAAGCTTCTCCGAAGACGTCACCGGTAGGCCTCGCCCAGCGCGAGTGGAGGAGCACCGGGACGGAGTGCCAAGTGTGCTCGCCATACGTAGCCGGCGTCGAGTGATCCCCGGTGACGATGAGCACTCCCGGCTCGAGACAGGTGATGCCGGGGATGAGGCCGTCGACCTCTTCGATCGCAGCGACCTTACCGTCGAAATCTCCGTCGTGACCGCGGGTGTCCGTATCCTTGAAGTGCACGAAGTAGAAATCGTAGCGACCGTACACGGCACCCAACATGCCGACCGTCTCGGCCGCATCACCGGGGACGCCCTCCACCGACATGCCCACGAGACGCGCCACGCCTCGGTACATCGGATACTTCGCCACGGCGACCGCTTTCAGGCCGTAGCGCTCAACGAACGACGGGTAGGACCTGTACTGCGCGAACCCACGCGCCAGAAACTGGTTGGCGGCAGGCTCGCCGGAGAGGATGTCCGTGACCTGGGCGAGGAGGTTGCGGACGATCTCGGCGGTGCCCTCCGAATCGGTGTCGAGCGCTTCGACCGGAATCGGGGCAAGGCCGGCGCGCTGCGGATCCCCATCCGATAGTTCCCCGCCGAGGCCGTCACCTCTCAAAATCAGCACCGCCCGGTGCTCCTTCTCGTGGATAACCGTGACTTCCACGCCATCCGGGGGGCGCAACGCCTTCTGAACGGCCTCTACGATGCGCCGGCCCTCGGCGTCCGAAGGGCGCCCAGCGCGACGGTCCGACACAACGCCGTCCGGGCCGACGGTCGCCAGGTTGATGCGCGCCGCGACATCTCCGCGCTCCAAAGCGAAGCCCACGCCCAACGCACTCAGGACCCCGCGGCCGACCAGCGATTCGACCGGGTCGTAGCCGAACAGCGACAGGTGGCCCGGACCACTTCCGGCAGTAATGCCCGGCCCGACGGGATCCAACATGCCCAACGAACTGCCGGCGGCGAGCGCATCGAGATTCGGTGTCGAGGCGCGCTCCAACTCGGTGCGTCCGGAGTCCGGGTGTGGAAGACCTCCGAGGCCGTCCAAAACGACCAACACGATGCTGTCCGCCCCGGGACCCGTCGTGGCCAGGCTGTCCGGCAATCGGTCTACTGTCATGTCACCTCTA
>BTRA01000120.1:0-8827 GCA_036986155.1 Gemmatimonadota bacterium | reverse complement strand
CAGAGGCGGCGGGCGTGGTCAGTCTGGTGCTTGGACGGGGGACCTCCATATCGCGAATGGCGGAGGCAAGCGCCAGGTCCATCGCCTGACTGATATCGTAGGGCCGGCTCCCCACGAGAAGCTCGAACAGGACCACCCCCAAGCTGTAGATGTCGGACCGCGTGTCGATGTCCGGATTCTGTGGGTCGGCCTGCTCGGGGCTCATGTACTCCGGTGTACCGACGAGTTGCCCTACCCTGGTGCGAGGAGACGAAGGCTCATCTCCCTGCCCGATAGCCTTCGCGATGCCGAAGTCGATCACCTTGACGAACGGCCCCCCAGCGCTTTTCTCCACCAGGAGATTGGAGGGCTTCAAGTCGCGGTGCACGACGCCCTTTTGGTGCGCATGTTGGACCGCCCGACACACCTGAGTGAAGAGGCGGATCCGCTGCCGCGTGTCCAGACCATGGGAGTCGCAGTACTCCGTGATCGGCATGCCTCGGGCGAGTTCCATTACGAAGTAAGGGCGTCCGTCGTGTGTCGCACCCCCGTCGTAGATCCGCGCGATATTCCGGTGGTCCATCAGAGCCAGGGATTGCCGCTCCGACTCGAAGCGAGCCAGGACCTGTTTGGTATCCATGCCGAGCTTGATCAGTTTGAGGGCTACCTGCCGCCTCACGGGCTCCGTTTGCTCCGCCAGCCACACCTCCCCCATCCCGCCCTCGCCCAGCACCTCTATCAGGCGGTACGGTCCGATGTGCGTGGGGTGGTCGGCGACTCGACCCTTGGACGCGAGTTCCCCGTCGCCCTCCCCCGCGAGAGTGACGAGAAAAATACGCTGTGTGCCCTGGACCCCTTTTAGTGAGCGTGTGCCCAGGTCGTGGATGGCGAAGTCCGGACGTTGTCTGAGCTGCTGTTGAACCACCTCGGTGACCACGACCTGCCCCGGCCCCGCCTGACCTTCAATCCGGGAGGCGACATTGACACCATCCCCGTACACGTCTCCGTCTTTGGCCCAGGCCACCTCCCCGAGGTGGCAGCCAACCCGGAGTGCGGCCCCGTGCTCCCGCACGCGCTCGTCCTGGGAGAACTCGCTCTGCAGGGTCAGCGCGGAACGGAGAGCCGCCTCGACGCTGTCGAATACGACGAGGACCGCGTCTCCGACGAACTTGACGATCTGTCCATCGTTTTGGGCGACGATCCTGCGGGCGAGCAGTTGCAGTACGTCGACGACCGCGATCGCGGCGTCCTCATTTCGAGCCGAGAGCGATGTGTACCCGACGATGTCGGCAAACCATACCGCTGCGAGTTTGCGCGACTGCTCGGAGGTCATGGTCTCTATGAGCCTCGGGCGTTACGAGAAGGGATCTTCGTCCTAGGCTGAGTATTGGAAGGGTGTGTGTGAGCCGCAAGCGTTGAATTCAGGTGCGCGCGACGGCACGTTTCACCGTCTGGGCACGAGGGGTGCGGCACGAGATTAGTGCGCGCGCCGGATTTCCCGAATGCGACAAGGTTAGGTGAACGATGGCAGGACTACCCTTTGAGCCGGGCCGGAAGGCTGCGCGATCCCTGACCTTGACGACCGATCACGTTCGGACCTTTGCGGAGCTGACGGGTGATTTCAACCCCCTTCACTTCGACGAGGATTTCGCTGCGGGTACTCCCTTTGAGCGACTCGTTGTACAGGGTGGCCTGACGACTGGACTGCTCCATGCCCTGGTGGCGATGGACATGCCTGGGCCGGGGACGGTGTTCCTGAGCCAGGACTGGAAGTTCATCGCGCCGGTCTTCATTGGCGATACCATCACGGCCGAGGCCGAGGTGATCAGCGTGCATGAGACCAAGCCTGTTTGCGCACTCGCGATCACGGTTGTTCGTCAGGATGGGGAACGGGTGCTCGAAGGTGAGGCGTGGTGCTACACGTTCACTCAACCACCGGTCTAGCATCCTCTAACGGCTGTTCCCGCACCTCGACATCAACTGTCCTCGGCCGCCCTCCCCGGTAGATCGTCATTCCATGATCCCCTGTATTCAGTAGGAGCAGGGCGTCGGAGCGGCCGTAGCATTTCATGAGGTCGAGCATCATGGCTTCCTCGCCACTCCACGGGAACCCGTACACCACGTCGAAGTCGTCCAACGGATGCCCCAACTCCAGATAGCCCGACGCACCCTCACCGATGGTGCTGCGGTGATCACCTCCTCGATCGCCTCGAAAGCGGTACCCGGTGGGGAGTAAGCTCCCCGCGGCGAAGCGGGCACCCGAGCCCCAGGCAGCGGCGAGACGTCTTGCCTTCTTCACCAGGTTCACGTCCAGCTCGATTCCGTAGGCCTCGAATCCGAGAAGATCAGCCATGATCGTAATGACGCCCGTGGCGGATCCCCACTCGAGAAAGCGTCGACCGGGTTCGCGAACAGATATCAACGCTGCGAGCACATCCTCATAGTCGGCAGCCACAAAGGGGTGGAACGACTCGCTGCGGACACGCACATCGAACCGACTCCAGATCTCCCAACCCTCGTGGCAAAGCTCCTTCAGGCGGGTTAGGAGGTCCGGGTCCAATGGTGGGTACCCACCGGGATGCGTGGGTTGCTCGCTCCTCATCATGGGCTGAACATAGCCCAGTTCAGTGAGTTCTCTGACAGCCGGCGGGGCCGGCCGCGTAGCGGTCGGTTCCGGAACTCTCGGATTCTCGCACCCGTGCGGCCCGAGCCGTACCTTCGGGACGACTGCCTCCTAGTGATCCCAGCAGGAGCATCACGTGGAATTCTCGACAAAGCGAATCGGTCGCGCCTTCATCGTCTGTGCTGTCGGACTCTCGGGTTTGGCACCGCCAGCGGCTGCGCAGGAGAAGGCCGGGCGCTGCGAACTCTGCGAGGCCGGCGCCGAGCTGATCAGCCGATTCCAACTAAGAGAGGCGCCCTCGCCGGTACGCGAGCGAGATGGCTGGTTGCCGCCCGTTCGTATCGTGATGGTCGGCAGCGAGGGCGTGGCCGCGGTCATCCGGAGGGTCGCGCCGAACGCCGAGGTGATGCAGGTCTCGAGCGCGCGGGCCGCAGCAAAAGTGATCGCCGGCGCGGACGTGTACGTGGGTCAATGCACACGGGATCTCATCGAGGCAGGCGTGGATTTGAAGTGGATCCAAGTCAGCTCGGCGGGAGTGGAGAGGTGCGCGAGGATTCTGGAGGTGGCCGAGCGCGGAATCCTCGTCACCAACATGCAGCGGATCTACGGCGCCCAGATCGCCGAGCACGCGATTGCCATGATGCTCGCGCTCGCCCGCGCGTTGCCGCGGTACGCCGCCGAGCAAGCCGCCGGCCACTGGAGTGGTGGCGGTAGCCAGATCTTCGAGCCCGCGTTCTTGGAAGTTGGAGGGAAGACGATGCTCGTCGTCGGCCTGGGTGGCATCGGGACCGAGGTCGCCAAGCGCGCGAGCGGACTCGGCATGCGTGTGCAGGCGACACGCAACAGCCGTCGCGAGGGTCCCGAATACGTCGAGTATGTGGGCCTCGCCTACGAGGCCGTGGAGTTGGCCGCCAACGCCGACGTGGTGGTCAACGCCACGCCGTTGACGCCGGACACCAGGGGCATGTTCGACGCGGCCTTCTTCGCGGCGATGAAAGAAACCGCCTACTTCATCAATGTGGGGCGCGGGGCGAGCGTGGTCACCTCCGATCTTGTGGCGGCGCTGGAATCAGGAGCTATCGCAGGCGCTGGGCTCGACGTGACCTATCCCGAGCCGCTTCCGCCGGGCCACCCGCTTTGGGGCATGCCGAACGTCATTTTGACGCCCCACATCGCGGCAGGCTCGGATCTCTTCACCCGGCGGTATACGGTCATGCTCGCCGAGAACATGCGTAGGTACGTCGCGGGAGACCGTATGCTCTCCGTGGTAGACCTGGAGCGCGGGTATTGAGACCGACTCCCCAAGGCTTCGCAACCGTTTCTTCAAGGATTCGAGGACCCAGATGAAGTTGCACCGGAATATGATCTTTCCCGGGTTGATTCTATTGGCCTTTGTAGGACCTGGTGGTCCGGAGACCGGTTCGGAGGCGCGTTCGGTATCACCGGTTGATGCGCACCAGGCTCAAAGAGCGGTCCTGGTTACGGGGGCGAGCTCCGGCATCGGCCTCAAGATCACCGAGCACCTCGCGGCAAGTGGATATTTCGTCTACGCGGGTGCACGCAGCGCACGGGATCTACGCCGACTGAATGCGATGGAAAACGTGCAGTCGATTCGGTTGGATGTAACGATACAAGAAGAGATCGATGCTGCGGTCGGGACGGTCACACGGGCCGGGCGAGGCCTTTACGGGCTCGTAAACAATGCGGGCGTGGCCGTCGTGGGACCGTTGATCGAGATCGAAGAAGACGATCTCCAGTTCCAACTCGATGTCAACCTATATGGCCCCTACCGAATCACGAAGGCGTTCAGTCCCCTGATCATCCAGGAAAAGGGCAGGATCACTACCATCGGGTCGATCTCGGGCATTCTGGCGGGCGCCTTCAGCGGCCCTTACAGCATGAGCAAGCATGCGGTGGAGGCCTTCACCGATGCCTTGGCCGCGGAAATGGCACTGCTCGACGTGCAGGTCAGTGTGGTTGAGCCGGGCAATTACCAGTCTCGCATATTCGAGAGTCTGCGCCGCCGCATGGAGGAGAACGATCGGACATTCGAAGGTTCGCTGTTTGAGGACCAGTTGCAGGGGATGTTCAGTGGACCGGCCGACCGGTCGCAGTACAAGGAACCGGACGAGGTCGCCGAGGCGGTACTGGACTTCCTGTCGGACGAGAACCCCAAGCGGCGCTACATGGTCGTGCCGAACCAGCGTGAGGCGGAGATTACCATCCGGCAGGCGATTCGAGAGCTGGTTCAGTTGAACGAACGCCACATCTATTCGTACGATCGCGCGGGCCTGATCGCGATGCTGGATGATGCGTTGGAGGCTTCGGGGACGTAGCTCGGGCGCTTCTCTCAGATGGGTCGAGGTTTGGTCTGCGAAGCCCCGAACAAACATTCGAGAGCCTTCTGCTCCGCTGGGAGGGCATGGGCCGCGCCCGCTCCCACCGGCGGGGCCGCGAGTTGCCACGCAGGACGAACGGTCCAATCTTCTCCCGCCGGTCCCCATCCGTGCTCTCGGGGGCCGAGAGTCGGCCTACGATGGACCCGCCTCGGTATCGCTCATCGAGTACTCGTGTGACCTGGAGGTTACGAATGCGATCCCACCGCCGCACATCCTGGGCCGTGTTGGTGCTCATGTCGCTGCTGCCCACCCTTTCTGCGTGCGGTGGCGATCAATCCGCTCCGGTTCCCGGCTCAATGACCCTAGTGAGCGGCGATGCCCAAACGGCCCAAGTCGGGACTGTGCTGGCGCAGGTGCTCGGCGTAGAGGTGCGTGATGATGCCGGAGCACCGATGTCGGGCGTAACCGTAAGCTGGACAGTCGCCGGCGGAGGTGGCTCCGTGTCGGCAGCGAGCTCCACCACGAGCGCCAACGGGCAGACGACGACCACGTGGACGCTCGGAGGCAGCGCCGGCGCGCAGTCGGTCCGGGCGGCGGCAGCCGGCTTCACGGTGACGTTCACGGCGACGGCGCAGGCCGGACCTGCGGCTCAGGTGGCGGTAACTCCGGCGCAGTCCACCCTCGACGCACTCCAGGCGACAGTCCAGCTCACAGCCGAGGTGCAGGACGGGTTCGGCAACCCGGTGGGTGGCGACATCACGTGGGCTTCGGGTGACGATGCGGTTCTGACGGTCGATGTCACGGGGTTGGCGACTGCGGTGGCGAACGGCACCGCTACGGTTACGGCCACGTCGGGGGCGCTCGAAGGCACGGCGGCCCTTACGGTCGCTCAAGCAGCAGCCACGGTGGCGGTCACCCCCGAGGATCCGATCATCGCGATCGGCGGCACGCAGCTGCTTGCGGCGGCGGTGAGTGATGCCAACGGCAACCCGATGGCCGGCGCGGCCGTCACGTGGAGTTCGGCCGACGAGGCCATTGCCACGGTGGATGCGGCGGGTCTTGTGACCGCGGTCGCGGAGGGATCGGCGACCGTGACAGGCACGAGCGGGAACGCGAGTGGAGGCGTGACCGTTACGGTGATTCTGGTTCCGCTGCCGTTCGTGCCCGCCGGCGACGGAGACGTGAGCGGCACGATGAACGTAGCCGAGGTCACGATCCCCGCCGGTGTGACGATCACGGCCACGAGTGACCTGGTGATCAACGCTACCGGCCCGGTGAAAATCGATGGGAACCTCATGGGTGACTGCGTGGCTGTGACGGTCAATGGGTCGGGAGCAGTGGTGGTCACCGGAGTCGTGGACAACGACTGTGCGAGCATTGTTGTGGAACCTGCACCGAGTCTCACGATCGCGGGTGGCGGCGCCATGAACTTCAATGGGGCCGCGCTCAGAAGTACCGGAGACATCAATATCGGGAACGATTTGAGTGCCCTGGCCGCTCTCGGTCCCGGCCTGTCGCGGTCACCCTTCGCAAACTCGATCGCGCAGGCTGCGCCCCAGCCCTGCACCTTCGAAGGCTCCGGGGCAGGGATCACCCAAAACGACGGCCTGTCAGGCGCTGATGGGATTACCACCGGCATCGCCGGACGAAGGGGATCCGACGTCAATGTCTCGTGCACGGGCGCAGTGAATCTTTCCGGAACCGACTTCTCCGCGGGTAGCGGAGGGGCTGGTGGGGACGCCACGAACCCCGGCGGGAGTGCCACGGGGGGGGATGGAGGCGAGGGCGGGACGGTCAGCGTCAGAAGCGGGAGCGGCACGATCAACGTCGAAAACAACAATACCGTCACCACCGGAGACGGTGGCAAGGGTGGCAATGCTTTCTCCGATGGGGATCCAGCGGTCGCAGTCGGGGGAGTGGGTGGGAATGCCGGATCCTTTTCGATGGCGCCACAGCGCGGGATGGGCTCCGGGGCCCTCACCATTATCCGCGGCAACGGCGGGGACGGAGGCACGGCAAGGGCCATCGGAGAGTCGGGTGACGATGCCACGACTTCTCAAGCGGCGACAAAAGGCGGGACGCTCAGCGCGGTCGGTGGAGACGGGGGGATAGTCCCCGGGCCAGGTATCGATCCCACGCCAAATGCACAGGGATTCACATTGACGTTCACCGAGCCGCTGGGCGGAAAGGGCGGTGACGCCCTTGGGGCGGCCGGGGACGGCGGCAAGGGTAGCAAGGAGTTCCCTATCGGTGCCCAAGGGCCGGACATTACGGTGCAAGGAGGATTGGGAGGCACTGTGCTGTCGTTGTCCTTTGGGACCCGGCCACCTGGGAGGGGCGGAGATGGCGGCATCGGACGTTTCGTGGGCGGGAACGGCGGATTGGGTTGGAACTCTTGCGAGGACAACTCCATGTTCGAGCGAGGTGGCGACGGGGGACCGGGAGGCACGCTCACCGGCGGCAACGGTGGTGCTGGGTTTGGAGTTACATTGGGAACGCCGTCGGACGGAGCGCCTGGAGCGCTCCTGGTCGATGACAGCGGGAATGGAGGAGATGGGGGAGACGGAGCGCCGGAGAAATCGCTTGGCGGTGCCGCGGGGACGAACGGGCTGGCACCTGTCGATGGAACCTCAGCGACTATTACGAATGGCCTCGAGAAGGGGGCCGATGGAAAGCCCTGCGACTTCAACTTCAACGTCGCGATCACAGTGAAGTCCGGGGGTGATCCGAACGGACACGAGGAATTCATCCGGCTCACCACCGTCACCATGATCACGGCTCGACTGACCTCGCCGGGAGTGATCGAGTTCACCAGCACCGCGTCGGTGCTGTGGATCAACACCACTGGCGCCGTGGGGACGGATGGAAGCTTTACCACGACGGGAGTTGGACGCGCCGCTGGATTCAATGGCACGCCGGTGACGTTCGATGGAACGGTGGCGCTGGATGGCGAAGGCCGGGTCACGGGCATCAATGGCATGCTCGTCTACGACTCGACGAATTCGGTTCTCCCGGCTCAGCAGCCCCCACCGGACGGAGATGGGCTACGGCATCCGGCGAACTACAACCTTACGGGAACACTGAAGCCCCCGGCGTAGGGGAGCTTGGTCAAGACATTCCCTCGAGTCCGTCTTAATCACAGGTCGTCACGATGCATGAATTGCTGAGCAGGAATCTGTTTCTGATCAAGGAGCATGTTGGCATGTTCAAGGCCGCCAACAATTTCGATATCTACGATCCGGAGACCGGAAGCATCATCATGGAGTGCCGTGAGCCCAGGTTGGGCAGTGTCACCAAGGTCCTCCGCTTTACCGATTACAAGCGCTACACGCCGTTCGATATCCACCTCACCGACACCTCGGGGCGACCGATCCTCCGGATCACGCGCGGGGTGTCGCTTTTCCTGTCTCGGGTCAAGGTGTTCGACTCGGACGATGTGGAGGTCGGTGGATTCAAGCAAAAGCTGTTCTCCCTCGGGGGCGCGTTCGACGTGCTGGATCGAGACGACCGCGTGCTTTGCTCGCTCAAAGGCAAGTGGACAGGGTGGGAGTTCAAGTTCCTGGCGGGAGATACGGAATTCGCCCGCGTGACCAAGGCATGGGCGGGAGTGGGGAAGGAGCTGTTCACCAGCGCCGACAACTACGTCCTCGAGATCTCCCCGAACGTGACGCCGGACAGTCGGGTACGGGTGTTGATAATGGCCGCCGTCATGTGCATCGACATGGTACTCAAAGAGTAGCGACGATTGAATCTCGATAGCCCGACTCTACGTGGGTCTTGTTCGAGTCGGAAGAGCTACCGGAACATGGACGGATCGATCTCCATTGTGATCTCGGACACTTTGTTCGCCGGGAGCCCGGCCCGGCGGGCGTGCTCGTGAACGGCA
>BTRA01000119.1:0-8865 GCA_036986155.1 Gemmatimonadota bacterium | reverse complement strand
CCCCAGCACGCGCGCACACTTCCGGATCAGGTAGACGTTGCCGGCCACACGTCCGCCCAGGAAGGCGAGGAAGGCGGCGGTAACCCCCACGAGCCCCACGCCCCACCCGAACACGACGAATAGCAGCGCGATGCCGAGCACCTCGATCGTCGTGGCCACTGTGATTGGGTGTGTCCTGTGGCCCTTTACCAGGATGGCACGCTGGAAAGAGAGCAGAACCGAGAGCGCCGGCAACGGCACGAGAATCATCGTCGGGATCACTGCGAACGCAGCCAATTCGGGCGTGAGGCCCGAGACGGTTTCGAACCAAATTCCCGCCAGAGGCGTGAACGCCACGGCCCCTAGTCCAACCGACGAGGCCAGCCCTAGCCATAGGCCGAACCTACCCAGTTCCTCCACATGCTCGTGGGCGTCGCCGAGCAACGCGATCGCGGCCTCTTGGAAGCTCAGGCCCAGCGCCCGGAATATGAACGATAGAGCGTGCACTACCGGAAACACCGCCAGCGACTCGATCGGCGCGAGCGAGCGACCCATGAAGAACGTGAGCATGGGCTGAGCGGCGAGGCCAATGACGGAAGTGAGCGCGAGCGGGTAGTAGAAATGAGCGATGCCCCGGTATCCGAGCGCCGCACGGCTAGTCGCACCCGTTTCAGGCCCGTGCAGCAACTCACGGATCGTGGCGGCGGCCATCCAGCGGCCTGCCGCTGCCTCTGCCGTAACGCCAGCCCCCAGAGCCGCGGTGGCCACCCAGGCGCCCGGAATCGAGAACCCGACATACAGCACGATCGCCGTGATCGACATCACTATGACTCGGATTACGGTGCCGTAGGCCACCAAACGCGTACGGCCCGAGCGGATCAAGACGCCCTGCAGAAAACGCCGGTAGCCGATCGCACTGGGCCAAGGAAGGAAGAACCAGAGAGCTCCATACATCAGTTCAGAGACCTCGGAGGGAAGTCCCATTGCCGTAGTGGCGAGCCACCCATACACGGGCGGAAAGAGCACGAGGAGGAGCAGTCCGGTTGCCAGCGCGCTCAACCCGAACGTGAAGGTGCGAAGCTTACGGTAACTATGGCCGTCGACCACCAACGCCGTAGCGGCACTCATGAGCATGATGACCGGTGCCTCGATGAGTATGGCCAGCGCGAATGCGACACCGTAGGCGGCGAGGTTGAACTTGGGATCGGCAAGCCGGGCGATGAGGGCTGCGAGAAACGGCCCCTCCAAGGCCATCATCAGCCACGTAGCCGCGAGGGGTAGCCAGAAAAAGAGGATGTAGCGGTTCGAGTGTCTCAAAGGGACCGGGGTGAAGGTTCTGTAGGAGAATCCTTTAAGATAGCGGGATCCTCCGCCGCCCTCGGATCAGTCCGACTGCAGTGCTTTCCACGGCGAGATACGGGTCGCCTGCCCGGTTGCGCCGCTCGGATTTGAATACGATCCTAGGACGCGATTCACCAATCGTGACGAAGTCGAGGCCGTGGAGGAGGTCGGGAAATCGGATGGAGTTCGAAACGGTTCGGCGCCGCATTCCACGCCTTGCTCCTGCTCTCTGGTTAGCCGCAGTCCTCTTCGCCTGCGAACCCCCAGCTGAAACGGCCGAGACGGTACAGGCACCTGTACTGACACCGGTCAACGGGACCGAGTTGTTCGTGACTCGCTTAGGCGAGGGAGAGCCGATCATCGTGGTCCATGGCGGCCCGATGCTGGAACACGGATACCTGCTTCCCCACCTGGAACCGGTGGCTGAGACGCACGAGTTGATCCTTTACGACCAGCGCTTGAGCGGGCGCTCCGCACCCGAAGTAGACAGCGCGAGCGTGCGCCTGCAGACCTACGTAGACGACATCGAAGCCCTTCGCACGACGCTCGGCCTCAAGCGCATCCACCTCATGGGACATTCATGGGGCGGCCTGCTCGCGATGAACTACGCGATTCGCTACGGCGAGAATCTCAAGTCCCTCATCCTCTTGAGTCCGATGAGTCCGAGCACCGCGCTCTGGCAGCAGGAAGAGAAGGCTCTGGCCGAGCTCGTGACGGACGCCGACCGCGCCGAGATGCAGACCATCCGTCAGACGGAGGCCTTCGCCCAACGGCGGCCAGAAGCCATTGCGGAGCTGTTGCGAACATCGTTCAAGGCGCAGTTCCACGATCGGTCGCTCATCAATGAGCTGCGAATCTACGTTCCGGACGACTACGCATCCCGAAGCGCGCAATTCGGGTACATGACGGCGGACCTCACGGACTTCGATCTGCAGGATGCGCTCGCCGGAGTCGACGTCCCGACACTTATCATCTATGGCGCCGCCGAACCTTCCGCCGAGATCGGGGGGCCGGTACTCGACGAACTCCTACCGAACTCGGAACTCGTGGTGATCGAGAACTCAGGTCATTTCCCGTTCATCGAGCAGCCCGATACGCTCCTCGCCACCGTGCTCGATTTCCTCGATCGTAACGACTGACAGGGTGCCCGACATCAACCGTGAGGTCCCATGAGATTGTTTCGCACGTTGGCTTGGCTGGCCCTGATCGGATTGGCGCCGTCCCTCCAGGCCCAGATTACGACCGAGGAATACGCGGCCCGGCGGGCCGCGCTCGCCGAACGGATGGGCGATGGTGTTGTGATCGCCTTCGGTGGCCAGGAGCCCGTGCGCCATTGGCCGCCGTTCTATCAGCATCCAGCGTTTCGGTACCTGACCGGCTTCCTGGAGTCGAATGCGGTCTTTTTGATGGTACGCCAAAACGGGCTCACGACATCGACGCTCTTCGTAGAACGGGGCAACGCACGAACAGCGCTGTACAACGGTAAGCGCGCTACACTGGGCGAGATCGCTGAGCGGTTGGGCCTGGAGGCTCGCTACAACGATGAAATCGGGGGGTACGTCGAGTCCGTGATCGCTGAGGGCCTCCCGATCTATTCGGTGCCCGACGTGCAATCGAACGAGTACAGCGCTTCGGACTCGCTCACGGCGGGCCGCAACTTCATCCGCGGCCTGAAAGCCGCCCACCCCGGGCTAGCCGTCAGCGAAAGGAATCGGTGGGTCGACGAGCTACGGGCGAAGAAAAGCGACTCGGAGATCGCTCTGCTGAAGACTGCCGCGGACATATCGTCGCGGGCTCATGAGGCCGCTATGCGCGCGATTCGCCCCGGCATCCGCGAGAGCGAGATCCAGGCGGTGATGGAAGCCGAGTACCGCAAGCTCGGCGCGGACGCGCCCGGCTACTCATCCATCGTGGGCTCGGGGCCCAACTCCACCGTGCTACACTATCCGGCCGGGACGCGCATCGCCAAGGCGGGTGAGGTCGTGCTGATGGACGTCGCCGCCTACTACCAGGGGTATTCGGCGGACGTCACGCGCACAGTTCCGGTCGACTTCGAGTTCTCGCCTGCCCATCGTGAACTCTACGAGATCGTCCTCGGGGCTCAGAAGGCCGCTGAGCGTGCCATCGAGCCAAACGCTCCGAGAAACGCGCCCGCGGACGCGGCATACGACGTTCTCGAGAATGGCTTGGTCCAGCTCGGCCTGATAGAGAGTGTCGACGCGAGTTTCGACGCACCTGCGGGGCTATGCCCGGGTGTGTGGGCCAACGACGACGGCACCTGCCCGCAGTGGTACCTATACGTCTATCACGGATTCTTCCACGGGATCGGACTCGACGTCCACGATCCCTCCCAATTCGCGATCGGGCCCGGCCGCTTTCAGGCGGGAGACGTGTTCACGATCGAACCAGGCATCTATGTGCGCGAGAACGTGTTCGGGGGTCTCCCCGACACCCCACGCAACCGCGCGCTCATCGCCCACTCACAGGCGTCCGTAGATCGCTACGTGAACATCGGCGTGCGAATCGAGGACGACTATGTGCTCACCGAGGAGGGACTCGAGCGTATCTCTAATGTGCCCCGGGAGATCGACGAAATCGAGGCGCTGCGGACTCGGCCGGTATCGGAGTAAATCGGTCGGGTTGGAGTGAGGTGGGTGGGATTGAACCACCAACCCTCAACCCGTGGTGACTCGATCCGATCTAGCGTTCGCCCCCATCGGTCACAGCCTTCTCCGACGGCTTGACCCACTTGTCGTACCAGGCCAGGTAACGCTCGTAACGGTCCTTCTGGTACGATGGGACGCGTAGGCCGTGCCCCTGCCCGGGGTACACGACCAACTCCGTCGGCACACCGCGACGGCGGAGCGCCTGGTATAACTGCTCGCCGTTCTGGATCGGTACATTCCAGTCCTTCTCGCCTCCCATGATCAGCGTTGGCGTGGAGATCTCTCCAACGCGGTTGAACGGGGAGATCCGCTCCCAGTTCTCGCGGTTGTCACCCTCCCACGGCAGGCCCAACTCCTTCTCCCACTGGAGTTGATAGTGGTCATGCCCGTAGTTGGCGACATAGAGCACTTCGCTCGCACCTGTGATGGCGCCCTTGAAGCGATCGGTTCGGGTGATCACATGGTCGGTGAGGATGCCGCCGTAGGACCACCCGCCCACGCCCAGGCGGTCGGGGTCGGCATAGCCCTGCGCTACCGCGTAATCCACGCCTGCATCCACGTCCTCAAAGTCCCGCACGCCCCACTCGGCCCAGAGATCCTTCGAGAAGTCCTGGCCGTAACCCGACGATCCACGCGGGTTGGTCTGCACGACCACGTATCCGTTTGCCGCAAATAGCTGCGCCTCGAAGCTGAACGCGTGTGTGAACTGCGAGACCGGCCCGCCATGGATGCGGAGCAACGTGGGGTACCGCATGCCCTCCTGGTATCCCACCGGCAGGGTGATGAACCCTTCGATCTCCGTGCCGTCGCGGCTAGGAAACGTCACGTTCCGCACCTCGGCGAGGCGGATCTCCCCCAGGAAGTCGTCGTTGGCGGAGGTCAGCTTTACCAGACCGTCGCCGTCCATGCGGTACAGCTCCGCCGGGTGTTCGAGGCGTGCGATACGGGCGACCACGAGCCCCTCGGGTCCGAGGTCGTAGCCACGTAGGCTCAGACCACCCGCGATCGGCCGGTCGATACGGCCCGACCTCAGGTCGATGCGGGCCAGATGGTTCTCGGCCGAGTCTTCAAGCCCGAAGTACACTGAGCGGCCGTCCTCCGAAAAGCGGGGGCCGCTAACGTTGCGATCGAGGTCCTGCGTCAGAACGCTGGGCGTCCCACCACCTGCGGGGACTATGGCCAGATGGCGGGTGGCATACCAGATCAACTCCGGCTGAACGCCGGTGACGTAGGCGATGGACGACCCGTCGGGGCTCCAGGCCGGTTGGGAGTCAGAGCCGACGTTCGTGGTAACCTGCCGGAGGGTCCGGCCCTTGTCCGTATTGTCCGCGGCGACGACCCAGATGTCGGAGTTCTGGTTCCCATCCGGTTCGGCTGTCCGGTTGCTGACGAAGGCCACGAACTTCCCCTCCGGACCCCAGACGCCCAACGACTCGTCGTAGTCGCCCGACGTGATCTGAGTGAGTTCCTTGGACGCCACGTCGAAGACGAAGAGGTGCGTGTGGCGGTTTCCGGTGAGGTAGCCGACGCCATCGCGCTTGAACTGCAGGCGACTCACCACCCAGGGCGCCTGTGGTGCGTTCGGTTTGTCTTTGCCCCACGTATCTTCCGGCTCGGGGTCGCGGATTGTCAGGAGAAGCCTGGCGCCGTCCGGCGACCAGCGATATCCGCCGACGCCCTGCTCCACGTCGGTGAGGGGCGAGGCCTCTCCGCCCCGCCTGTCGAGCACCCACACCTGGTTCTTGGAGTCCTTCCGGGAGGCGGTGAACGACAGATACCGCCCGTCCGGACTCCACTGAGGGTTCCCTGCCGACGTGCCGGAGGCCGTCATCGGGATTGCCGGCCCTCCACGCGATGGGACCATCCATAGGCGGGTCTCGCTCTTCTCCTCCTCGAGGTTGGTCGTGCGGACCGTATAGGCGACCCACTCGCCGTCCGGGCTGATGACGGGCGTGCCGACGTTCCGGATTCGGAACAGATCGTCCACTTCCAGAGGTCGGGTGCTCTGCGCGGACGCCGACGTCGCTCCCGCGGCCAGGACGACCGCGAGGGTCAGCGAAATCCGGGCGAAGAGTCGAGAGATGGCCTGCATGGGTTTGGCTCCAACCGAGTGAGAGTGGTGGGCGGACAACCTAGGCTTTCCAAACCGAAATCGGAACTACTGGGGCGGGTGGATTTGAACCACCAACCTCCTGGTTAACAGCCAGGCGCTCTGCCAGTTGAGCTACACCCCATCATTCTTCTCACGCGGTCACGTCCCGCTACACTCGGTTGCGCATGATGTTCGGCACGAGAATTGACCGGGCGCGCCGCCTTCCACCCCTTGGGCCGCCGCCTAGAAACTCCCGTATCACGATTGCGTATATTCTACTAGTCGGTCGAAAACGAGTCGGACAGGGATACGATCCGAAGCATGCATAACGCACATCGACGGTTGCGAGGGCGATTCCAGGCGCTACGCGTGTGGCGCTGGGCCGGAATATTCGGTGTCCTAGCACTCCGCCCCATGCAAGCCACCGCTCAGGCCGTGTTGGGCGAGTTGGTGGATGGCGAGTCCGGAAAGCCGGTGGCCACCGCCCAAGTGGTGCTCGCCGATTCCATGGGAATGGTGGTAGGCCGAGCACTGTCAGACAGCGCGGGCCGGTTCTTCATCGCCGTCGACCTCGGGACCTACTCGCTGGTGGTCAACCGGCTCAGCTATGAGCCCGAGCACGTCACCGATATCAGGGTCACCAACACGTCCATCATGGCACTCAGGATTCGGCTCGCGCCCGACGCAGTCGAACTCCCAGGGCTGCTGGTTCAAGGTGAGCGTCGAGTGCGTTCCCTCGAGGCCAACGGGTTCTATGACAGGAAGAAGAGAGGTTTCGGGCGTTTCGTAGAGGTTGCACAGCTCCGCAGGCTCCAGGCGATCCGACCCTCTGAGCTCGTGCGGAGACTACCAGGAATCATCACCCGGGATGGTGAGGTGCGCTCAACCCGCGGCGTGTTTCGTGCCGAGGGACCGGAGTATTGCCTGCTCCAGGTCGTGGTCGACGGTGTCTACCGGGGCGCCAACCTGGATGAAGTGCTGATCGTGGATGAGATCGAGGCGATCGAGGTTTACACGGGGTCCAGCAATGTCCCGCCTCGGTGGCAGAGCCTGGCCGGGATCGGTTACCTCAACATCACCGGCGCGACCACCGCTACCTGCGGGGTGGTGCTGGTCTGGACCAAGCGTTGATCCCCATCAGGGCCACCTGTAGACCATCGAGCTGATATTCATGCCGGCGCCGACCGCGGCGAAGACAACCAGGTCCCCGCTCTCCAAGGTCTGACCGTCGAGGGCTCCGTCCAGGATCAAGTCGAGCAGCGTAGGAAGCGTCGCCACAGAGCTGTTTCCAAGACATGAGATCGTCATGGGCATGATGCCGGCGGGTACCTCGCAATCTCCATCTACCGAGAAAAGATGCTTGAGCATCGCACCGTTCATCTTGGCGTTCGCCTGATGCATGAGAATCTTGTCCACTTCACCTAGCCCCACACCCGCCTTGGCAAGATTCTCGCGTACGAGTTCGGGGACCGTGGTCACAGCGTACTCGTAGAGCTTTCGCCCACGCATCTTGAGGAAGAGCGTACCGCCATCGAAGTCGGGATTGAATGATCTTCCCATCCACATCAATGAGGCGTGCTCAAGGGTGTCGGATCTGGTAGCGTGCGCCAGTACACCCACCGGTTCCTCGCTGGATCGCGCTTCCAGAATCACGCACCCAGCCCCGTCGGAGTAGAGCATGCTGTCGCGATCGTGAGGATCGGACACACGCGACAACGTCTCGGCTCCGATCACCAGGGCCCGCTTCGCATCGCCGCTTCTGATGTAGTAGTCCGCCTGGATGACCCCCTGCAGCCATCCGGCACATCCGAATGGAAGGTCGTAGGCAACGCACCTCGGGTTGTGGATCTCCAGTTTCTGCTTGACTCTGGCAGCCAGGCTCGGCACGAAGTCTGACCGTCGGTTGTCTGCCCGGACGTCACCGAAGTTGTGTGCCAGGATGATGTAGTCGAGTGACTCCCTGTCTATTCCCGAGCTGGCCAAGGCCTTCTGCGCCGAGTGGGTGGCTATGTCCGACGTGACGAGATCATCGACCACATGGCGCCTCTCGACGATGTCGGTGATGGCTTCGAATTTTTTGACAATCGTGCCGATTCTCGAAGGGTCGTATGGCTTTCCGTACGACTCGAAGAACTCGGACTGCAAGAACTCCGCGTTGCCGACCGTCCGCGAAGGGATATAGCTCCCCGCGGCGAGAATCACCGTGTAGATATCCTCGCTCATAGCCCTCTCTGCGTTTCGCATGTCAAGAAGGAATGCAACGTACTGGAGTTGCCATACCGCGGTCAAAAGCGGGCGCACTCATCGCGCGTCGCACATCCATCGGGGAGTCTAGCGGATACACGCACCCATGTGGATCGTCGGCGACACCTGGTGAGACGCCAACCCCCTGTCCGGGTCTCCCATCCATTGCCCCACCCTCCGCAACCAGTGACCTTCCGAGCCGGACCAGAGAAGATGCCAGTCCCGGAGACCCTATGAACCGGATCAAGGGAAGGACCGCGCTCATCACCGGCGCCACCGCCGGAATCGGCAAGGCTTGTGCCGAGGCCTTCGCTGCGATGGGGGTGAACCTCATCCTGCTCGCACGTCGTGAGGGCCGCCTCACCGACCTGAAGCGGGAGCTGGAACAGATTCACGACATCTCTGTGTTGACGAAGGTGTTCGACGTCCGCTCAGGCGAAGCCGCGATGGAGTTGGCTGACGAGCTCGAGGCTGAAGGGAAGGTACCCGACATCTTGCTCAATAACGCCGGCAAGGCCCGCGGGATGAGCAAGCTGCACGAGG
>BTRA01000118.1:0-9222 GCA_036986155.1 Gemmatimonadota bacterium | reverse complement strand
CCGCGCAGACGGGCGGGTCAGACCCCGCCGACGACGCCTAGGACATCGGTAAGGAACCACCAAACGCCGACCGTGAGGATCGCTCCAGGCACCACGAAGCGAATCCAGTTGTACAGCAGTCGAATCTGAGGGCCCGCGTCTTCAGAGCTGGCCAGTTGCCGCAGGGCATCGCTCCTCTTGAATGACCAACCCACCGTCAACGCCGCTGTCAGGGCGCCGAACGTCTGAAAGCCTGTACCGAAGGTCAGGTCCCAGGGCACGAAGATGCGCATATTCAGCATAGGGGGGAGCGCCAGGAACAACACGAGGATGCTCACCAGCGTGGTCGCGCGCGGGCGCTCCATGCCGGTATTGTCGGTGACGCCCGCCACCAGGACCTCCAAGGCCGCCACCGCAGAGAGATAGGCCGCGCTCGCCAGGGCCAGGAAGAACAGGCTGCCGAAGAACCAACCGACGGGCATCGACTCGAATACTTGCGGCAGCGTGGCGAAAATGAGCCCCGGTCCGCTCGCCGGCTCGAGCCCGAACGCGAACACGGCCGGGAAGATCGCCAAGCCCGCCAGCAGGCCCGCACTTGTATCGCCCAGGACGGTCCAGACCGCGTTGCCGCCCAGGGCGGCACCATCATCCAGGTAGGAGCCGTAGACCACCATGAACGTTCCGCCGAGCGCCAACGAGAACACCACCTGGCCGAGCGCCGCCATCGCCACGCCACCGGTGATGTCGCCCGGCTCGAACTTGAGCAGCAGCCAGGCCAGGCCCTCGCCGGCCCCGTCCAGGGTCAGGCTCCTCACGACGAGCAAAAGCAGGATCCCGAACAGCAGGGGCGTAATCACCATGCTGGCCCTCTGTATTCCGCTCCGCAGCCCCCTTCGGAGCACGAGGCCACACGCTGCGATGACGGCGCCGGTGGAAACGATCTGGAGCCCGAACGACACGGCGTCGAAGCCGGCGTCGGGCGGGAGGATCCGGGAGGCGTTCAGCGACATGCCCAGGCCCCGGGCCAGCTCTGCGGCGCCGTGATAGATCACCCAGCCGATGGCATTCGAGTAATACCCGGTGGCCGTGGCCACCGCGAAGAAGAAGATCCAACCGAGCGTACGTCCGCCCGGGAGACCGGCTACTTCGAAGGCGCCAACGCTCCCGCGGCGTGTGTGACGTCCTAGCGTCCACTCGGCCATCAGCGCCGGGATGCCGATGAGCACGGCGAGGAGCAGATAGACGACCACAAAAGCCGCCCCGCCGAAACGGCCCACCATGTACGGAAAGCGCCACACGTTTCCGAGACCCACCGCCACCCCGATCATCGTGGCGACGAGACCCAGGCGGGAGGTGAATGTCTCTCGGCTCAACGACGGGCCTTCAGTCGGACGCCAGCACGCCGAACACCTCCGCCAGGGCGTCCAGCGCGGCCTCCACCTCGTCCAGTGTGCTGTAGAAGTGGGGTGCTAGGCGAAGAGCGGGTCCGCGTGCGGAGGCCAATATGCCGCGCTCTCGCATCAGAACTTCGGCCCGGTGGGAGTCACCCGGGCTGCGGAAGGCATTGCTGGGCGTCTTACGCGTCGGGTCGTCGGGGCCCAGCAACTCGAGGCCACGTGCACGCCCTCCCTCGATGAGCCGGCCGCTCAGGACCTGGGTCCAATTCTGGATCGCCGCGGGTCCGACCTCGGCGATCGCGTCCATGCCGGCGCGTGCGACGTAGGCGCTGGCGATGGGCGGTGTGCCTGTGTCGAACCGACGCGCCCCGTCGGCCCAGTCCAGCGAATCCACCGTGAACGCGAATGGATTCTTGCGGCCGAACCAGCCGGTCAGCATGGGCTCCAGGCGGTCGGCGATCTCGCGTCTCACGTAAAGGAACGCGATTCCCGGCGCACCCATGAGGTACTTGAGGTTACCCGAAGCCAGGAAGTCAACGTCCAGCGCGGTCACGTCGATGGGGTGGGTGCCCATCGTCTGGTAGGCATCGACGAACAGCAGTGCCCCCTTGGCGTGAGCGATTTCGACGATGGCGTCGAGATCCTGCTTGAAACCCGTCTGGTAATAGCCGTGACAGGCCGACACAATCATCGTTTCCTCATCCACGGCGGACCGGTACCCGTCCAGTGGAACCTCGCCATCCGCGACCTCGACCCACCGGAGTACGGCACCGAGCTTTTGGTGAGCGAGCCACACGTGTCCAACCGAGGGGAACTCGGCCATGGACGCCACAACCGTGTTCCGGCCGCTTCTGTAGTCCAGGGCTCCGGCGATGCTCCCCACCGCCTGCGACACGGACGTACAGACGGCTACGTCCTCGGGGTCGGCGTTGACCAGTCCTGCGAAGGACCGGCGTGCGGCCTCCACTTCGCCGATCCAGGCGTCCCAATCCATACCGGCCTGGTCCCACGAGGCCGTGTAACGCTCCGCCGCTTCCCGTACACCATCCAACAACGGCGCGTGCGAGCAGTTGTTCATCGGTATGGTGGTCCGAAGCAGCGGGATTCTGCCGCGCCACCGGTCGATGTCGTACGGAGGGGTGGGACTCACGCTGTCCGCGCCTCGGTTGCGGGGGTCTCGGGGTGAGGCCCCAACATCCGGTGCGGGTGGTGAGTTGGAAAGGGGTGGCGACAATAGCCGACTTGCGTGCGATCGAGACTGCGGGCAAATATGAAGTGGCAATGGCTTCCGCGGTCGTGGCTACCTACCACCATCGCTTACCCAGAACACTGAACACGGCGGTCCCATGTATCTCAATCGTGTGTTGGCCCTCGTTTTAGCGTTGGGTGCTCTCCCATTCGCCTTGGTGTCCTGCGGGAGTGATAACGGATCAGGACCAGACACGCTTACCGTGGCGATAACCCCGGGTACGGCAGAGCTCGCGACGGGGAGCAACACCACCTTGACCGCGCGAGTTACGGATGGTTCAGGCGCGACGGTGCCCGGCCAGACATTCACTTGGTCGTCGTCAAATGACGCGGTTGCAACCGTTAGTGCCACGGGGACCGTGGAGGGGCTGACCCCGGGTCAGGTCACGATCACGGCCACGACGACGATCAACGGTGCCGCCGAGGCCGCTACGGCCGTGATTACGGTCATTCAGGTTGCCACCACGGTGGACGTGACCCCCGCAACGGGCTCCGTAGTGGTGGGAGAGACTCTTCAGTTCACCGCGGCTGTGCTGGACGGTGTCGGTGCGGCGATCCCGGGAGCCACGATCACGTGGAGCTCGTCTGATGCGGCTGTGATGTCGGTGGACGTAAACGGTTTGGCCACCGGTGTGGCCGAGGGAATGGCGACCATATCGGCCACCGTGGGCGCGGCATCGGGGACCGCCAGCACGGAGGTTCGGCCAGGTATTGGTCCGCTCGAGCCTACTCAAGACATCACGCTCAGTGGCAACGTCGACGTGACGACCTTCACCGTTCCCGTCGGTGTCACGGTCACCCTCGACGCCGACCTCACGCTTACCGCAACCGAGACCGTAAACATTGCGGGAGCGCTCGCCGGTAACTGCGTCGGCGTGAACCTGCAAGCCGTCGGCCTCATTACTGTGGATGGGTCTATCACTACGCCCTGCGCCGGCATGGCGATGCCTCCCGGAATCTCGATCCTGTCGGGTTCGGGGTTCACACTGCAGGACGCTGTCATCACTACCTCGGGTCCGGTGTCGTTGGTGTCCGACATTTCAGCGGCTACGGCTACGGCGTTCGCCCCGGCGGCGAGTGCCAGCGTTCCTGTTCCGTGCTTCATCAATAGCACAACCATCGATCTCGCTCCCGCCGAAGATGGAGCCGACGGTCAACCGGATGGTGAGGACGGATACGACGGCAACGATATCGAAGTGAGCTGTGGGAGGGACCGCGCCGTGCTTTCCGGCTCGATCCTCCGTGCCGCGGATGGTGGCGTCGGAGGCGAGGGGTTCAGCAGCGATGAGACCATGGCCGGGAACGGAGGGCGCGGCGGCCAGGGCGGTGGTGTCAGCATCAAGAGCGAGGTCGGCATCTCGTTTACGAACACCAAGTCCATCATCGAGGCTGGTAACGGCGGAAGTGGCGGCCCGGGAGAGGCCCAGAGTAAGAACGCCGTAGCCGTCGGTGGAGATGGTGGCCATGCGGGCAAGATCCTCATCGAGGTCGCGGCCAACGGCAGCGAGATCTTCGCCGAGGATATCGGGTTTATCGATATCACCGCTGGAAGCGGCGGAATAGGCGGCACCGCCGCCGCGACTGGGGATCTCGGCGCCGACGCCACGGACACTCAACCGGCGGAGGATGGTGGAAACGCCTCAGCCACGGGGGGCACGGGTGGCGACAACTATCCCGAAGAGAACAAAGCCGTTCTCGGCGATCTCGTGCCGAGGGGCCTCGTCGCCGGACTCCTGAGTGTGGACTTCTTGGGAGGGGCGAGCGGCGCCGGGGGTATGGCCTTTGCTCAGGGAGGAGAGGGCGGAGCGGGCAACATGTTGTTCCCCAAGGGCGGCGACGGGGGCACTATGGCGGCGACCGGCGGCGCCGGTGGCAAGTTGACGGTCCTGAGGAATGGCAACCAGGACACCTATCCCGGAACGCCCGGCAATGGTGGTAGAGCCGAGTACTCGGAAGGCGAGGGCGGGAGTGGCTTCAACGACTGCTTGGTCGGTGACATCCAGCCGGGCGGAAACGGTGGCAAGGGTGGAGATGCGAGCGGAGGGGATGGAGCCCCGGGCCGGGGCTTCGATGGATCGAACAAGGGTTCGTCCAACGGAGTGTTTCTGGCTGGCTCCATAGGGAGTGGTGGAGATGGCGGCGACGGTGTGATGCCTGGATCCCTTGGCGCTGCCGGCATGGATGGGATAGTAGCGATGGGCATGCGTGATCAGGACGGGGTCCCGTTCGAGGACGGCATTGACGGAAACCCCTGTGACAAGGGGCCGCTGGACACCGCGATTTCGCTCATGTCCGACCCGGACGGCCACGAGGACTACATCGCGTTGCTCGGCCTCGGCAACCTGACTCTCGTGCAGCTGCCTAACGGCGATGTCAAGATCACTGGATCGCCTCCCTGGGTGAACATGACCGGCACCATCATCTTCGTGGCTGCCCTCAACGCGTGGGAGATCATAGTTACGGGTACGGGCAACGTGATGGGGCCCGCTAGCTACAACTTCACCGGAACCGCGACCGTCGGCGGGAACGGTCGCGTGACCGGCTTCACCGGCACGGTGACGGTTGACACGACAGGCCTCCCCGGCACGGGGTCCACCACCTACAGCCTGACGGCTACGATGCCCATGGCGAGCGAATAGCGCTGTGCTTGTGGGTGCATTCCGTCGCGTTTAACTTTTCGACGCTGATGACGACGAGAGATCCGGCGCCGGTCGCGCCGGATTTTTCATCGAGATTGGTGTGAAAGTGTGCGAAGTGAGGGTCGCCGTCGGGCCACTTAGGTGGCTCCGGCGGAGGAAAGTCCGAGCTCCACAGGGCAGGGTGCCGGGTAACGCCCGGGCGCCCCGAGCGTTTCGGCGCGACGGGTGACGGAAAGTGCCGCAGAGAGCAGACCGCCGATGGCCGGCCGCTCTTCGGAGCGACGGCACAGGCAAGGGTGAAAGGGTGCGGTAAGAGCGCACCGGGCTTCCGGAGACGGGAGCCGCATGGTAAACCCCACTCGGAGCAAGGCCAAATAGGGGACGAGGGGCTGCCCGCCCCGCCTGAGTCCTGGGTAGGCCGCTCGAGGCCGTCAGCAATGGCGGTCCCAGATAAATGACCCTCCCCCGCTCCGGCGGCGGACAGAACTCGGCTTATTCCGCACGCGATAGGCGCCCGTAGCTCAGCTGGATAGAGCGCTGCCCTCCGGAGGCAGAGGTCACAGGTTCGAATCCTGTCGGGCGTATTGCAAAGGCCCCCGAGCGAAGCTCGGGGGCCTTTGCAATAGGTCCGGTGCGGAGATGTACCTCAGGTTCGAGCCGAGGCGCCAAAGATGTGACCCGCGAAGCGGCGCTGATGTGAACCGCCGAGACGAGCGAGGATCGCGAAGCGACCGCAGCTCAATCCTGTCCGGTGCGGAGATGTACCTCAGGTTCGAGCCGAGGCGCCAAAGATGTGACCCGCGAAGCGACCGCCGTTCTCTACCGGCCTCTCGGCGCCGGGAAGGTGTCAGCGTACTGGGGTTGGACCTCCGGACCCGCGCCGCCTCTCAGACTCGCTAGGTAACGAGCCAGTTCCTCGACTTCCTGATGTGACAGGTTGGGCGGACCGTAGGCGGGCATATCGGTCGTTCCGCGGAAGCGGCCTGGTTCCTCCAAGAAACTGTGTAACCAGGCAATGGAGTGCCTGAGTCCGATGTCGGACAGGTCCGGACCCTCATCTCCGCCTACCTCGCCGATCATATGGCAATCGGAACAACCCTGCTGCTTGTACGTGGCTATTCCGGCCCGCTCCATGGAGCTGAGGGGCCTGCCGATCTCTTCGGCGATCGCGGCGACGTCCTCACGTCCAGACAGGCCGATCAGGAATCCCGAGCCTGCGAGGATCAGGGTGAGTGACACGATGGCGAACGGCCTATTGGTCAGACTGCGGCTGCTCCGGCGATCGAAAAAGGGAAGGGTCAAGAGCGCTAGGATGATGGCGGCGGGCGTCCCTACCGCGACGAGACTCTCCGCCCAGCCAGGAACCATCTTGAGCAGCTGATACAAGGGAAGGAAATACCATTCGGGTCGGGGAACATAAGACGTATCGCTGGGATCGGCCGGCGCCTCGAGGGGTGACCCGAACGCCCACGCGAGCACGACGATGACCAGCACCACACCCAAGGACATGATGATGTCCTTGGCCACGACGTCCGGCCAAAACCGCCTCCCCTCCTCCTTCGAGGCCTCGTAGGTCTTCGCGTAGAACTCGCCATAGGCGGGATCAGCCGTAGTTGCGGGAGCACCCCGTTCCATGTCGGAGGGTCGGGCCGCGATGCCCTGCCGAATGACCATCGTAAGATGGAGTAGCACGAGGACGCCGAGACTCAGCGGCAACCATAAAACGTGGAAGGCGAAGAATCGGGAGAGGGTGGCGGCACCTAGTTGGTCCCCACCGCTCAGGAGAGAACTGAGTATCCCGCCGACCAAAGGCGTGGTCCCGGCCATGCCGACCCCCACCTGGGTGGCCCAATAAGCCTTCTGATCCCATGGTAGTAGGTATCCGGTAAAGCTGAACGCCATCACGACGAGGAAGAGCCCGACTCCAACCAGCCAGTTCACTTCTCTCGGGTATTTGTACGCCCCTGCGCTGAAGACCCGGATCATGTGAGCCAGTATCAGGATCACCATGGCGCTGGCGGACCAATGATGAATCCCTCTCAGCAGGCTTCCGCCCAGTACTTGCTCTTCTGTGAAGCGCACGCTGTCGTATGCGTGATCGGGCGAAGCCGAGTAATACGTGGCGAGTACGATGCCGGTCACGACGAGAAGGAGGAAGACCGTGAGGGTAGCGCTTCCCAACGTGTGCCACCACGTCAGGCGGGCAGGCACTTTTCTATCTAGAAGGACCCTTTTCACTTCGCGGAGGCCGAGACGCTCGTCTAGCCAGGAAGTCGGATTCAAGGAAGGGCCCTAGATCGCAGTCTTCTCGGAGATGCCGGGGCGGAAATCCTCCCAGCGCGCGAAGAGTACGCCGTTCTCGATCTTGCCCTCGAGCGTGTCCAGTGGGCGTGGTGGAGGGCCGCCGAGGACATCGCCAGTGACTGTGTCGTACAGACCCTGGTGGCAGGGACAGATGTACATGTCCTCCTCTTCGTCGAAGCTATACGCGCAGGCGAGATGCGTGCACCGGCCGTTGAAGATTGTGAAATCCTCTCCGTCCTCCGTGTAGATCCACACGCTTCGGATGATGCGACGCTCCATCCACGCGTCCGTTACGGTCTGCGGAACGTCGATGCGGATGGGAATCTGCCAATCGAAGAATTCGGCCTGACCCAGCGCGATCCAATTCTCTGGTCGAGACCGGCGAAAGGCCGGCGTTACGAAGGAGAGTAGCGCCGGCAAGCCGGCGAAAGCTCCTAGGATCAGCGCGCCGGCGGTGCTGATGAGCTTTAAGAAATTTCGGCGGTCAGTCTCGGTCGAAGCCTTGTGGTCCGGCTCCTGGTGGGTCATTTCTTCCGCTTTTCGCCGAGCTTGCGGACATGAGCGATGACGGCCTGGATCTGCTCATCGGTGAACACCTCCCGGTAGGGATCCATCTCACCAGTGCCTTCGGCGATCACCTTGAACATGTCCTCGTCCGAGGTCTGATCCAGGAATTCGGACTTCGAGATATCCGTTGGGCGCGGGTCCATGTCTCGTCCCGCCCGACCGTTGCCACGACCCTGCTTGCCGTGGCAGGACGCGCATTCGCCATTGTACAGCTTCTCGCCGTCGGCCTGGGGGACCTGCTGTTGCGTCGAGGCCGAGGCGGAAGGTGCTAACACCGCCTGCTGGGGCCCGGTTGTCGGCACCTGAGCGATGAGGGTCAAGGATAAGAGGACGGCCGCCCCACCTATTGTCGTGGCCAAGATCGTTCGCTTTGCACGCATCATCGTCCTCCGTGAAGTGGGGGTGTCCCGCCGCCGTTACGGCGGCGGGGCTATTGGTGGTTATCGGTCTGGCCTACGGGGCGGGGATACCTTCCGTGGAGGCCTACTCTTGCCGGCGGCGGGCTTCTTCGTGCGCGCACGCTCGGTTGCAGCAGGGCGGTCAGTCGAGGCGGGCTGAGCTGCGGATGCAGCAGCCTGCTCCTGGCTCCGGGCTCCACGCTTAAGGTAACGGAGAACCGCTTCGGCTTCTTTGTCGGCCAGCCTGGCGACGATCTGCATATGAACGATGATCGATTCCCACTTGACTGAATCGTACTTGCTCCTGGGTTGGTTGGAATGGCAGTTCGCGCAGGTTTGTGCCCAGATTTCAACGTCGGAGCGACCGTTGCTTTGGGCGACGAGCGAACTCGGCATCGTGAGGATCACGGCCATTGCGGCCGCCGCGACCCCTAGTATTCTCGTTCTCAAGCTCATTGGTCTCTCCTCTTAGAACACTATGTTCCACTGTAGCGCCAGCGCATTGTTGTCCTTCTCGAAGCCGTTCTCTTCGCCGTTGATGTGGTAGGCTACGCGCACGGAGGACGAAGCGGTCACGAAGAAATTGAGACCGAACGAGAGTCGGCTCTGGTCAGCGCTCTCACCCGGCATTCCTCGGGCGCTCCAACGGATGACCGGCTCGACTTTCGGACCGGCGCGGTAGGACGCCTG
>BTRA01000117.1:0-9303 GCA_036986155.1 Gemmatimonadota bacterium | reverse complement strand
GCGATCGGCCTCGGTGGCGTCTGCGAGGAAAACCGCGATTCCCTCGTCATCGAACTCGAAGATCTCGGGTGCGATGTCGATGCAGTCCCCGAAGCCGACGCACAGATTGCGATCGATCTGAACCGTCAACGGCCCGAACCTGCGTTCCTCGAAGCCCTCCAACATTCCCCCCATGTGGTGGTACCGACGGCGAAGCGGCAACGTGGCCTTCCCGCGCACCTGAGGGCAAGGCTGCAACACGCCGGTGATCAGACGGGCGGGAGCAGCATCGTTCCTTCGGCTACGGTGACGGAGTGGCCGATGAGGTGCACCCGTTCGCCCTCGAGCCTCACGGTGAGCTTTCCGCCTCGGCTGGAAATCTGCTCGGCACGGAGCGTGTTCCGTCCGAGCTGGGCGACCCAGTAGGGCGTGAGCCCTGTGTGAGCCAAGCCGGTCACCGGGTCCTCGTCGATGCCAGCCCATGGAGCAAACACCCGCGAAACGAAATCCAGCTTCTGAGAGTCCGCGGGAGCGGTTACGGCGAGCACGAGAACATCGCCTACTTGCGTGGCCTTCAGATCGGTGAAGTTGGGCCGGGCTCGCTGCACATCGGTCTCGGCCGCCACCTGGACGATCATGACGTGGCCTCCGGTCTCGACCGCTTTGGCGCGCTCGACCCCCAGCGCCTCTATCAGCCCGGGCGGGGGTGGTACGGGTGCGGTAGGCGTGGCAGGGAAATCCAAACGCACCGCGCCGTCCACGTCTGCGTGCACCATCAAGAGACCGCTCGCCGAATGAAGCACGATTGGCGACGCCGCCCCGGAGGCGAGCAGCACATGGCCGGAGGCCAGGGTGGCGTGCCCGCACAGCGGAACTTCAATGGTCGGCGTGAACCATCGAATGCGGCGGGCGCCTTGGTCGTCAGGTGGATAGAGGAATGCCGTCTCGGCGAGATTCATCTCCAACGCGATGGCCTGCATTTGGGAGGCGTCGAGCGGGTGGTCCATGACACACACGGCCGCGGGATTGCCCTTGAAGGGTACGTCGGTGAACGCATCGACCTGCTGGTAGCGGATTCTGGTTGGGCGGTCCAAGTCGGGCCTCGGTTCCACTGATGGTCTGCGGTTGCCAGTATTCCTAATCAAGACAGGCGGGAGCGGCTCGAGTGCTGGGCATCCCGCGGGCTGGGAGCGTGGACTGGATCGAGCAATGTGCCGCACGCCTGGGGGTCAGGCCGAGCGGCGCCGCTTTCGTTTGAGAAAGTCCTTCATGATGTACTGGCCCAGCGTCACCGTGGACGTGAAGTAGGCCTTGCCGCGGGCGATCTCCGAGACCTCCTCGATGAACCGAACCAGGTAGGGGTCCCGCGCCAGCATGAAGGTGTTGATCAGGATGCCCGCCTTCCGGCACGCCGCGACCTCACGGAAGGTCGGCTCGAGGATGTGCCGGTCCATCCCCCCCGAGTTCGTATAGATCTGCCCGTTCGGCATGGTCACGGCGCTTGGTTTGCCGTCGGTGATCATAATGATCTGCTGCATGTCCATCTTCTGAGACCGCAGCAGGGTGCGGGCGAGCATCAGAGCCTCAGCCGTGTTGGTATGGAACGGGCCCACCTGCGCCTTTGCGAGCTGTGACAGAGGGATCTCCTGCGCGCGGTCGCCGAAGGTCACGACCTTGAGCGAGTCACCCGGGAACTGTGTTCTGATGAGGTGGGACAGCGCCAACGCTACGCGCTTGGCCGGTGTGAACCTGTCTTCTCCGTAAAGCACCATCGAGTGCGAAATGTCCAGGAGCAGGACCGTCGCGCACGAGGACCGATATTCGGCTTGGTGCACCATGAGATCACCGTAGTCCAGGTCGAGCGGCACTTGGAGTCCCTGCCGTTCGATAGCGCGTTTGAGCGTGCTCGGGATGTCCAGGTTGAGCGTGTCTCCGAACTCGTAGGGTTTGCTCACCGCGTCGGCCTCCACACCGGTGGCCAGGTGGGGGGTTTCATGCGACCCGAACGCCGAGCGGCCGATTGCCGAGAGCAGGTTTCTGAGCGCTCGGTACCCCAGGAAGTCCATCCCCTTCTGGGTGAGATTGAAGCTGACCTGATGCGCGGCCTCCTTGGCTTCATCGATTTGACCCTTGCCGCTCATGTCCTGGATGGCGTCGGGCATCATGGGTTGGCCGCCCTCCAACGAGATGTAGCCTTCGTCCGCCATGCGCTGGATCAGGTCGTCGAGCAGGTCGGCGAGTTGTTGCTGAATCGCCTCGTCGCCTTGACCCTCGCCGCGAAGCTCCTCGATCATCTCGGGCGTGAGCTCACCGCTCTCGATGAGCGCCTTGAGGAGGGCGTGCTTGAGAGCGTCCAACGAGCCGTTGTCCTCCAGCCCAGACCAGCCCCAGTAGGGATGGTAACTCGGGCCGCCCGCGAAACCGCCGTTCAGCAGGAAGTCGGACAGCGACTCCATGAGCCCGTCGAGGTTCAGGGCGTCGATCCAGCGGCCCTTGTATTTGGTATACGTGGTGAATCGCATGGGCTGTCTCGATGGGCTCGGGTCTGAGGCTCGTTGTACCAGTGGGTCACCGGGCGGTTCCTCGCAAGGCGGTTCATGCGTTGACAGGGACCGGTGGGGCGAATCACTGTCCACGCGTGAGCACCCCTCCTCGAATCGACGTCGAAGGCCTGCGCTCCGCGCTCCTCTCCTTCTACGACCGTGACAGTCGTGACCTGCCCTGGAGGAGGGAGCGTGACCCATACCGGATCTGGGTCTCGGAGATCATGCTGCAACAGACCAGGGTCGAGACTGCCGAGCCCTATTACCGCCGCTGGATGGATCGTTTTCCAACGTTGGAGGATTTGGCCGGGGCGTCCCGTGACGAGGTCTTGAAGGCGTGGGAAGGATTGGGTTACTACTCGCGCGCCCGACGCTTACACGATAGTGCGCGCATGGTGCGGGAGCGGCTCGGTGGTGAGATCCCGTCATCCGCCGAGGCCCTGCGTGAGCTTCCGGGTGTGGGGGAGTACACAGCGGGTGCCGTCGCCAGCATCGCGTTCGGAGAGGTGACCCCTGCGATCGACGGGAATGCACGGCGCGTTCTTGCTCGATTGTTCGACCTCGCCGATCCGGGTCTCGCCGAGGTCAGGGCGATCGTGGAGGAGTTGATCGATCCCGGGCGACCGGGCGATTTCAACCAGGCGGTGATGGAGCTCGGGGCCACGATCTGCACGCCGCGCGCTCCGCGATGTGGGGTTTGCCCCCTTGGATCCGTCTGCCGTGCCATGGCAGCCGGCACGCAGCTCGTCAGGCCGGTGGCGAAGAGTCGCGGAAAGACGCCGCTTCGGGAGTTCGGTGTGGCCGTCGTGCTCGACCCCGAGTCTCGGTTCCTCTTGAGGCAGCGGACGGAGGAGGGACTGCTGGGTGGTCTGTGGGAATTTCCTTCCGCGCTCATGGAGCGGGGAGAGGCGTCACTGCGGGCCGCCCGCCGGGCCGCCGCCGATGCTGGAGTGAGTCGTGCCGAGCCCTCGAGCGGCGGGGCATCCGGTGCACTCGACCCAGTGCGCCATGCGTTCAGCCATTTCAGAGCTGTCTACCACGCCCAGGTGCTCCGAATCGATGCGGCCCAAGCTCCCGGAGTGTGTCGGTGGAGCACGCTGGCAGAGGTGTCAGGCCTCGCGATGCCTGTGGCTCAGCGTAAGATCCTCGGCAATTGGAGATCGACCCTCGGTGAGAAAATTCTGGCCTGAAGGGGCTGAACGACCCATCGTGGTGCGGGCACGGGTGGTGCGGCGTGATCTGCTAGCACTTATGTAAGGAGGTACCTGATGGTCGAGGCGCTCGGGCCGTTTATGCCGTGGATACACCTCACGGGGCGGATTCTCTTCTCCATGATGTTCATCGCCAGTGGTATGAACCACCTCATGAAGCTCGGCGACACGTCTGCCTACACAGCTTCCAAGGGGGTTCCCGCGCCCAAGGCTGCGACGGCCGTTTCGGGACTCGTGATACTGGCGGCGGGTATCATGGTCTTGCTCGGATGGCATCGCTTCATCGGGGCCGGTCTGTTGGTGATATTCCTGATCCTGACGGCCTTCATCATGCATCCGTTCTGGAAGGAGTCCGACCCAGAGGCCTCCATGAACGAGATGGGCCATTTCATGAAGGATCTCGCGTTGGCCGGCGCTGCCATGTTTATCGCGTTCTACTCCGCCCTACCCTGGCCGATGAGCCTCTGACGATCTAGCTGGCTGGTTCGAGGAACTCGGCAGTACCCGAACGCCGCCGCGTCAGGGACCGAAGGGGTCGAAGTCTGAAGGGGTCGGTCCCGGGTGCTCCCGTCGGGCCCGCGCGTAGCTGCCCGACTGACTGCGGCTGATCCTGCGCTCCGCCACGAGACCCTCGAGCACGAGCTCACACGCCGCCGTGCGCATGCCGTCGGAGGCCTGCGCGGCGGCAAGGCCTACTTGCTCCACCAGTGGCAACAGGCCCGGCACGATGCTGAAGCCCTTCACGCAGGCCTCCGCGGCGCTGTCTTGCCCGACCTGGAGCGCGCCGCCCATCTCGAAGTACTCCACAATCTCCTCTACGTCCGCGCCCCCGGCGCGGTCAAGGAAGACCTCCGCCGAAGCCCCGGCGATGAGCTCCCGCGCGATGCGGTCGGCGCCCTGTAACTCGCCGTCGTACTCGAGTTCCATCTTGCCCATGATCGCAGGCATCGCTGCGTAGATATCACCGATGCGGGGCACCGCCAGCTCTTCGCCGAGAACGAGCGCCCTCCGCTCGGCGTTCGAGACCATGCTCTCGACGACGGTGATCGACATGCGCTGGCTGACTCCGGAGCGCTGGTCCACGCGTTTGTCCGCCCTGGCGAGGAATGCGATTCGTTCCACGACCTCCTCGACGAAGTCCGGGATCGCCACTGAGATGCAGTCCCGCTCGACCCAGGCCTCCTGACGGGTGATGTCGATTCCGATTTGCACCTCGGTTGGGTAGTGTGTCTGGATCTCGGCGCCGATGCGGTCCTTGAGTGGGGTGATGATCTTGCCGCGCGCCGTGTAGTCCTCGGGATTGGCGGTGAAGACCATCATCATGTCGAGCTGCAGCCGGATGGGATACCCCTTGATCTGGACGTCCCCCTCCTGCAGGATGTTCAAGAGGCCAACTTGGATTTTGCCTGCAAGGTCGGGCAGCTCGTTGATGGCGAAAATCCCCCGGTTGGCCCGGGGCAGAAGGCCGTAGTGGATGGTGAGTTCGTCGGCCAGGATGTGCCCGCCGCGGGCGGCCTTTATCGGGTCCAGATCGCCGAGGATGTCGGCGATGGTCACATCAGGCGTGGCGAGCTTCTCCACGTAGCGCTGCTCACGCGTGACCCACTCCACTGGGGCCCGCTCTCCGTTTTCCTCCAGTAGGACCCGGCCGTATTTGGAAATAGGCTTGAGCGGGTCGTCGTTGACCTCGCTCCCCGCGAGGATGGGAATTTCGGGGTCTAGCAACGCCACGAGCTGGCGAAGAATGCGGCTCTTCGCCTGGCCCCGGAGTCCCAGGAGAATGAAATCGTGACGAGCCAGGACGGCGTTTACGATCTGCGGAACCACCGAATCGTCGAATCCGACGATGCCGGGAAACAACGGCTCGTTCGACTTGAGTTTACGGATGAGGTTGCGGCGCAACTCGTCCTTGACCGTACGGGCCACATACCCGGACGCGGTCAATTCACCGACGGTCCGAGGTCGGTTCTGCGACATACGTGCGCCTCACTCGTGGGGGGGTTCACCGTGCGACCGTTGCGGGATCCGCTCGGGAGGCAGAGGGTACCCCCTGGCCAATCGTGATGATCCCCGTCATTCGGGCCGTTCCACAATACAGGAGTCAGCATGTCGCAGGCCTCCCACCTCACCGGACCGGTAACGCCGCTGGACTTCCAGCCGCCGTTCCCCGCTGACCGACTCATTCTGCAAGAGGCGCCGGACGAGGAGGCCGTGCCCATGGACGTGATCTTCGTGGGCGGCGGACCCGCGGGGCTCGCCGGCGCGATCGAGTTGGCACGCCTGGTACGGCAGGACAACGAGGCGGACGGCGGAATCGGCGACATCGAGATCGGCGTTCTGGAAAAGGCGGGCCAGTTGGGTGAGCACAGCCTCTCCGGAGCCGTTGTGAACCCCCGCGCGTTCAAGGAGCTCTTCCCCGAACTGACGATGAACGAGTTTCCGCTGGGACAGCCAGTCTCCAAGGAAGCCTTGTACCTCCTCACCGAGTCCCGGGCTATTCGGCTGCCCACACCCCCAACGATGCAGAACCACGGCAATTGCGTTGCATCTATCTGCGAGATCGTACGCTGGTTGGGTGACAAGGCTGAAGGACTCGGCGTGAACGTGTTCCCCGGGTTTCCTGTGGCGTCCTTGCTTGCCGACGGCGAACGGATCCAGGGAGTGCGGACCACTCCCTCGGGGCTGAATCGGGATGGGGAGCCGGGCGGCAGCGATTACATGCCGGCCATGGATCTCGCCGCCCGAGTGACGGTGCTCGCTGAGGGGACCCGCGGCACGCTCTCGAAGGCCTACCTGGACTGGCAAGAGATAGGCTCGCAGAACCCACAGATCTACGCGCTCGGCGTGAAGGAGTTGTGGGAGACCAGGAGGCCGCTCGACCGGGTGATCCATACCATGGGGTGGCCGCTTCCGGGAGACGCTTTCGGCGGGAGCTTCATGTACCCGATGGAGGAAAACCTGGTAGCTCTCGGGCTGGTGGTGGGGTTGGACTACCGTGACGCGCGCTTCGACGTGCATGAGGTACTTCAGCGCATGAAGCTCCATCCGCTATTCCGTCCTTACTTGGAGGGCGGTGAGATGGTCGAGTGGGGAGCCAAGACCATACCCGAGGGTGGCTACTACGCGGTGCCTACTCGCAGGCACGGGAACGGGATCTGCATCGTGGGCGACTCGGCGGGGTACGTGGATGTGCCGTCCCTCAAGGGAATCCACTACGCCATGCACTCGGGGATGCTCGCGGCCCGCACGATCTTCCAGGCTCTCAAGCGGGACGACATCGGTGAGGACGGCCTTGCCGGCTACACCCGTGCCGTGGACGAGAGTTACATCATGAAGGACTTGAAGCGGACCCGGAACATCCGCCTTGCCTTCAAGGGTGGATTCTATTCGGGTGGAGTAAAGGCCGGCTTGATGACCCTAACCGGCGGAGTCTTTCCCGGCGGAAAGATAGGAGTTGACGAGGATGCGGCGGAACCGCGTTCACTGGGCGGCGGCGGCCCGTCTACGCAGCCCGACGGCAAGCTCACGTTCAGCAAAGTGGATGGTGTCTACAAGGCCGGTAACCAGACTCGCGACGACATCCCGTCACACTTGATCGTGGATGACGACGTCTCACCCGAGGCCGGCGAGTTCTATGTACACATGTGCCCTGCGGGAGTATACGAGATGGACGGCGCCCAATTGAGGATCAACGCGCCCAACTGTGTGGATTGCAAGGCGACCGATGTACTCGGGCCGAGGTGGACGCCGCGCGAGGGCGGGAGCGGGCCGGCCTACAGACGGATGTGAGGAGGGCTGTGGAGATGTCCAAGCGGAGGAGAGCGGTCCGTCGGCTCGCGTCGGCCGTCGCGCTCTTCGCCTTGGGGTGTGGCTCGTCACCCGGACTCGACAGAGCCCCTCAGCGGGTAGCCGGGCTCCGGCTGCACCACGAGGTGTCGGGCGATAGGGCTCTGACCGCCGTCCGCCAGTTCTACGGAGACATATCGTACGTCGTACGTGGGTGGACGGCCCACTACGGCGACGCGCCCTCCTTGATTCTCTACGTGGCCACCACCGGCGACCCCGCGGCCGCGAGTGATCTCATCACCGGAACTGTGGACCGGGTGGCAGCCGGAGCGACCCCGTACCGAGACCCCTCTCCGCTCAGACTCGACGGAAGCACCGTCTATCGAATGGCCGGGCAGGAGCAGATCCATTTTCTGTTCCGGCTCGGAGCCGATGTCGTCTGGCTGTCCGCCGACCCTGAGGTGGCGTCGACGGCCCTGGCGAACCTTCTCGGAGTCGCAGAGACTGCGGTGGGCGCCGAAAAGCCCACCGGCTGACCGCCGCCGCGGGCGCCGGTCTCGATCCTCAGCTCTTAGGTGGCAGGACGTTGGCCCTTACCGTGAGCACGAGACTGCCACGCTCCGCAGTCTGGAACATGACCTGACGGGTCACTGCACCCACACCCGCGGGCCCATGGGCCGCCGGATCGAACGTCACCGATGCCACGAACTCCTCACCCGGTTCGAGAGTGCGGTCCAGCGTAGTAGGGAGATCGTGCCCGCGCATGCCGAACGGGCCGGCCACCCTGGAGTCCGCGAACTCCAGGCGAACCGACGTGCACATGCAGCTGCTGTACAACTCGGTCAAGCGAGTGGCCCCGGCGGTGCCGTTCTTCATCTTGAAGCGTGTCGTGACCTTCCCTCCGTCGATCCTCACCGACCCGAAGTCATGCTCGAGACGATCGGCGCTCAGCCCCTCGTCACTTTGGAGGGCCGGGCGGTGGGGCGCCTCGAGTTCAACCGCCGAGCCCGGCCCTGTGGGGTCTGGGCGAGTGGCTCCCACCACCAGAGGCGTGACGCCGAGTAGGAAAAGGAGAACGAGGGATGACGTCCGATGGGACATGGTGCGCTCCGCGCTTGGGTTCTCGGGGGTGGCTCTCGACCGATCTACAGTGTGGCCGCGAACGTGAAGATCACATGAGATCAGCATGAAGAAGCCTTCCACCACCCGCCGTCGACTCAGGACTCGGCCCAACACCGTCGTTGTCGCCCATCAGGATCGGCATCAGTGGTCCGAGGCCGGGTCGTCTCGGAGTTGACGCTATGCCAGCCCTCAGGTCCCTCCGGGCCGGAAGGTACGTTAGATTTCCCATCCAGGCGGAGATGGAGGACCAGACGGATGAGTCACACGACCACCGAGGCGGAGAGCGCTGTCGTAACCGCGGCGCCCCCCAGCGTTTCAGTGGCGGTGGGCGCGCTCCTCCTCCCCACGCTGCTCGGTCAGTCGCTCTTCCGTTTCCGTCTCGTCGGCATTCCCTCCTCCACCGCAGCATCCCCCGCCCTGGCCGGAGTGTCCACCGTGTCCGTGGCTTCCGTGCCCCCGGCCCATCATGAAGTACAGCGCAATGAAACCGACAACAATCCAAAGAACCGTGCTAGTCGACATCCGTAACCTCCATAACCTCCATGCATGCGATCGCGTGGCCCGATTGCGTGGGACCAGCACACGCTAACGCCCGGCTCGTGAAAAAGTCCTGAATCCCCAATGAGGATGGTTTCATGAAGATCACCCCCAGCCGTATCACC
>BTRA01000116.1:0-9338 GCA_036986155.1 Gemmatimonadota bacterium | reverse complement strand
CGTCCTCCAACGCGATTCTCTCTAGCTCCAAAGCAATATCCAACAATGGGTTACGACCTGTTACCTCAAATACTTCTTCAGATGTTCGCTTGATGATGCTGGCCCTGGGATCGTACGCCTTGTACACGCGGTGCCCGAAGCCCATCAGCCGCTCTTTGCGATTCTTGACGCCCTCGATGAAGGCAGGAACGTTGTCCAGACTGCCGATGCGGTTGAGCATGCGAAGTACGGCCTCGTTCGCCCCACCGTGGAGCGGCCCGTAGAGCGCCGCCATCGCTCCGGCGAGGGCCGAATAGGGGTCGGCCTCGGAGCTTCCGATAACCCGCATGGCCGTAGCGGAGCAGTTCTGCTCGTGGTCGGCGTGCAGAATGAACAGCACGTCCAACGCCCGCTCCAGCACGGGATTCGTCGTGTACTCACGGCCACCGATGCGGAACAGCATGTTGAGGAAATTGGCCGTATACGACAGGTCGTTCTCGGGGTAGACGACGGGCAGGCCACGGTGGTGCCGGTACGCAAACGCAGCCAGCGTGGGCATCTTGGCCACCAGGCGCCTGATCTGAACGCCCCGGTTTTCCGCGTCACGGACGTCCTTGGCTCCCGGATAGAACGTGGACAGCGCCCCCACGGCGCTGATCAGCATGCCCATCGCGTGGGCGTCGTAGCGGAAACCATCGAACAGGTCGATGATGTTCTCGTGCACGTACGTGTGCATCGTGATGTTCTGAACGAAGTCGTCGGACTCCGCCTGGGTCGGCAACTCCCCGTTGAGAAGCAGGTAGGCCACCTCGAGGAAGCTGCTTCGCTCGGCGAGCTGCTCGATGGGGATGCCCCGATACCGTAGGATCCCCTTGCCTCCGTCGATATATGTGATCGTGCTACGAGTGGACGCGGTATTGGTAAAACCGGGATCGTAGGCCATCATCCCGAAGTCGTCGTCGTTTACCTTGATTTGGCGGAGATCCATCGCGCGGATCACATCCCCGTCGAGGATGTCGATCTCGTACTCTTTTCCTGTGCGATTGTCCTTTACGGACAGCGTGCCATTCCCCTCGGTCCCACTATCAGCCATTGCACTCTCCCAGGCGGCAGATCCTGCCGGCGCAGCCTTTGCAGGTTGGTCTCGAAAGGCGGCGCCGAGGGTGGTGCGGATGCCGGGCGAAAACAGAAGGTTTGCGCCCGGCGAACCTCAAAACTTACCCAATTACGGATTGCGGATCTAGGCCGAGAATCGGTACTCTGTAGCCTCTTCCGCCTTCGTTCGGAGCGTTTTCATGAGCCAAGCCGAGTTGTCTATCGAGGCCGAGGCTCTTGTAACCTCGGCATTGTTCGACGCTTGGACCAGAAATGCGACCCACGTGCACGTAGAGGTCCACGAGGGCGAAATGGCGTTTCGCTTCCGCATCGAAGGTGCGCTGGTGATGGGAGCTCGCGTGCCCGAACGGTTGGCGCCGGCGCTCTTCGAAGTCTTGCTGCAGATGGCCGACATGAGACCGGTCGATGCGCGAGTACCGCAGATGGGGGTGTTCGAACCCAATGACCTGCCCGGTCTGGACTTGGTGCGAGTCGACACGATCCCGCAGGCGTTCGGGGGCTCGAAGATTCTTCTGACCCTGCATTGGCACGAGACTCGTGAGGAGATCCCGCTCGCCGAGCTGGGATTGGAGAACGACGCGCTGGAAGCACTCCGCCAAGCGATCTCGAAAAGGGCCGGGCTGGTGGTGGTGACGGGCCCCACCGAGAGCGGCAAGAACACGACCGTATATGCGTCGCTGTTGGAGATCGACCGGGACGCGCGATCGGTCGCTACAGCGGAAATCGTCGCCCGCAGTGCGTTGCCGGGGGTACAACAGGTAACCGAGGACCGGGATGTCGGGTTGGACCAGGAGGCCATCCTCCGCAGCCACCTGAGAAGCGATGTCGACGTGATCTACGTCAGAGAACTCATCAGCATGGAGACGGCGGAGCTTGCGGTCTCCGCGGTGACCGGGCACGGCAAGCTCGTCCTGACGACGCTCCATACGAACGACGCGGTGGACGTCCCGGTGCGGCTGATGAACATGGGGGTCGAGCCACAACTTCTGGCCCACGCCCTGCTATTGGTCCAGGGACAGCGTCGGTTGCGCCGCCTCTGCGAAGATTGCAAGACGCCCATCGACATCTCGGCCGAGACGTTGATGGACGCCGGGCTCGAGCCGTCCCGCGTCACCGATGCCTCGTGCCACCAAGCCGTGGGCTGCGAGGCGTGTGGCGACATCGGCTATCTCGATCGTGTGCTCGTCGCCGAGTCCCTGCCGATGAGCGACGCGATCAAGGGTGCCATCCGCGAGTGGGCCCCGGTCGAAACGCTACGCGACCTCGCCCTGGCGGGGGGTATGCGAAGCATGCGGCAGCACGCACTCGCCCTGGTGTGCGCCGGCCAGACGAGTCTCGAAGAAGTACTGATGCATACGCCGGCACCATCGGTCCGCTAGCGGGCAGGCCGAAGGACGTCCCCGATATTGGGCGCGATACCGCCGCCCGATCCTTCTAGGGCCAGACGATCTCGAACCCCAACCCGAACCAGGGCGTCCACTCACCGCCAGACCGCGACACGTCCACAGTGAGCGGCCGAAAGTCAGTGGCGTCGAACTCGAAGAAGTAGTGGAAGCCGACCTTTCCGACCGCCCGCACCCTGCTGGTTGTCGGGAAGCTGAACTGGGTGTATATCGGCACCAAGGACCACTGGTAGAACGCGTCTGCGTCCCCCCCGAACCTGTTCAGGGACACCCCCGTCCCGAGGGCGACCTCGAAATCACGCGGCACCACTACGCGCTCGTACGTGGCCTGGCCAGAAAACATGTTGATCCGTTTCCCGGCCTCGGCTATCGCGTCGTCGGAAGTGCTGGAAACCCTAAAGGCGATCGATCCACGGATGCGGTCCCTCCCGTCGTTTGAAAGGGCAAGCCACCCCGATGCCGCGGGCCCGATGACTTGAGGGCCACTCAGCTTGTTGATCCAGTCGAGAAAACCCCCGAATCCTTTTCGCTGGGCCTCCAGCGAGTGAGCGCCGGCGAGGCCGATGAGAGCCATCATGACCGAGCAATACAAGAGCTTCTTCATGTCTACCTCCGTGGGTTAGTTCCCGCTACACCTCGTGCTTCCAGGTCGTCAGCAGCCGGTCCCCGCACTCTGGAACGATCCAGGCTCCTCGAAGAGGTACCCCGACGTGCCAAGGCGCTCCAGTTGCCGTCCTGCTCTTCCGGGAATGCGATCGGTGGACCGCGTGCCCGGGTTGTAGGTCACCAACTCGGTCTCCGTCTCCATGAGGATATACGTCTGCTCGCCGTCCAGGAGGGCCCTCGCGTGGTTGTTGTCCCACAGAAGCCGCCAAGGCAGTGTCATGACGATCAAGATGATCACCACCCAAGCCAGACCTCCCCACTTCGCCACAGCGACCCGCCCGCCACTCGCGCGTCTCCTTCGCAGGTATCGGACGAATTCGTACCAGGCTAGCAGCAGACCGAAAGTCAGCAACGTCATCGCGAACGAATACGCGTTGTGGAGCGGCCGGAACGCGCACGACAGCACCTCCGTGTCCGTGCTCCATACCGCCGCCAGCAGGCGCCGGAAGGGGATGAGCACCACGACGGCGGCGACGATGCCAACGATGAAATAGGCGTCGGCGACCGTCGCCACTTTGGCTGGCCGCCACAGCCTGCGCCACGCCATCGTCGACTTCTGCTGCAGAGATTCGAACGTCCGTCCGACGCCGGGGACGCGGTACAGTCCCAGCGCAGCCCCGTGCCACACCAACCTCAGACCCACGTAGGCGACCGCACCAACGAAGAAGAATATGAGCGCCGGCACGAGTGCCTTTGCGCCGATGACCGGGAAGTCCGTCCGGGACGGCGTGTACTCGAGCGGGATTTGGAGCTTGAGGTCGTAGGCACGGGTGCTCAGGAAGCCGACGGTGGTGAGAAGAGCACCGACACCGGCGAGGACCGCCGCGACCAGACCCGCCAATCTGGAGCCGGAAGCACCGGGAGTCGGCGCCGTACCGAGACCCGGTCTAGAGACGACGACCGCTCGGTCACCGAGATCACCGGTCAGGGCACGACCGAACTCCTCCATCGTCCTGAATCGGTCTGCGGGACTCTTCGCCAACGCGATCGAGACCGCGCGCTCCACGTGCTCGGGCACCGAATCCCGGACGACTCGAAGACTCGGAGCCGACTCGATTAGCTTTTTGGCCAGAATCGCCTGCGGCATGGAGCCCGTGAACGGTGGATCTCCGGCGAGCGTTTCGAAGAGGACGCACCCCAGCGAGTAGACGTCGCTTCTGGCATCCAGGTGGTGCTCGCCGGCGGCCTGCTCTGGGCTCATGTACTCGGGCGAGCCCGGGGAGAGCCCAGAAGCGGTCAGCCGCTCGGTCGCGACCTCCTCCACGACCAAGGCGATGCCGAAGTCGGTGACCACCGCGTGACCCGAATCCAGCATGATGTTCGACGGCTTGATGTCGCGATGGATGATGCCGCGGGAGTGCGCGTGAGAGAGCCCGCCTGCCACTTCGCCGGCGATATGCACCGCCTCGTCGATCGGGAGCTGCCGCTCGCGGCTCAACCGGTCTCGCAGGGAACCGCCCTCGACGTGAGGCATCGTGTAGTAGAGAAGCGGGCCCACCTCTCCCGAGTCGAGGAGCGAAAGGATGTGTGGATGCCTGAGCCGCGCCACGATCTCGATCTCGCGAAGGAACCGCTCCGAGCCGACTGCGGACACGAGTTCCGGAAACAGCACCTTCACGGCTACCTCTCGCCGGTGCTTCAGGTCCTCGGCGAGGTACACCGTGGCCATGCCACCCTTGCCCAGTTCGCGCTCTATGGAGTAGCGACCCTCGAGAGCTTCATTCAGGTGGGGGATCGGGTTCGCCATAGCCGCAAGATGCGCCTAGTTCGTGCTCGGCCACAAGCGATTTGGTTTACCCCGGGAACGCCTGACGTTCAGCGTGTCAGGTCGACCAAACGTCAGCCTCCGCGGGCCTGCTCCAGAAGGTTCGCGGCCCTGCCATTCCCGGGGGCCAGCTCGAGGGCCCGCTCGAACGCGCTGATCGCTTCGGCTGTTTCGTCGCTGAGGAGGTGCAACTGGCCCTTGAGAATCCAATTCGACACCGACGTCGGGTAGTGCTCCAAGTTCAACTCGACGGCGGCCATGCCGGCTTCCGGGTCGCTACGCGCCACCCTCTGAGCGACGGTCGTCAATGTGCCGACCCCGAAGTCGAGGGTTCCGCGCCCAAAGTACCGCTCCCTGAGGTCAGCGTAACGTGCTGTCATCGCGTCCACACCGCCCTCTTCGACGGCCCAGGTCATTTCCTGCACCAATGTGGTGGGGCGCGTCCGGCCCCCATGGCACGTCACACACCCGACTTCCACGTTGGGCTCGGTTCGGTCCGGGAGATTGGCAATGTGATCCTGATTGATGGCTTGGACCATCTGGAACATCACCCGCGCCTTGAGCTTGGTAGGCTTGTCGTCGGAAGAGAAGTCGTCGTCGGGCGAGTCGAGTCCCTCCGAGACCGTATGGCAATAGCTGCACCGTACGCCGAGACCGATCGCGAAGCCCTTCATGATGCCCAGGAGTTCGGCCTGCCGAATCCCGTCGGGGAGGATCTTGAGGTTGGAGAACTCCTCCGGTATACCCTGGGCTGAAGCCACGGCGGGACCAAGAGCAAGCACCGTCACGGCGAGTGCTGCGAGACCCCTGGGCCCAGGCTTGACGTCGATCATCATCACATCCCTCACGTTCAATGGAGTTCCCACGAAAGATGAGCCGTTTCGCCTAGCGGTGAAGGCTTCGGGGATGGTGCGGACGTCGAAAGGGGGCATCCGGCCTGATGGAGGGATGACTCCGACGCCCGTCTGAACTACGGCGTGAGGATTCTGTGTTACGCCTGCACCTCAGGCTTGAATACCGGGGGCGGGAATCGAACCCGCACGCCCCGAAAGGCAAGGGCTTTTGAGGCCCCCGCGTCTACCGTTCCGCCACCCCGGCCGCCAAGCGCTGAACAAGAATGATAGCCTTCTTGGCGTGGCTTGCAATGCGCGGAGCCGGCCGGCAGGTTCGCAGCCATGGCGTACCACACCGCACAGGAGAGCACATGCAGTTGACCATGGCGGACTGGGTGGTCGTCGGTCTCTACGGGGTCCTGGCACTGGGCGTTGGGCTCGTCTTCGCGCGCCGAGCCGGCAAGGGCACGGAGGAGTATTTCCTGGCGGGCAGAAGCGCGCCTTGGTGGTTGCTCGGCACGTCCATGGTCGCGACGACGTTTTCGACGGACACACCCAACCTGGTCACCGACCTCGTGCGCTCCGGCGGCGTGAGCCAGAACTGGATCTGGTGGGCCTTCCTGATCACGGGCATGTGCACGGTCTTCTTCTACGCCAAGCTATGGCGAAGGTCGGGCGTGTTCACCGATGTGGGCTTCTACGAGTTGCGCTACTCGGGAAAGCCAGCGGCGTTCTTGCGGGGCTTCCGAGCCATCTACCTGGGCGTGTTTTTCAACGTCATGATCATGGCGACTGTCACTCTGGCGGCCATCAAGATCGGAGGCGTGCTACTAGGTGTGGACAAGTACGCCGTGGTGCTGGTGGCGGGAAGCGTAACCGCGCTCTACGCGGCTACGTCCGGGCTCTGGGGCGTTGTGGTGACCGACCTGCTTCTCTTCGTGATCTCGATGGCCGGCGCGCTGGCGGCCGCGTACTACGCCCTCGAGCACCCGGCGGTGGGCGGGCTCTCCGGCCTGATGAACAATCCGGCCCTGACCGGGAAACTCAGCTTCATGCCGGACTTCTCGGATTGGCGTACGGCGGCCGCGGTGTTCATCGTCCCGATCGCCGTACAGTGGTGGAGCACCTGGTATCCAGGCTCCGAACCCGGTGGCGGAGGCTACTCCGCGCAGCGCATGCTGGCCGCAAGGACCGAAAAGGACTCCCTCAAGGCCACCCTATGGTTCAACGTGGCCCATTACGCGATCCGGCCGTGGCCTTGGATCATCGTGGCGCTGGCTTCGCTCGTGGTCTATCCGAACCTGGACTCGATCGTCACGGCCTTCCCCTCGCTCGACCCGTCCATCGTGCACAACGACCTCGCGTATCCGGCCATGCTGGTGTTCGTGCCACACGGCCTGCTCGGCCTCGTTGTGGCCTCTCTGGCGGCGGCCTACATGTCCACCATCAGCACACACCTCAACTGGGGCTCCTCGTACATCGTGGACGATGTCTACCGGCGGTTCATGGCGCCCGACAAGGAGGAGCGTGAGTACGTCTGGGTCGCGCGCCTGTCTACCGTGGTGCTGATCGTGCTTTCGGGTGTGGTGGCCCTTTGGCTCGAGAACGCCATGCAGGCGTTTCAGATCCTGCTGCAGATCGGCGCCGGCACCGGCCTGGTCTTTCTCCTGAGGTGGTTCTGGTGGCGCATCAACGCGTGGAGCGAGATCGTCGCGATGATCTCGTCGTTCCTGGTAGCCATCTACTTCCAGTTCGTGCACACGAGGCTAGGCTTCGAGGCCTGGGACCCGTCGCTGACATTGGTGGCAGGCGTGGGAATCACGACCGTTGTCTGGGTGGTAGCCACCTTCCTGTCTCCGCCGGTCGATCGGGAGACGCTCCAGAATTTCTACGACCGGATTCACCCGTTGGGCCGGGGCTGGGACAGGGCCGTGGACACCTCCGCCATGGAGGCCGACCCGTCGGGCGAAAGCCTGACGGCGGCCTTCATGAGCTGGTTCCTGGGTTGCGTCGTCGTCTACGGCGCGCTGTTCGGAACGGGATATCTGCTTTACGGGGAGCCGGCACCGGGGGTGTTCGCACTGGTGATCGCGGGATTCGCAAGTTGGGGAGTGTTGCGCCTGCTGCCTCGGGTCGGATTCAGCTCGTAGCCACCCTCCGTGGCCGACACCCGGCAAGGTCGGCCCACGGCGTTTGCTCGGCCATCGAGTTGGTGCGATCCTAAGCACCCTCTTCCGACGCGGCGGCGGAGCGAACACGAACCCAGCGGAGGCGTAGATGGCAGGGTTACTTCCCGAGGTCGACCCCGATGGACTTCTGGAGTATTCGGTGGTCTACACGGACCGCTCACTCAACCACATGTCCCAGGCGTTCCGGGACGTGATGAACGACATCTCCGCTACGCTCAAGAGTGTCTACAACGCCAAAGCCGTCGTGGTCGTCCCGGGTGGCGGGACCTATGGGATGGAGGCGGTGGCACGACAGTTCGCCACGGGGAAGAAATGTCTCGTCATCCGCAACGGGTGGTTCAGTTTTCGCTGGACGCAGATCTTCGAGATGGGTGATATCCCCTCGGAGGCTATCGTGCTGATGGCCCGCCCCGTCGAAGAGGGCACTCAACCGGGCTTCGCACCTCCACCGATCGATGAAGTGGTCGCGACGATCCGTTCGGAGGAGCCACAGGTCGTATTCGCCCCCCACGTGGAGACGTCGTCGGGGATGATCCTTCCGGACGAGTACGTCCGCTCGGTGGCAGATGCGGTCCACTCGGTCGGCGGCCTCTTCGTCTTGGATTGCATCGCCTCCGGAACGATCTGGGTGGACATGGAAGCATGCGGCGTGGACGTCCTGATCAGCGCGCCGCAAAAGGGCTGGAGTGGGTCCCCATGCAGCGGCCTGGTCATGCTGAGCCCGCTCGGCCGGGAGAGGATCGAATCGACGTCGAGCAGCAGCTTCTCCTGTGACCTGCTCAAGTGGCTGCACATCATGGAAGCCTTCGAGAAGGGCGGCCACGCCTATCACGCGACGATGCCCACCGACGCCCTGCGCACCTTCCGTGACGTGATGAACGAAACGGTGAAGCGCGGCCTCGATACCGTTCGTGCACAGCAGGAAGAGCTCGGTATGAGGGTGAGGAGACTGCTCTCCGGGAAGGGATTGAAGAGCGTCGCGGCGGATGGTTTCGAGGCCCCTGGCGTCGTCGTCTACTACACGGATGACGAGGGCGTCCACACGGGCGAGAGATTCTCGGAGTGCGGCGTACAGATTGCGGCTGGGGTGCCGATGCGATGCGACGAACCCGAAGACTTCCAGACCTTCCGTGTCGGGCTCTTCGGCCTGGACAAGCTCCAGGACGTCGAAGGCACGGTCCAGAGGTTCGACGAGGCCCTCAGACAGTTCCTTTAGGGGGGATCAGGGCTCCGGGGTACCCTCCCGTCGAGCCCTTTGATATTGTTTTTCGTCGGGCCGGCGACCTGCCTGGCCCGTCCCCAAACGATCAGGGAGAGGATCCATCGTGGCCCATCGCACCACGGACCCCTTCGGCGCCCTCGCCAGCGCCGACCTCCAGGAAGGCCC
>BTRA01000115.1:0-9358 GCA_036986155.1 Gemmatimonadota bacterium | reverse complement strand
CCTTGCCCCGGGAGACTTCCCAGCGGTGCCCGTAGTACGGCCGCCCGAGACGCCATCGCGGTGTCCAGAAGAAGTACCAGATCCAGAACGAGGGGATGGGCATGCGGCCACCGCGCCGCCGCGGGAGACGGCTCCTACCGCCTCCGCCTCGCGAGGCTGCCAACAGCGCCGCGATGGCCAAGGCCACGAATACCAAGAAATAGCCGACGAGCATGATCACGATCCAAGCCTTGAAGCCTTGGGTGAACGCCTTCCAACCAGCCTGCTTCATGCGATCCCAGAAGGGCTGGCGGTCCCGGCGGAGCAGCTTCTTGTCGAAGCGGTAGACCACGTCGCCCGACTCACCGACCTCCAAGTGACCGCGGCGGGCCTCGAGTAGGTCGTTCAGCGCTTCTCGCGCCGCCTCGATGGGCAGGCCGGTTGCCGAGGCGATATCACCCAGGGTTGCGGAGCCGCCACTGGCGCGGAGGGCGTCGAGCACGCGCACCGCCTCCATGGAATCGCTGTTCATTAGTGCCGCTACGTCCGTCACGCGTTTTCCTTCCTCTTCAGTAGGCTCATCCCTTGGATACAATCGCGTACGGGGTTGGGGTCCCGCGGCTTCAGTCTCCGGTGGGTCCGATGAAGATCGCCTTGGGGATCATCACGTGGACGCCCATTTTTTGATCCACCAGCTCGGTGATGCGAAGGTCCGCCGCGACGCTGATGAGGCGGTAGGCCTCCCCCGGGTCCATCTTGAAGTGGGCCCTCAAGAACTTAACCGTCTGCTCGATCGCGATCTCTGTGGCGCGCGTGAGATCTTCGTCACTCCCCATGGTGATGTAATGCGTTGGGGTCTCACCGAAGGGCCACTCCAGCTTCATGCCCTTATGCACCACCACCTGGATCATCCCGGTCAGCGATGTCTCGATGGCCGTCTGGTCGACCTCGCCATCGCCCTGGGCGGCATGCCCGTCGCCGAGTTGGAGCAAGGCGCCCGGCACGTGCACCGGGATGAACAGCGACGTTCCGGCAACCAGCTCCTTGTTGTCGAGGTTCCCGGCGTGGATCCACGGCGGCACGCTGCTCCATCGGCCGGCGTCGGGTGGGGGCGCGACGCCAATGCTACCAAAGAACGGGCGCAGCGGGATTACGATGCCTGGGGCGAAATTCGAGACCATGCGGTCGCGATCCAACCGGAACAGGCGTATGCGCTGCTCCGGACAGTACTCGGCGGCGAAGCCGGCGCATCGGTTGTAGCCGTACGCGATCGGGAGGTCGATGGTGAGGAGGCGCACCTCGATTGCATCGCCCGGCTCGGCGCCCTCGACATAAATCGGCCCGGTGAGGATATGCCCTCCAGGCCCGCGGTCAGTGACCTGCTCGATGATGTCCCGAAGGGATTGCTGTACCTCCTCGGGTGGCACGCCGATCTGCTCCAACAAATCGGGCCGGGACGTGATCATGGTTTCGACCTCGACGAAATCCCCCGACTCGATTCGGAGCACGGGCGGCGCTTCCGACCAGTAGTACCCATACGCCACGGTGGTAGGAGTTGCCGGGAGGTGATGCACCGTCTGACCCGCCACGAGCGATGGGATGTTGAGTAGAATGGCAAGTGCGAGTGGGGACATGAGTACGCGCAGCGCGGGCATGATCCTCATCGGGCGGTCTCCAGGTTGATTAGCGAGTCGTCAGAATGGCCGTGGGACTTTGGGCGGTCCGGCGGCGTGACTGAGCTTGGGGTCTTGGCACGGTGCGCCGCAATGGCCTCTATGGCCTGGGCGGGGCGGAACGGCGTACACTGGAGCCATGCGAAGCCTCTTGTACGTGGGACTCGTTACCGGCCTCGTGGCCGGCTGCTCACCGGGTGGGCCGGATCCGCTGATCATGGACGCCATGTTGGCGGCAGAGGACTCGAGGGGTGTCGGTCCGAATGGCCTGACACCGCTCTTGGAGGGGCTCGCGTCGGAGTATGCCTCCGCGCGTGCGGTCGCGGTGCGCGCGCTCGGGAGGCTGGAACGGCCCGACCTGGTGGGTGAGATCCTACCCCTCATCCTCGATGACAACCCGAATGTCCGCCGGGAGGCCGTCAACGCGCTGGCCCAGGCCGTGTCGGGCGTGGGTGGCGAAGAAGTGGCCGACATGCTCACCCCGCGTGTTTCCGAGGAGCCCGACTCGGTCGTCCGGGGTGTGCTCGCCCGCACGATTGGACGGCTGACCCTCCAGGGAGAAGCTCTGAGTCGGGCGCAGGACCAACTCGTTCAGTTGTCCTGGAGTGCGGACGGCACGTCGGGAGAGGATGCCCCGACGGTCACCTTGGTGGGCGTCGCCCTTGGCTTTGAGACGGTGGCGCGCACGCTAGGCCCCCGAGAAGAGCTCGGCGCGGAGGCGCGGAACCGCCTCGAGGAGCTGGTCTTCTACGCTCGACGGGACTCCCTCTCAGGGGTGGCCGATGGCCGCCCCTCGGCTCGCGTCCGTAGCCTGGCGGTTTCCGCTCTGACCCAAGCGGGTGCGGCCGATTCGAAGATTCTGAGCGGCGCACTCTCGGATCCGGACGCAGAGGTTCGGCGGCAGGCCGTTCGCGGCCTCGGCGGTGGGCGGAGTTCCGCTGAGTTGATCGGCATCCTAAGGGAGCTCGGAGATGTTCACGCCGGCGTGAGGGCCGAGGCGATAGCGGCCTACCGGCGATCAGGTGCGGCCGTCCAAAGCTGCCTGCCCGTGATCGGGCTCACGGCCGATCCGGATCCCGATGTGAGGCAAGCCGCGATCGACTACCTCGGGCGGTCCTGCCGCGAAGGGGCCGTCCAGGCTGCCACGCTCCAAGACATCGCCGAAGGACTGGTCCCGTCGGATGAGGGAGGGTGGCAGGCGGCGGCCCATGCATTGGTGGCCCTGGCGCGCGTGGCTCCGCACCGTGTCTCGGCCGTACTGCTGGACCGCTTCGCTACGCACCCGAGTCCTTATGTCAGGGCATATGCGGCCCGCTCCTCCGGACTCCTCGCCGACATCCCACGGCTACAGGGGTTGGCTGAAGACGACAACGCCAACGTACGGAGCACGGCGATCGGGGAGCTCGGCAACCTCCAGGGACACCTCGCGGACTCTGTCGTTACAGCGCAACTGGACCAGGACGATCCCCAGCTCGTCCTCACGGCGGCCCGGCTCTTGGAGGGTGCAAAGGACACGGAGATCGTGTTGGACCGGGTGCTGGCCGCCTTCCATCGCGTCTCGGCGGAGCGCAGGGAGACGTCACGCGACCCCCGGCTCGCCTTGCTGGCTCGGATCGGTGAGTTCGGCGGCGCCGATCAGGCAGCGGAGCTGGAGCCCTACCTGAGCGACTTCGACGCTCGTGTGGCTGAGGAAGTGGCCCGTCTGCTGACAGCATGGACCGGGACTGCACGCACCGCGGCGCCCATCCCTCTGCCGCGCCTGGAGTTACCCAAGAAGGCGGAGCTCGACCGGCTGGCGCGATCCGACGTGGTCCTCGAGATGCGCCGGGGGGGAATCGTCAGGATTCGGCTCCTGCCGGCCGTGGCCCCCACGAACGCCGCGCGCTTCGCCCGGCTCGTCGGGTCCGGCTACTTCGATGGCCTCGACTTCCACCGAGTGGAGCCCAACTTCGTCATTCAGGGGGGGAGTCCTGGCGCCAACGAATACTCGGGGGCCGGTCCTTACACGCGGGATGAGGTGGGCGTGCGGTCGCATTGGCGGGGCACTGTCGGGCTGTCGACGCGTGGCAGGGACACCGGAGACGCTCAGATCTTCATCAACCTGGTGGACAACGTCCGCCTCGACCACAACTACACGGTTTTCGGCGAGGTGGTCGAGGGGATGGACGTGGTAGACGCGGTGCTGGAGGGCGATGTGATTGAAAGCGCCCGAGTGGAGGAGCGTTAGGCTCCGGCCCTCAGGCCCCCAACTCCAGGCTGGGCAGGAACCCGGGCGCCTGCCGGTGCTGGGTCGCCTGCTCGAAGGCGTAGGCGATCCGTAGCAGCGTCGGCTCGCTCCAGGCCCGTCCGAAGAACGAGATGCCCACGGGCAACCCGAACACGAAGCCTGCCGGAACGGTGATGTTCGGATAGCCTGAGATCGCCGCCGGGCTGGAGCTGCTGCCGCCGAAGTTGTCACCGTTCACGAGGTCCGTTTTCCACGCGGGACCGCCCGTGGGGCCGATGATGGCATCCAGGCGGTGCTCGTTCATGACCGCATCGATACCCTCCTCGCGCGAGAGCCGGCGTGCAAGGGCGACCGCCTCCAGGTACTCGGGTTCGGTAAGCGGACCTTTTTCCTCCGCCTGGATGAACAGCTCCTGCCCGAAGTACGGCATTTCGCGGTCGGCGTTCGCTTCGTTGAACGCGATGATGTCGGCCAGCGTCCGTACCGGAGCGCTCGGGCCCAGAGTTGAAAGATAGGCGGCCATATCGGCCTTCAGCTCGTACAGCAGCACCTGGAAGGAAGGCTCGCCCATCTGTCGACGAGTCGGAATGTCGGCCGGATCGACTATGGTGGCGCCCGCCTGGCGCATGGCCTCGATTGCCGACTCCATGAGCCCGTCCACATCTGGGTTGAAGTCGAAGAACTGCCGCGCCACACCGATCCGCGCGCCTTGGAGCCCGCCGGCGTCCAAGTACTGCGTGTAGTCCGCGTGTACGTTGCCCTGGCTCGTGTTCGTCACGTCGTCCCGTGGATCCACTCCGGTGAGGGCCCCCAGAATAGCGGCAGCGTCCGCGACCGTGCGGGCCATGGGTCCGGCCGTGTCCTGGGTGTGCGAAATGGGGATGATGCCCGAGCGTCCCACCAGTCCGACCGTCGGCTTGATACCGACGACGCCGTTCGCCGAGGACGGGCACACCACCGAGCCGTTCGTCTCGGTGCCGATGGCCGCCGCGGCGAAGCTCGCCGAGGTGGCGGCGCCGGAGCCTGAACTCGACCCGCAGGGGTTCCGGTCGAGGGAGTAGGGGTTGCCGCACTGGCCACCCCGCCCGCTCCATCCGCTGGACGAGCGGTTCGACCGGATGTTCGCCCACTCGCTCAGGTTGGCTTTGCCCAGAATGATGGCGCCGGCCTCGCGCAGTCGTTGAGCGACGAACGAATCCTGTGATGGAATCGACCCTTCCAGTGCATAGGACCCGGCGGTGGTGGTCATGCGATCGGCCGTGGCGACGTTGTCCTTAACGAGGATCGGAATTCCGTGGAGTGGACCCCGGACCCTGCCGGCCGCGCGCTCCCTGTCGAGTTGCTCGGCGATATCGCGCGCGTCGGGATTCGTCTCGATCACCGAACGGAGAGTAGGCCCCTGCCGGTCGAAGGCCGCGATCCGGTCGAGGTAAGCCTCGGTGATGGTGCGCGCAGACCGTTCGCCCGACGCCATGGCGGCCTGTAGCTCCTGTATAGTCGCTTCGCTCAACTCGAAGTCCGTGGGGTCCGTGCTGTGGCCGCCCTCGCTCGCGGGCGGCTTGAGCGCACAGGCCGACGAGCCCGTCAGCACGACCGTCGCCCCGGCGAGTGCCCCGAGCTTGACAAAACCCCGTCGGTCTACGTTGGATGGATCGGCGTGCAGGACCTCAGTGTCGTCGCTCATTGCGGGTCGCTCCAATGGAGGGGCAGCGCGGATTGCCTCGAGGGATCGGTTGTCGGTGATACTTCGTCTACGGGAGAGCGATGTCAAACCGCGCCGTTCATTGTATTGTCCCCGGCGTTGAAGCTTCGAGCCCACTGCCCACGAAGAAAGACGAATTCGTGACATCCCCACAGCCGACGACAGGCCCCACCATCCGCCCAGTTCCCTACATGGGCGTGATCTATGTCGTGGCAGAGGCGATGAAGCTGGGCTTCACCAACGGGGACCCCGATTGGTGCAACCTGGGGCAGGGCCAGCCCGAGGTAGGGCCCATGGAGGGCGCACCGCCACGGATCACTTCGGTGGAGCTGGAGCCGCGGGATCACGCGTACGGCCACATAGGCGGGATCGACGCCATGCGCGAGGCGGTCGCCGCGCATTACAACCGGCTTTACAGGCAGGGGCAGGCCTCGCAGTACGGTCCGCAAAACGTGAGCGTCGCGGCCGGTGGCCGTCTTTGCCTGTCACGCGTGTTCGCGATCCTCGGCTCCGTGCGGGTCGGTTACCAGGTGCCCGACTACACGGCATACCAAGACATGCTGGACTACCACCGTTACCGCATCGAGCCGGTGGCGCTGCTGACCGATGAGGAGTGCGGGTTCGTCGTGACGGCAGATCGGTTGAAAGAAGCGGTCGCGAGCCAGGAGCTCCGAGCCTTCCTACTGAGCAACCCGTGCAATCCCACGGGTCAAGTCGTTCGGGGTGACGAGTTGACACGGTACCTGGAGGTCGCCAGGGAAGGGGACTGCACGCTGATCTTGGACGAGTTCTACTCCCACTTCATCTACGACGCCGATGGCACGCCTGGCATGGGGCCGGTTTCGGCGGCGGCCCACGTCGAGGATGTCGAGCGCGATCCCGTGGTTCTCATCGACGGACTCACCAAGAGCTTCCGCTACCCGGGGTGGAGGGTGGGTTGGGCTGTGGGCCCGTCGCACATCGTCGAGAACATCAACCGCGCGGCGAGCGCGATCGACGGAGGCCCGGGCACGGCAGCGCAACGCATGGCTCTAGAGGCACTCGAGCCGGCCCAGGCCGATCAGGAGACTACGGCCCTCCGCCACGTCTTCACGCGCAAGCGGAACCTGATGCTCGAGCGGTTGAGGGAGATGGGAATCCGCTGTGATCATGAGCCGGGCGGGACCTTCTATGTATGGGCCGACGTGGGTGACCTTCCCGAGCCGCTCAACGACGCCGATGTATTCTTTCGTCGTGGACTCCAGCGGAAGGTGATGACCGTGCCGGGGCGTTTCTTCGATGTGAACCCGGGGAAGGAGCGCCCCGAAGGCGATTTCCGCACCTGGGTCCGTTTCTCGTTCGGGCCCCCGGAGGAAAACGTGCGGCTGGGCCTGGACCGCCTGGAGGAGATGATCCGGGCGTGCCCCTAGGACGGGCCCAGGCCCTCCAGGTTGCTCTCGATCAGTGCGAACACCTGACCCTCACCGGGTCCGGTGAGCGCGGTGCTCTTGGTACCACCCACGAGGAAGCCGGTGGTTTTTTCGTAGTACCACTCGCCGCGAAGGGCCGCGCCCACCCCCACACTCGCCCGTACGACGCCGACTTCCCAGCCGCGCCACGCACGGACCTCGGCGACGCGCGTGCCGTGTGCGCGCCCGCCCTCTTCGACCTGCCCCGGTGGTATCCACAGGGGACCGAACGATCCCAACTCGAAGATGCCTCCGCTTGTGGTTCGAAGCCGCGAAGTGACCATGACGCCGTTTCCGGCGGCTTCGGCGCCTGACCAGACGGTTCCGTCCGGGTCCGCGATCTCGACTTCGACTCGGAACAGGTCGTCCTCACCCTCGGTGAATCCCACGCGGGTGAGCGTTCCGCCCCACTCATAGGTGAGCGAGAGGCCGTCGCGGAGTGGGGCCTCACCGCCCGAGGACCTCATCCACAGCAGGACGGCTGCGAGCCCGACTACTCCGACGAGGAGCTTGGTCTTGTTCATTCGTCCCCTCGCTTGAGCGCCGTCATCATCACCGCCTTTACACCATACGCCTCGGCCGAGTCCTGCGTGGACTCATGCCGGAACCTGAAGTTCGGCACCACAGCGGACCGCACGCGGGTGAACCCCGATTCCTCGAGGAGCCTGAACATCTCTCCTCCCAGGAGAGCCCCTCCGATTCAGGAGGCCCAGAGCTTCGGATCGTTCACGATGGACTGCGAGAGCTGTTTCGCGCTGACGATGTCGGTGATCGAGATTCTGCCGCCGGGCCTCAGCACCCGGAACATCTCCTCGACGACTTTGAGCTTCCGGAACGACAGGTTGATGACACCGTTGGAGATCACCACGTCGACGGTCTCATCCGGGACGGGGATGTCCTCCATGCGGCCCTCGTGGCACTCCATCGTCGTGCCCGTTGCCGCTGCGTGGGCTTGGGCTTTCAGGCACATGGAGGGGTTGAGATCCACGCCGATGACCTTGCCGGTGGATCCCACCAACCCGGAAGCGATGATCGCGTCTAGACCGGCCCCGCTGCCCAGGTCGAGCACGGTCTCGCCCGCACTCAGGTTACTCCGGAGATGCGGGTTACCCACCCCCGCGAACGAGGCCACCGCGCCGGCAGGTGCGCGATCCAGCAAATCGACGTCGTATCCGAACAACTCAGCGGCCTCCCTACCGTGGAAGAAGTGGAAGTCTCCGTCCGGTATTCGCGGCCACGTCCTCGTACATGCGGATGATCTCATCTTTGAGCACCGCTTCCAGGGAGGCCTGTGCCTCCACCGCGTCGGTCATGTCACCACTCCTGCGAGGGAACAGCGTGTCCACGGCTTCTCGACCGCCGGATCACGTTGATTCCGCGCGCCGCGGGCCGCACGGGGATTCGTCGCGCCGGTGCGTCGATCTCGAGCCTTGCCAAGTTCCCGTGCGTGTCGGCAGCTTCGTCCCCACCAGACCATCGCCCAACCTTTCTGGCTCGAGGGCGGTCTAAGGCTAGGTACCTAAGACCAAACAGCTCGAGGATCCGACGCCGCAGGAGACGGCACGCCCGCCGGAGGGCCGTCGTGCGCCCGTGGCCTTTGGAGGCATGAATGACTCGTCTGAAGCGCGCGGTGCACGCACTCACCAGAACGCCCTTTCTATCCACGATCGCGGTGATCTCGCTGGCGTTGGGAATCGGTGCGAACGCGGCGATCTTTTCGATCTTCGACTTGGTGCTGCTGCGTCCTCTCCCGGTGCAGGAGCCCGGGCGGCTCGTCAACCTCAGCGCCCCGGGGCCCAAGCACGGCTCGACGTCCTGCAATCAGGCGGGTGGCTGCGACGCAATCTTCAGCTACGAGATGTTCAGGGACCTGGAGCGCGAAGTGGGGGCGTTCTCGGGGATCGCGGCCCACCGGCTCTTTGGCGCGAACCTTGCGCATTCCAGCCAGACGCTTGACGGCGAAGGGGTGCTGGTGTCCGGCTCGTACTTCCCCACGCTCGGCATGCGGCCCGCCTTGGGGCGTCTTTTCGGGCCGGCCGATGACCAGAACGTCGGTGAGCACTTTGTGGTCGTCTTGAGCTACGCCTACTGGCACGACAGGCTCGGCGCCGATACGGGCCTGCTCAACCAGACACTGGTCGTCAACGGGCAGCCGATGACGATCGTCGGGGTCGCACCGCGCGGGTTCGAAGGAACGACGCTGGGCGCTCGGCCCGACGTGTTCGTGCCCATCACGATGCGCGGACTCATGAGCCCCGGCTTCGACGGCTTCGACAACCGGCGGAGTTACTGGGCGTACGTCTTCGGGCGCCTGGCCCCGGGGGTGTCG
>BTRA01000114.1:0-9501 GCA_036986155.1 Gemmatimonadota bacterium | reverse complement strand
GGGGGGGGGGGGGGAGGGGGGGGGGGGGGGGGGGGTGGTCGCCGCCGCGCCGCCCAACGGCGACTACTTGAACTTCTGGCAGGGCGGTCAGTCGGGTTGGCTCTACCTCGCACTCCTCGTCCCGGCGTTCGTCATTTCACCCGGGCTCTTGCAGAAGGCCTACGGTGCGGTCGATGAGCGCGCGATCAGAGTGGGCCTCGGAGCCGCCGGCGTCGCGTTGTTGCTCTTCGCGGCGGCGCCGCCCGTGCTCGGGATGATCGCATACGCCTTGGACCCTGCGCTATTGAATCCAGAGCACGCGCTGCCCACCGTGTTCGTGCAGGGGCTGCCGCCCGTTCTCGGTGCGCTCGGGCTCGCGGCCGTGTTCTCGGCCGAGATGAGCTCCGCCGACGCGATTCTCTTCATGCTGGCGACGTCGCTCTCGAAGGATCTCTACAAGCGGTTCCTGCGGCCGGATGCCGACGAGGCGGCGGTGCTCCGCGTGGCCCGGCGGGCGGCCCTGGCCGGTGGCGTGATCGGGATCGGGTTGGCCGTCGTGCTGCCGTCGGTGATCGCCGCCTTGAGTATCTTTTATGCTCTAGTAGGTGTGAGCTTGTTCGTGCCGGTGGCCGCGGGGCTCTATAGTCGGCGGCCGGGGGTCGCTGAAGCCATGGCGGGCATCGTGGGTGGGGTGGCTGTGCTGGTGGCGTTGCGGTTGGGGCTGCCGGAAGGCGCGCACGTGCTGCTGAACCCGACCCTCATCGCCCTGGCGGTGTCAGCGGCGATGTTTGCGGGCGTGTTTGTGGTTCGGCGGATGGTCGCGGATTAGCCTCCGGGCATGACCATGTGTCCTCTCGGTGAGACGCCGTGTGTCCAATCCGCAGGATAAGGGATCTTCGAAAAGCCTCGTATCATGCGGATTTCAGACCCGAGGGAGTTGGCACACGTCTTGCCATCTTTAACGCTGGAGTCAGGCGAAGCGTCGTATCCTTAGAAGCGCTCCGACCCGGAGGTTGAAATGAGTGGACGTGGCACGCGGGTTCTCTGGCCGCTCTTCACAGTGGCCATGTCCATCCTCGTGATCTCGCCTGTCCAGGCACTGGCCCAGGGCGGAGATGGCTTTTTGTTCAAGCGTCCTTCGGTCCAGTTGAGCATCCGCGGTAACTACTTCGTACCTCGGGCCGGCAGCGAGATCTTCAACTTTACGCGCGATCAGTTGACGGTCGAAAAAAGCGACTTCAACACCGCGGGTATCGGCGGCGAGATCGCGGTGCGCGCCTCGGACCGCGTCGACATCGCCCTGAATTTCGGCTACGGGCGTAGCGAGATTCTGTCCGAGTTCCGTGATTTCGTCGGGACCGACGACCTCCCCATTTTCCAGACTACGGACTTCACCCGCGTGCCCGTCACGGCGAGCGTGAAATTGTACCTCGTCGATCGGGGCCGCTCGGTGAGTCGATTCGCCTGGATTCCCACCAAGGTGGCGCCCTATGTTGGCGGGGGAGCTGGATTCGTCTGGTATGAGTTCGTGCAGGACGGTGAGTTCGTCGACTTCAACAACCTGGACATCTTCGTCGACCGCCTTTCTTCCAGGGGCACTTCGGCGACGGGCCACGTGTTTGGAGGGGTAGACCTGTCCCTCGGCGGCATCTGGGTTCTGACGAGTGAAGCACGCTACTCGGTCGGTAGTGTTGCGATGGACGAGGACTTTGTGGGATTCGACAACATCGATCTGAACGGTCTGCAACTGACCGTCGGCATCGGCGTTCGATTCTGAGCGGGAAAGGATGACTACGATGAGCAAAGCTCGTAAGTACTGGGGTGTTCCGGGCGCCTTCTTGGCCGGCGCCGTCATTCTTTCCGGCATGACCCCGCTGGCGGCCTCCTCTCAGGAGATGGACACACGCTGGTTGCCCTGGCTCGGGTGCTGGGCCCCGGTAGCGAGTGAGGGTGCGGAGGTCGACCCCTCCTCTCTCTTGTGCGTGCGGCCTGCAGGAGCCCAGGATGCGGTCGAGCTGCTGAGTGTGGTCGACGGCGCGATCGAGTCGGTGGACATCCTCAGCGCGAACGGCGAACGCCGTGAGACCGCGCTCGAGGGCTGCGAGGGATGGCAGAGCGGCAGCTTCTCCGCGGACGCGGGCCGTGTCTACCTGCGTACCGACGAGGTGTGCGAGGGGGGTCAACGGCGCGCATCGACGAGCCTGATGTCCTGGACCTCGACCTACGAGTGGTCAGACATCGAGATCGTCGAGGTGGGCGGGAGAAGCGTGGCTTGGGTACGGCGTTATGAAGTCGCCCGGTCCGCGGATGTGGAGGCCGCCGGCCTGGGTGACATCATCAGAGGGCGTGCGTTGGCGGTAGCTACGGCCCGAACTGCTGCATCTGCGCCCATCAGCGTGGATGACATCATTGAAGCGAATGCCCGCGTGGGTGCATTGGCGGTTCAGACCTGGGTGGCCGAGAGCGGGCAACCTCCCAGGCTAGACGCTGACAAGCTGGTCCGTATGGCCGACGCCGGCGTACCTGCGGAGGTGATCGACGTACTCATCGCTCTGGGCAACCCGGACCGGTTCGCGCTCGGCCCTGCGGGCGAGCAGGGCGAATACGCCGCATCCGAACAGACGTACTCGCGGGCCTACGGGCCGAGGTACGCCTATGGGCGGTCCTATTACTCGGCCTATCTGGATCCGTTCTACTACTCGAGATTCGGGATCGGTTTCTCCCCGTACGGATACGGGTACGGTCGTAGCTATTCCCCATTCGGGTACGGCTATGGATTCGGCCGGTTCGGCGGGTTCGGCGGGTTCTCGCCGATCATCCGGGTCGAGCCGATCTCGAATTCGCGACGGTCCAGGGGGGGTCGGGCGGTCAACGGCCGTGGATACACACGTTCCGGTGGGGGAAACTCGGGCCGGGCCGCCCGCTCGCATGGATCTAACCGTGGGTCTTCGTCGGCTTCGGCGCGCTCGGGCAGAAGCTCGGGGGGCTCCAAGGGCCCGGTCCGCACGGCGAAGCCGCGGGGCGGCGGGCGCCGAGATCTCTAGGAGATCGGCCTCCGGTTCGCTCCGATCTCGTACCCTGGCGGCGGTTCGGCCCCCAACAGGTGCTTCACGAAATAGTCCCAGCGACGCCTCGTCATGTAAGGCTCGCTCCCGAACCCGTGCCTCCGGTTGGGGAAGAGGATCAAGTCGAAGTCCTTGTTGGCGGCGATCAACTCGTTGACCAGCATCATCGTATTCTGGGGCGGCACGTTGTCGTCCATGGTGCCATGGGCGATCAGTAGCTTCCCCTTGAGATTCTCGACCAGCAACTGGTTGGCCTGGTTGTCGTAGTTGGTTGTGCCGTCTTCGTACTCCTCCAGGAGCCCCTGGTATTTCTCGCCCCAGTCGTCCTCGTAGCTTCGGTTGTCGTGGTTGCCCGCTTGGGACACCGCCACCTTGTAGAAATCGGGGTAGCGCATGATGCCACCCGCGGCGGCGAACCCCCCGCCGGAGTGTCCCCAGATTGCTACCCGGTCCAGGTCCATCCACGGGTTCTCGGCGGCCAACTGACGAATCCCGCCAATCTGATCGGGCAGTGTGTTGTCGCCCATATTGCCGTAGTAGGTCGTGTGGAACGACTTCGAGCGCATCGGTGTGCCCATCCCATCGAGTTCGACCACTATGAAGCCCAACTCCGCGACGGCCTGCTTGTCGCTCCGAGACGCTCTGAAGCTTCGGCTTCCCACGCTCCCGGTTTGCGGACCCGGGTACACGTAGTTCAGGATCGGGTACTTCTTCGCCGGATCGAAGTTGGTGGGCTTGTACATCAGCCCGTGTAGGTCGGTCTTGCCGTCCCGCGCCACCACCTCGATCGGGAGGGGCGGCTGCCATCCGCCGGCCACCAGCCGGGAGATATCGGCCTCCTCCAGGGCGAGCACGCTACGCCCGTGCTTATCGCGCACTACGACCTTGGGGGGGACGACCGGCGTGGAGAACGAATCCACGAAGTATTCGCCCGATGGAGAGAGCGAGATGGTGTGGTTGGCGCTGTCAGGCGTCAGAAGTGTGACGTCGCCGCCGTCCATGCTCACACTGTAGAAGTATTGGAAGTACGGATCCCCGGGCTCTCGACCGGCGCCGGTGAAGTAGAGTTTGCGGTCGTCTTCGTCGATCCGGCGGAGCTGAAGCACGTTCCAGTCTCCCCCCGTGATCTGGCGTTCGAGGTCACCGCTCTCCAGGTCGTAGAGGTAAAGATGGCCCCAGTCATCCCTCTGCGAGTACCAGATCAGTTCGTTCGACTCGGCCAGCATGTGCCAGTTGACCATGCCATAGCCCGACTCGAAGAACGTCTCGACGTGCTCCTCCATCACGTCCCGGATCTCACCCGTCTCCGGATTCGCGACGCGCATGTACTCGTCCTTGTGGTCCCTGGACGTCGAGACGAAGGCCAGCTTGGTGCCGTCCTCGCTCCACTCCACATCCGCCCAGCCGCCGCCACGGCAGCGCACATGGTCACAGAGGGTCGAGCGGTGGGGGTCCGCAGGCATGTTAAGCCGCACGAGCTCTGCGGTCTCGACGTCGATCACCACGCGGGAGATCCGAAAGATCACGCTGTCTCCCGGGAGCGGGTACTTCCACGCCTCGAGAGTCGGATGACCGACGTTTGTGGAGACCAGATACATGTCCCCCACGCCGCGTGCGTCGTGCTGGAATGTGGCGATCTTCTTGGAGTCCGGAGACCACACCACAACAGGGCGATCGGACTTCGTCCAGCCAGCGTTGTCCGTGGCGTACCCGTAGTCCTCGATACCGTCCGTGGTAAGCTGCCTCTCCGTGCCGCTGGTCGCGTCCCTCACCCAGAGGTTGTAGTCGCGGATGAACGCCGCCAACGTGCCGTCCGGGGAGGGGGCTGTATTCCTGGAACCACGCCCGCCCGCCTGGGAAGTACAACTCGCTCCGTCACGTCGGCATGTGTACGCCCGGCCGCTCGCGTCGAAGAGGATCGACCGGCCGTCTCCCGAGAACGTGAAGCTGGTGAACGGCAGGGTCAGGGCGCCGTACGCCTCGTTGGCCTCGCGGGAGACCGCGGCCGCAAGCCGCTCGTGATCGAACGCGCGCTCTCGTGATCGGCGGGCAGCATCCACCAGGATGAACTCCGCGCCACCCTCCACCGTGTTCCGATACCAGAAGCGGTCGCCGTCCAGCCAGGTGGGCCGGACCGTGGCGCCTGTAACCAGCGTGCTGGTGTTCGGCCTGAGGAACGACTCCGCCCTGGCGTAATCAGCCGCGGTGACCGTGGGCGGGACATCCTGCTGGGCGGCTGCGGGCACCACCAAGACGAGGCAAGCGAGTAGTACCGCACTGAGACGCATCGTCATCCTTTGCGCGTTTGATCCGATCAACGGCGGTGGGCGCTCATGATGTCTCCGGGGCGTCCGCGGTGCAACCACTGTTGCCCCGGATCGGGCTGCGTTCACATCTTCTCCTAAGTCGCTGTCTACCCCCCCGCGTCTCTCACACCTCTCGAGGACTGTCCATGAGTACCGAAGTGGTGACACCCGACCCGCTGGAAGGACTATTCGCCAACGTCCGTGCAGGACGCGCCGAGGAAGTACGCCGGGTGATCGGCGAGACGCCCGACCTCGTGCACGCGTATGACCCCAACGCCTCGTGTTGCCGGGCCACTCTGCTCAACGTGGCGACGTCGAACGGGGACCGCGCGATGATCGACGCCCTGTTGGAGCTCGGTGCGGACATCAACCAGAAGAGCGATTGGTGGGCCGGCGGATTCGCGCCTATCCACTCGGTGCCCATGGCGCACCGGCCTAGCCTCGCAGGGTTCCTGATCGAGCGCGGCGCCACGGTTGACGTACACGCGGCTGCTTGTCACGGCCTCATCGACCGGCTCACCGAGCTGTTGGACGATCAGCCCTTTCGTGTCAACCAGCCAGTGGGCGACGGAGGGCGGCCTCTGCACTTCGCCGCGACGCGGGAAGTGGCGGAACTCTTGATCGAGCGAGGGGCCCTGCTGGAGCCGCTAGACGTGGACCATGGAAGCACGCCTGCGCAGTGGGCCGCGCGAGAGCGCTCTGAGGTGACGCGTTACTTGCTCGCCCAAGGTGCAGAGAGCGACCCGTTCATGCTCGTCGCCATCGACGACCAGGCCATGCTCCGCTCCTTGCTGGAGTTCGATTTCGCCGCGGCCAACGCCACCCTAAGCCCCACTGTATTCCCTTCGCCCGGCTCCGAAGCAGGTCACATTTACTGCTACCAGCTCGGACCATACTCGTCGACGCTGCTGCACATCGCAGCCGCCCTCGACCGGCGGGAGATCGTGACGCTGTTGGTCGAGGCCGGTGCCGGACTGAACACGCGGGGCGGATACGACGAGTCCACTGCACTGCACGTGGCGGCGTGGAACGGACACGCCGACGGTGTGGAGCACCTTGTGCGTCTCGGTGCGTCCCTGGAACAGACCTCGGGGTCGATCCACGAGACCACGCCGCTCGGGTGGGCCCTCCTAAGTGGCAAACCGGATGTCGTGGAGCGCCTGCTGACGCTAGGCGCGAAGGTGCTGCCGAGCCACAAGACCGACCTGACGGACGCCGCGCAAGGGAAGCTCGACTTTACCGCCGGCACCAAGGAGGACTTCGACCGTATCGCTGAGCTTCTGGGCGGGCCCACCGTGTGACCCTACTCACCCGCAGCTACGTGCACGGGGCGTCGTCGAAGCCTTTCCTGGATACCACGATCGGAGCGCAATTCGACCGAACGGTGGAGCGGTTCGGCGAGCGTGATGCGCTGGTCGTGTGCCACCAAGACGTGCGGTGGACGTATGCCGAGCTCAAGGAGCAAGTGGATCGCCTGGCTGCCGGCTTGCTTGCGTTGGGCCTGGAACCCGGTGAGCGCATCGGGATTTGGTCGCCCAACAACGCCGAGTGGACAGTTACACAGTATGCCAGCGCGAAGGCGGGACTGATTCTGGTCAACATCAATCCTGCATACCGCATGGCCGAACTCGAGTATGCGGTGAACAAGGTCGGATGCCGCGCGCTCATCACCGCGACCACGTTCAAGTCGAGCGATTACTTGGGCGTGATACGAACACTGGTGCCCGAACTCGATTCGGCCACCCCCGGGGCTCTCCGTTGCGAGAAGCTCCCGACGTTGGAGATCGTGATCCATCTGGGAGAGGGCAAGGAGCCCGGCATGTACCGTTTCGCCGATGTGGGCGACATGGGTACCGCGGACCATCTCGGAAAGCTCCACGAGATCGCGGCCAGCCTCCAGTTCGACGACGCGATCAACATCCAGTTCACGAGCGGCACTACCGGTTCGCCGAAAGGGGCCACACTCACCCACCACAACATCCTGAACAACGGTTACTTCATCGGCGGAACCATGGCGCTGACCGAAGACGACCGGGTGTGCGTTCCGGTCCCGCTCTACCACTGCTTCGGCATGGTCATCGGGAACCTGGCCTGCCTGACCCATGGGGCGACGGCGGTGTTTCCGTCCGAAGCCTTCGAGCCTGGTGCGGTGCTCGAGGCGATCCAGAAGGAGCGTTGTACGGCACTCTACGGTGTGCCGACCATGTTCATCGCCGAGCTGGAGCACCCGGACTTCGATTCGTTCGACCTGACCTCGCTGCGTACGGGAATCATGGCGGGATCGCCCTGTCCGATCGAAGTGATGCGTCGGGTCATCGATGAGATGAACATGGGCGAGGTGACGATCGCCTATGGCATGACGGAGACCAGCCCCGGGAGTTTCCAAACCGCGTTGGATGATCCGCTCGAGCGCAGGGTCGGCACGGTCGGGCGCGCGCTTCCACACGTCGAGGTCAAGATCATCGACGAGGAGGGGCGCATCGTTCCTCCGGGCGTCCGGGGCGAGTTGTGCACGCGCGGCTACCTCGTCATGCAGGGCTACTGGAACGACGGGGATCGCACCGCGGAGGCCGTGGACGGGGCGGGTTGGATGCACACGGGCGACCTCGCCACGATCGACGAGGAGGGTTACTGCAAGATCGTCGGGCGCATCAAGGACATGATCATCCGAGGCGGCGAGAACATCTATCCCCGGGAGGTCGAGGAGTTCTTGTACGGGCACCCTAAGATCGAGGATGTGCAGATCGTCGGGGTGCCCGATCCGAAGTACGGCGAGCAGCTCTGCGCGTGGATCAAGCTACGCGAAGGCGACTCCTCGACCGCCGAGGAGATCCAGGCCTTCTGCAAGGCCCAGATCGCCCACTTCAAAGTCCCGCACTACATCCGGTTCGTCGATGCCTTTCCGATGACGGTGACGGGTAAGGTCCAGAAGTTCGTGATGCGCGACCAATCCATCGAAGCCCTCGGGCTCGGCCGTCAGCCGGGCGTCAGCCTGTCGTAGTAGGCAGCCACCGAGAAATTGGTGGGATCCACGTGATAATACTGATCCTTCACGAAGTGACCGGTCGTCGGGAAATACGGTGGCGGTGACGTTGCCGCGCACGGGTCGTACGCGTAACGCTTTAGGCCGCCGGTCCCGGCGGACGTGCCCACCGCTCCACGCGTCTTCTGAATGATGCCGCCCGTCAAGTAGATGCAGCCGCGGCCCCAGAGTCGCGCTTCGCAGGGCTCTTCGACCCGCGCACCCGACCAGTAGTTCTCGACGGTGAAGATGTCGAGGGCCAGGATGACAGCGTGGAAGAACTCATCCTTGGTGTCGTCGTAGGTTCGGATGGCGCTTCCAGACGCCGGCGAAAGGGGAGCGTTCAGACTGTTGTCCGAGATGACGACCTTGTCGCCGGAGAAGATCCCCATGATGTCCTGGCAGGTGCCCGCCCCCGGGTCCGTGGCGTACACGAGATCGTCGGCCAGCACGATGTCGTCGCTCGCGGCGACGGTCACCTGGCCTCTGAGCTCTCCGCTGACGGCCACCTTGCCCTCGACGTAGATCACGCCTTTGAAGTTCGGATTGTACTTACGACTGAGCGGAAACAGGTATCCCGCGTCCGCTCGCCCGGCCAGGCCGGGGTGCCGGTTGCCGCTCCAGGGGAGCCACGACCCGTTCGAATCCGACGACACGAATCCTCCGTTGATCGAATCCGATCCGCCCAGGTAGCACCGGCGCGTTGCCGATTCCAGGCCGGCCTGAGCGGTGGCGGGGCTGGACTGTGCCGCCACGCGGAACACGCCTGCCCCATCCCACCAGCCGCAGTTCTGGGAGGAGAGCATATCCGTGGTTGTGACCCTTCTCCACCTACGCCGGATCATGACCCACTGGGTGACGGACGTTACGTTGCCTACTACCCAGTCGGAGTCCGGCGACCGGTAGACGCGGAAGAAGCCCTCGTCCGCGTCGGTGCGGTCCCCGTCCCCGTTCAGGTCGAGCGCCACGAACTCGATGCGCGTTGTCGCCTCGCCCAACTCTCCATTGCTATCGCCCACGAAGGCCACGCCCCCGGACGCCGCTTGGGCTTGAAGCTTGGACAGGTCGGCGGTGGCGGGCATTGCGATCGGCTGCACATACTCTTGGTAGCCTTGTGCGAAGGTGCCGT
>BTRA01000113.1:0-9616 GCA_036986155.1 Gemmatimonadota bacterium | reverse complement strand
CTGGGGTGCGCCTCGGTGATCGTGATGGACGAAACGACCGACATGGTACACATGGTTCGCCGGATGGCCGAGTTCTACGCTCACGAGTCGTGTGGGCAGTGCACACCCTGTCGGGAGGGATCGGCTTGGGTCGTAAAGATTCTGCGTCGGATCGAGGATGGGCGCGGAACCGAAGAGGACCTCGATACCCTCATGGAGATCACACGTCAGATGACAGGCACGACGATCTGCGTGCTCTCTGATTCCGTGGCCGCGCCGGTGCAGTCTTCCATCGAGAAGTTCCGGGAAGAGTACCTTGCTTTGATCAGGCGCGGAGAGCGGGTTGGGGCGGCGTGAGCAAAGGGTTTCCCACTCCGCTCCCGTCCCAGATGACTGCCATGAGCGATAATGAGCGATAACGGTACGATCGAAACGGTGACCCTGACCATCGACGGCCGGGACGTCACAGTCCCGAGGGGGACCACAATCCTCCAGGCGATCGGTGACGCTGGTAGCGAGATCCCGCACTACTGCTACCACCCTGGCCTGTCGTCGCCGGCCATGTGCCGGCTTTGTCTCGTCGAAGTGGAGGGTGCACCCAAGCTATTGCCCTCCTGCGTGACGCAGGCCGCCGACGGGCAGGTTGTTCACACGGAGAGCGAGAGCGCGGCCGGAATGCGGCGCGGGGTGCTGGAATTCTACCTGGTCAACCACCCGCTGGATTGTCCGGTTTGCGACATGTCAGGCGAGTGCATGCTCCAGGACTACGTCTTCTCCGAGGGACGGGAGCATGGCCGGAGCCGTGAGCCCAAACGCATTTTCGGCCGCGACGACTTCGGCGGTGATGTGCTCTTCTACGGCGACCGTTGCGTTATGTGTACGCGCTGCGTCCGCTTCATGAACGAGATCGAACAGAAGCCTCTCTTGACGGTCGTCGACAGAGGGAGCCGTTCCGTTATCGACACGTTCTTCGACCGAGGCCTCGAGGAGGCCGAGTGGGCTGGAAACGTCGTCGACATCTGCCCTGTCGGAGCGCTCGTGTCAAAGGACTTCCTGCACAAGGCGAGGGCGTGGGATCTGACACACACGCCCTCGGTGTGCGGGAGCTGCAGCCAGGGGTGCAACATCGATCTGCACACCCGCGACAATCTGGTCCACAGGATCAAACCCCGGTTCAACGCCGACGTGAACGGCCATTGGATGTGCGACTATGGGCGCATGAACTACGAGTGGCTGAATCGGAGCGACCGCATCGAGGAGCCGACCTTCGTTGACGACGGGACTTCGATGCAGCTTGGCTGGGACGCGGCGCTCGAAGCCTTGGAGCAGCGGCTCGGCGGCGTGAGTGGGGGGGTCAAGGCGGTGGTGTCGGCGTCATGGTCCAACGAGGACCTGGCTGCAGTGGCCGGACTCGTCGAGTATCTTGGCGGCGGCGACATCGTATTCCGTTCGGCGAGGGCCGATGGCGAGAGCCCGTTGCCCGGTTTTCCTTCGCTGGCGCGCAGGCGTGATCTCGTGCCCAACATCAACGGAGCGGAGCTCCTCGGAATGACACGCGTGGGCGGAGATGAGGGTCGCGGTGGGCTTGAAGACGTCGCGGATCACGACGGAATTATTCTGGTTCTCGGGGACGACCTGGCCGATCAGGATGGGTCTTTCGGCTCACGGGCGAGTCTATTCGTCTACCTGGGCGCGCATACGTCTGCTGGGGCGTCGATGGCGCAGTTCACGCTTCCCGTGTGCACGTTCGCGGAGCAGGAGGGCACGTTCACGAACCACGGGGGAATCGTGCAAGCGTTCTCACCGGCCCTCGAGGCCCCGGGCTCGGCGCGGCCTGCATCGCATGTCCTGTCTTCCCTCATGGGAGCACCGGCGTAATGGACCCGATCTCCGGACTCCCTGCGCTGCTGTCGTCCTCGGCGAAGATCGTCGTGGTCTTCTCGGCCGTGATGGTGGTCGTGGCCTATACGACGTTGGCGGAAAGGCGGGTGTCCGCGTTCATCCAAGACCGGCTTGGGCCGAACCGGGTAGGGCCGTTCGGCCTTCTCCAACCCATCGCGGACGGCATCAAGAACATGCTGAAGGAAGAGACGTCGCCGGCTGCGGCCTCGCGGTTTTTCTTCATCCTCGGCCCCATGCTCGCTATCGTGCCCGCCCTCGTGACATTCGCTGTGATCCCCTTTGCCGCGCCGCTTCCCACGCCGTGGGGCGTTGTCGACATGATCATCGCGGACGTGCCGATCGGCATTCTCTACATCCTCGCATTCAGCTCACTCGGTGTGTACGGGTTCGTGGTGGGTGGGTGGGCGTCGAACAATAAGTATGCGTTTCTTGGCGCTCTGCGCGCCTCTGCCCAGATGGTCAGCTATGAAGTCGCGCTCGGGCTCAGTTTGATCGCGGTCCTCATGTTGACGGGGGACGTGACGCTTACGGAAATGGTGTGGCAACAGCAGCAACTCGACTTGTGGTTCGCACTCCCGCTGTCCCTGGCCTTTCTGCTGTTCGTCGTCTCGGCGTTCGCGGAGACCAATAGGTTGCCTTTCGACATGCCGGAAGCCGAATCCGAGCTCGTGACGGGCTACCACACTGAATATTCGGCCATGAAGTTCAGCATGTTCTTTGTTGCGGAGTACTCGCACATGCTTACGGCGTCCGCCCTGATGGCGACGCTTTTTCTCGGTGGGTGGGACGTCCCCTTCGCTACGTGGGATGACGCGTTCTGGTTCGAGGGGGTGCTCATCCGCGGGTTCGGACCCGACGGCGTTCCGCTCTTGGCTTCGCCAGCGTGGTGGAAGACGTTGTTCACGCTGGGCGTGTTCGCGCTCAAGACCGGCTTCTTCCTGCTGTTCTTCATCTGGGTCCGGTGGACGCTGCCGCGCTTTCGTTATGATCAGGTGATGCAGTTGGGATGGAAAGTGATGCTGCCCACGTCTCTCGCCTACATCATGGTGATGGCAGCGTCGATGCTGGTACTGGGTCAGGTGGGTGTCCCCTACGGTTTCGTGTACGGCCTGGCGCTGACCGGCGTGAGCTTGATCTGCACCGGCCTGTTCATCTTCTATCTCGACAACGATCGGATCATGAAGGGCGCCGGCGCGAGCCTTCCAGCACCCGACCGGGCACTCACCGGAGGAGGCACCTGATGCGCATGCCGGCACGAGGAGGCCCGACATGGGGATAACCGTCAAGACCATGAGTCGGCCGGAGACCGGCCGTACGTCATACCTGCGCGCCGCCGTAAAGGGCATGGGCCTCACTCTGCGCCACATGCTCAATCCCCACAAGGTGACCCAACAGTACCCCGAAGAGCAGACGGAACTGAGTCCACGCTGGCGCGGCACGCACCGCATGGAGGTGCACGCCGATGGGCGCCCCAAATGCGTAGCCTGCGGGCTGTGTCCAACGGTGTGCCCGGCCAACTGCATACGGCTGGTGGGTGGCGAAGACGATCAGGGAAACCGCTACCCCATCGTCTACGAGATCGACGAGTTCCGTTGCATTTTCTGTGGCATGTGCCAGGAGGTTTGCCCGGTCGAGGCCATTCATGTGGGACGGCACTTCGAGAATGCGGAGTACACACGTGAGCGGTTCGTCTACGACCTGGACCGGCTCATGGAGCAGGACCATCCGACCACCCTTCTGTGGGATCCATCCGATCCAGCGAGTGAGTGAGGTGAGCGCGAGCCCCCGGAGATTCCACGATCTCGAGCGAGGCCTCTGAGCGTGGCAGAGGTGCTCTTTTTCACGTTCGCGACGATCGCTATCGGAAGCGCGATAGGTGTCGTCATTGCGAGGAATCCGGTGGGAAGCCTGATGTTCATGGTGGCGACTCTCGCCGCCGTGGCCGGCATCTTCGTGCTGCTCGAAGCGCACTTCCTGGCCGCGATCCAGGTGATGGTCTACGCCGGCGCCATCATGGTGTTGTTCCTGTTCGTCATCATGCTGCTGAACCTCGGCCATGAGTACAAGCGCGATGTGAAGGGTGGCTTGTGGTCCGTAATGGCGTTCGCTACGACGGGCGTTTTAGGGGGCCTGCTCGTCCGCCAACTCGGGCGGAGTGCCGACGCGCCGACCTTTCTGACCGGGACCGGCGGCGAGACCATCGACGCCGCCCTCGCGGAGCACGGTGCCGTGGGGGCTATCGCCCGCCCGCTGTTCACCGACTACGTGGTGCCGTTCGAGCTCGTGGGGATCCTCCTACTCATCGCGGTCGTGGGTGCCATCGTACTCGCGAAAAAGAGGGTCTGAGCGATGATCACAGAAGCACTATTCGTCAGTGCCCTGCTTTTCGTGATCGGAACGCTCGGCGTGATCATTAGGCGGAACGCAATCATCATGTTCCTCTGCATCGAGCTCCAACTGAATGCCGTGAACCTCGCATTCGTCGCGTTTTCGCGGTCCGTGGGGATCGAAGGACAAGTGTTCGTGTTCTTCGTCATGACCGTGGCCGCCGCCGAGGCGGCGGTAGGTCTGGCGATCATCATTTCGATCTTCCGCCACTACGAATCGGTGAACGTGGACGACTTCAACCTGCTGAAGTGGTGAGCCCGTGACGCTACCCATGCTCTTCGCTCTGCAGGTGACCGTGGAAGGCGCCCCGGAGTGGTCGCCGGTCCTCCCCGGTCTCGTGATCCTGCTTCCGCTCTTGGGCTTCGTTATCAACGGGGCGCTGGCGCTCGCCCACGCGCGCCGGTCCGCCGACGCGGTGCGGGGCGGCGGAGAGTTGGATCTCCCCGCGGGGGATATGCCGCTCACCCATACGCTCCCCACGTGGATCGGCCCCGGAGTGATGGGCCTCGCCTTCCTGATCGCGGCAGTGAACTTCGTGGGCATGGCGGGCGTGGAGCTTCACGAACCCGTCATTCGGACGTACTGGACGTGGATCGTGACCGGCTCATTGAATGTGAGCGCCGCGATTCAGCTCGATCAGCTCTCCATGGTGATGATGCTGGTGGTAACGGGTGTAGGCTTCTTGATCCACGTGTTCAGCGTTGGATACATGAGGGACGATCCGGGATACCCCCGTTTCTTCGCCTACCTGAACCTCTTCGTCTTCTTCATGCTGGTGCTGGTGATGGGGGCGGGCTACCTGCTCATGTTCGTGGGGTGGGAAGGCGTGGGCCTGTGCAGCTACCTGTTGATCGGGTACTGGTTCAGCGATCGTGAAAAAGCCGACGCGGGCAAGAAGGCGTTCATCGTGAACCGGATCGGCGACCTTGGATTCCTGGTGGCGATGTTCGTTCTGTTCATCACCTTCCAGACGCTGGACTTCGGCGAGATCTTTAGCGCCGCGCCCGACCGGATCCCCTACGGGAGCTCGATGGCGACCATCGTCACGCTCCTGTTCTTGCTGGGTGCCGTGGGCAAGAGCGCCCAGATTCCGCTTTACATCTGGCTGCCCGACGCGATGGCGGGCCCGACTCCCGTTTCGGCCTTGATACACGCGGCCACGATGGTCACGGCCGGGGTCTACATGGTGGCGCGGTCGTCCGTGCTTTTTGCGCTCTCCCCCGTTGGGAGCGCCACGGTGGCCGGTATCGGTGTGCTCACGGCGTTATTCGCCGCGAGTATCGCACTCAAGCAGTACGACATCAAGCGAGTGCTGGCCTACTCGACCATCTCGCAGTTGGGCTACATGTTCCTTGGTGTGGGCGTGGGTGCGTATACGGCCGGCGTCTTCCACCTCATGACCCACGCATTCTTCAAGGCGCTGCTGTTCTTGGGTGCAGGGGCGGTCATCCACTCGATGCACCACGCTCTGCACCACACTCACAAGGACGAGGATTGGGACGCCCAGGACATGAGAAACATGGGCGGCCTCAGAAGGCACATGCCGATCACATGGGTGAGCATGTGGATCGCCACCCTGGCCCTCTCCGGGATCTGGCCGTTCGCCGGGTTCTTCTCCAAGGACGAGATCATCTGGGCCACGGGCGCGTGGGCGGGGGCGGCCAACGCCCCCTATCCGACGCTCTATACGGTCTATTGGGTGCTCGCGCTCGTGACCGCTCTGCTGACGGCGATCTACATGACCCGTCTCATGGTGATGACCTTTCACGGCGCGAATCGTACTGGGGAGGAGGAGGCGAAGCACCTCCACGAGACGCCGCGAGTGATGTGGATTCCGCTGGCAGTCTTGGCCGCCCTCTCGGTGTTCGGCGGCTGGATCAACGTGCCGGAGTCGATCTCTGAATCCTTCTTGGGAGGCTTCGGGTTGCTGCCGATGGGGGAGAACCTCCATCAGTGGCTCGAGCCGGTCATGGCGGGAGCGCATGAGATCCAAGCTCAGCATCTGGGGGAGATCTCGCATCAGGCCCCGTTGCTCGGCGGGGGGGAGCTCGTATGGGCACTGGTGTCGACCGGCGTCGCTGCCATCGTGGTGCTGATCGCCGCCCGCATTGTCGGCGGCCAGAAACACGTAGCGGCGGTGGACGCCGCCGAACCGAGGGGACTCGGTCGGGTGCTCTACCGGAAGTACTACGTGGACGAGGCATACGATGCGATAATCGTGAGGCCCGTCCACGCACTGTCACGCTTCTCGTGGCGCATCGTGGACAGCGTGATCATCGATGGTACAGTGAACATGGTGGGTAATCTCGCCAGGGCGTTCGGATGGGTCGGGAGCCTGTTCCACACAGGCCAGATCAATACCTACGCTTTCATCCTCACCATCGGGGTCCTGGCGATCCTGGGGTGGGTGGCCTTCTAGATGTTGGATCTGGTCTCCTACTCCGACTGGATCCTCCACGCGCTGCTGTGGCTTCCGCTCGCGGGGCTGGCTCACGTGCTGTGGGCGCCCGCAGAGAAAGCCAAGACGGTGGCGTTCCGCTGGAGCCTCCTTGTGTTTGCTCTCAGCATGGGATTGTGGTGGGCCTATGATCCCGCGGTAGGGCAGGGAGGGCTTCAGCTCGAGAGCACGCGGCCGTGGATCGCCGCTTGGGGAGTCAGCTACTCGCTGGGGCTGGACGGCATCAGCCTATTCATGGTGATGTTGACCACATTCACCACTCCGCTCGCCATCTTGGGATCGTTCAACTACGTCAAGCAGAGGCAGAAGGCGTTTTACGCGCTGATGCTCCTGCTCGAGACGGGAGTTGTGGGCGTTTTCCTGGCCACCGACCTGCTGCTCTTCTACGTGTTCTTCGAGCTAACGCTCGTGCCCATGTACTTCATCATTGGCATCTGGGGGGGCGAGCGCCGGGTTTACGCGGCCATCAAGTTCTTCCTTTACACGGCGGTAGGATCCCTACTCATGCTGGTCGCGATTCTGTACTTGCACCAGCGGGCCGAAACCCTGTTGGGAGTGGCCACGTTCTCCTACGCCGACCTGCTCGAGCTACCGCTCACGCTCAAGGAGCAACTTTGGCTCTTTGGCGCGTTCGCGCTGGCGTTTTCAATAAAGGTGCCCCTATTCCCGTTCCACACGTGGCTTCCGGATGCGCACGTAGAGGCTCCTACGCCGGGCTCCGTGGTCCTCGCCGCCATCCTCCTCAAGATGGGCACCTATGGTTTCCTGCGGTTCCTCCTGCCGTTGTTTCCGGCAGCCGCTCGATCCCCCGCGGTGGTGGCGATCATGCTTACGCTGGGGGTGACCGGCATCATCTACGCGGCCTTGGTGGCGGCTGCACAACCGGACGGGAAAAAGCTGGTCGCCTACACCTCGGTGGCCCACATGGGCTTCGTGGTGATCGGGATCTTCGCGCTAACGACGAACGGCCTTCAGGGCGGCCTGTTCGTCATGATATCGCACGGGATCTCCACCGGCGCCCTGTTCCTCCTGCTCGGCATGCTCTACGAGCGACGGCACACACGTCTCATCGAGGAATTCGGCGGACTCGGACGGGTCACTCCAATGCTGGCGACCGCGTTCGTTATTACTGCTTTGGCCTCGATCGGCCTGCCCGGAACCAGCGGATTCGTGGGAGAGTTCCTGGCGCTGCTCGGAGCGTTCGAGACCCACCCACTAATGGCCATATACGCCACGACCGGGGTCATCTTCGCGGCGTATTACATGCTTCCGATGGTGCAGAGAATGTTCTTCAACGAGTTGGACAAGGAGGAGAACGTCGTCGTGAAGGACCTGTCACGCCGGGAGCTCGTGATCCTGGCTCCGTTGATCGCGCTCATGATCCTGCTAGGAGCGTACCCTGCGCCATTCCTGAGGCGCATGGAGCCGAGCGTCGAGGCGTTACTCGAGTGGGTTGAGCAATCCCCCAACTCGGTGTTGAAGCCGGGCGTGGGCGAGCTCGATCTGGGCGTCAGCCCGGCACCGGTGGTCATCCCAGCCGAGAGCCCCCGGTTGCCGGATGTGGGAGAGGAGGGGGACGTCCCGCTCCTCGGCCAGCAGGGGGTCCACTGATATGACCATGGATCTGGATTTCAGTTCGCAGGGACAATACCTGATCGCGCTTCTTCCGGAGTTGGTGTTGTCCGTGTGGGCAATGGTGGTCCTAGTAGTGGGGGTTTCCGAGCGAACGCGTAACAGCCCCGATCGGGTGACCGATCTCGGGTGGCTTTCCTTGCTCGGCATTCTGATTGCCGCACTTGCAAACGGTTGGTTGTACGGCGTCACCGAGCTAGGAGATTCGGCCATGGTGGCCGTCGATGGCTTCCGCCTCTATGCCAACTGGATCTTCCTCGCGGCGGCAGCCATGTCCGTGATGGTTTCCATCGCGTACGTGGAGAAACAGCGGCTCCAAGCCGGTGAGTTCTTCGGCCTGCTCCTATTCTCGACGGTGGGCATGATGTTCATGGCGTCGGCCCGGGATCTCATCGTGATCTTCCTCGGCCTGGAGGTCATGTCGATCGCTGTGTACGCCCTGACCGCGATGAACCGCCGCGATCGTAAGTCTGCCGAGGCCGGCCTCAAGTACTTCTTGCTCGGCGCGTTCTCAACCGGATTCTTTCTGTACGGCATCGCACTCACCTACGGGGCCACCGGGAGTACCAACATCGCTGCTATCGCCACCGCGATAGGGGACGGGTCGGCACATACCGGCTTGCTCGGCTTCGGGGTTGGGCTGCTGGCGATCGGTTTCGCCTTCAAAGTCTCGGCCGTACCGTTCCATATGTGGACGCCCGACGTGTATGAGGGTGCGCCCACCCCGGTTACTGCCTTCATGTCCGCCGGGGTAAAGACGGCAGCGTTCGTCGCCTTCTTACGCGTGTTCTCCATCGCGTTCGACGGCGTCTACGCACAGTGGTGGACCATCATCTGGTGGCTGGCGGTTCTGTCCATGGTGGGGGCGAACCTGATCGCTCTCGTTCAGGTGAACGTGAAGCGGATGCTGGCGTACTCCGGCATCGCCCATGCTGGCTATCTACTGCTGGCGATTGTGTCCAACAACGGCACCGCGACAGCCGGTCTGCTGTTCTACTTGCTCGTCTACACGTTCATGAACATCGGAGCTCTCGCGATCGTGATCACGGTAGGTGATCAGGCGGAGAGGAACCTGCGGATCCAAGACTATGCCGGCTTCGGTGGGCGCCAGCCGATGCTCGCGGTGTTCATGACCATCTTTCTGCTGTCGCTCGCGGGCTTCCCGGGTACGGGCGGATTCATGGGGAAGATCTTCCTGCTGCAGGGAGCGATGGACGCGAACCTGGTGTATCTGTCGACGATTCTCGTGCTTACGAC
>BTRA01000112.1:0-9651 GCA_036986155.1 Gemmatimonadota bacterium | reverse complement strand
GTCGTGCTCGAGGCCGTCGAACAGAGGCCACTCCTCGCCGGTCGCCAAGTCCTTGAGGAAGAGCACCGTGTTGAGCCGCACCCTCCGGATGAACGCCATCGTCTTGCCGTCGGGCGAGAGTTGGGGTGTGATCGAGCCTCCGGGGCGGCGCGTGACGGTCTGCTCCTCACCCGTCGTTAGGTCGCGTTTCAGGATGGCGTAGATGGTCTTGTTGGGGTCTTTGTTGTACTGGAACGTCTGCCCGGGCCACACGTTCTTGCTGTAGTACAGAGTCTTCCCATCGGGCGAGATCACAGGCTCGCCCTGGTCCTTTTGCCAGCCGTTCCGCTCGGTGACCTGGAGGCCGTCGCCGCCGTTCACGTGGTACATCCACACCTCGCCGGCGCCCAGGGAGCGCCTTTCCACGAAGTGCTTACGCACGAAGATGTACTGGCCGTCGGGCGACCACGCGGGGCTGTTCACCTCCCGGTTGGACTCGGTCGACACTTCGTATGGGTCTGAGCCGTCGGGGTCCATGGTCCAGATGTTCCAGTTGCCGGCCCGGTCGCTGATGAACGCCACCCTGGAGCCGTCCGGGCTGAACCTGGGCTGCATGTCGAACGACGACCCCGCCACGATGCGCGTGGCGCCGCCGCCCTCGATGGGCATCGTGTAGATATCGCCCAGCAGGTCGAAGACGATCGTGCTGCCGTCCGGGCTCACGTCCAGGTTCATCCATGTGCCTTCGTCCGCATCGAACGTGAGCTGGGCGGAGGGTCCCAACTCGCCCTCGACATCCCACTTCTCGGACTCTTTCTCCTGGGCGGAGGCGGGTGGGGCGGCGATCGTGGCGGACAACATGAGGCCAGAGGCCAAGAGGCAGGCGGCGGCGATGCTGGTCGCGAGCCGAAACGTCTTCATGGGTGTCGTCCTTGCTAGATGTTCAGGCGGGAGCGTCGAGTGGTGTGCGAAACGTTCCCGCGGAAACGTCGGAGGTTGGTTGCAGGGTTGTAGTTAGTGCGGGTGGGGGGGTTGGGCAATGGAGGCTGCCCACGGCGAACGGTATCTTTCCGTAGAGGGGCTACTCGACTCGGAGGGAATCCAATGAGCTTTAGCGCTGTCGATGGAGCTGGGACCGCCGCTGCGTACGCGCTCGGTGCCCTCTGGTGGGTGTCGGTCTTCGTTGGTATGCCGGAACCGGAGGCAGTCTCGGCCCGACAGGGATCGCAAACACACTCAGCCACCCGAGACTCGGTACCCGCCAGGGTCGGCCTGGCTCTCCAGCGCTATACGGGGCGGCGCGGAGTGGACGAGATCTCCACGGCTCCGGACCTCCTCCGTCCCGAGGTGTTGGCCCTCATGGGTGACTTGGGGATCGAGACGGTGGGGGTGGAGAGCGTGGAGCTCACACCCGCCGAGAAGGGAAGCTACGGAGTCTGGCAGAGGGTGAGCCTGGCGGACGCACACCTCGGAAGGGCGGTCGCACCCATGGTCCGCGAAGGGGACTTCGTGTTGGGGCTCCTGGGAAACTGCATCAGTTCCTGGGGCATGCTGGCGGGACTTCAGCACTCCGGTTCCTCGGCGGCGCCCCTGAAGGTTGGACTCATCTGGATCGACGCCCACGGGGACTTCAACACTCCCGAAACCACTCTGAGCGGTTGGCTCGGCGGGATGCCGGTCTCGGTGGCCGCGGGCCAGAGCCTCGAGAGGATGCGTACGACCGCCGGGTTGGACCCACCCATCTCCACCGGAAACATCGTCCAGATGGGGTCGCGCGACGTCGACCCCCTCGAGCAGGCCCTCATCGATGAGTCGGACATCACAGTGATCTCTTCCACGGACATGGTCGACCGCAGCGATGCAATGAAACTGGCGGTGACACGGTTGTCGGAGCGGGTCGACGCCATCTACCTCCACGTGGACCTGGACATCCTCGACGCCACAGCGATTCCGGGAAGCTTCTTCGAGACCCAAGGGGGGCCCACGGCAAGGGAAGTGGCCGCCGTGCTCCGGGCGTTGATGGCAGATCCCAAGGTGAAAGCATTGGGTATCGCGTCGTTCCCCACGGCCGAAGAGGGCCGCGAGACCAGTATGCGGTCCACGCTGACGTTGATCCGCGCTGCGTTGGAGGGCCTCCGGGACCGCTGAAGTTGTTCGAGCGCCCAGTCCAATACCCCCCCCTTGATCCTCACGTTACGTGAGGCCTCATCTTGTGTGTCATCGAAACACAACGCTCTCGCCGGAGGCTGATGATGAACACACTCGTACGCTCGCTGTCCACCGTGGGGGTAGTCACGGCCGTCGTGGCTGGAGGCCCCCTCGCTCAGGAGGCGGACAAGATGAAAAAACAGGTAGCCCTGCCCCATACTGAAGTCATCGAAATCACGTCACGGCACGTGGGCGCCGACTTCGAGATTTGGGTCGCAATGCCGCAGCTCAACCCGAGGATGCCCGCTCCGGATGCGTATTCCGTGCTGTACGTGACGGACGCCAACCTGTTTTTCGGCACGGCTGTCGAGATGACGCGCCTCATGCACGGACTCTTCGGCGAGCTTCCTCCCATTCTCGTGGTGGGGATCGCGTACCCGAGCGATGATCCGGCGGTCTTGGGGGAGATCCGCAACCGCGACTTCACTCCCTCGGAGGACGCCCGTTTCGAAGCGATGGGAAAGCGATTGAATCCCGCTTGGAAGCCTCTCCTCCCAGAGGGGGAGCGCATGGGCCGGGCGAACGACTTTCTCCTGTTCATCGAAGAGGAAGTGAAGCCGCTCATCGCCGGGAGGTACTCGGTCGCGGCGTCCGGGCACACGCTGTTCGGTTCGTCCTTGGGTGGCCTGTTCACTCTGCACGCGTTGCTTACTCGCCCCGGATCCTTCGACAACTACATCGTCGCGAGCCCGTCCATCTGGTGGGACGGCGAGATGTTGTTCGGCGTCGAGGAGCAGACGGCGTCTGCGGTGGAGGACGTGGCCGCCAATGTGTTCATCGGCGTGGGCCAACTCGAGGAGGGCGTCGGGATGCCGTGGCTCGACGAGTTCCGCACGGTCACGAACGTCAAGAAGATGGCGGAGCGGCTCAAGGGCAGGGGCTACGCGTCACTGCGAATCGACAGGCACATCTTCGAGGGCGAGACGCATACGTCGGTCGTTCCTGCAGTGTTGACAAGAGGGTTGCGGATGGTCTATGGGAGTTAGCTGAATGCTCGGGGGATGGTGTCCGGGCTCCGGCCCACGCTCAGCTCGATCACGCCAGCCAGACCCAGCCTCACATTGCCTCGGGTTGGCACTCCCCCTAGTCTGTAATCAACCTGGCCGACACCCTGACAATGAGGAGAGACCCCATGAAGCGTCGCACTTTTTTGCGGTCGAGCCTTGGCGCGGTCGCCGCAGCATCCATTCCGTTTCCCCGGCGCCTCGAAGCGGCGTATCGCCCGGCTCCCCGGGTGCCGGAGGATCTACAGGCGATCACGGGCGACGGTAGAGAGATCACGCTGACCTCCGAGGCCATCGCCGACCTCGCTGGACGTCTGAAAGGGCGTGTGTTAATGGCCGGCGACGACGGCTATGACGGGGCACGCCGGATCCTGAACCCCTCCTTCGACAAGCGCCCCGCGCTCATCGCCCAGGTCACAGGTACGGCGGATGTCCGTGAGGCCGTCGACTTCGCGAGAGAGAACGAAGGGCTGTTGCTTGCGGTTAAGTGCGGGGGCCACAGCTTCTCTGGGAAGTCCACCTGTGACATGGGCATGATGATCGATCTGTCGCCCTTCAGGAACGTACGGGTCGATCCCATCGCCCAACGAGCCAGAGTGACGGGAGGAAGCTTGCTCGGGCAGCTGGATCACGAGGCCATGGCCTATGATCTGGTCACCCCCATGGGCACGGTGTCCCACACCGGTGTTGGCGGACTGGTGACGGGTGGTGGGTTCGGGCGGCTGGCCCGCCGATTCGGGCTGTCGGTGGACAACCTCCTATCGGCGGACGTGGTGGCGGCGGACGGTGATTTCTACCGAGCGAGCGAAGACGAGAATCCGGATCTCTTCTGGGGCGTGCGCGGCGGAGGAGGAAACTTCGGCGTGGTCACATCGTTCGAGTTCCGGTTGCACCCGATGCAGCGGCGGGTTCTGGCTGGCCGAATCATGTTCCCCATCGAGATGGTCCGGGAGGTCCTGACCTTCTATGGCGAGTACGGACCGGAGGCCCCGGATGAGCTGCAGTTGGATTGCGCCGTGGTGATTCCTCCCGGTGGGGCCCCCGGCGTCGCGGGTTTCGGGGTTTGCTACTCCGGGCCGGCGAGCCAGGCTGAGCGGGTCCTTGCGCCGATCCGAAAGCTGGGGACACCGCTCGTAGACAACGTTGAGGGGATGGACTACGTCGCGCTGCAGCGGTCCGGAGACACCGAGGATTTCAGGGCTCAAGCAGCATATCTGAAGAGCGGCTTCGTCACCGACATCCCGGCCGACCTCGTAACCGCGATTGCGGACGGGATCGAGGGACATCCCGGGCGGCTGACGCAGCTGATTTTCGTGCAGGGCGGAGGCGCTATCGGTCGAATCCCCAATGAGGCCACAGCGTTCTCGCAACGTGACAAGTTCGCCAACTTGCTCACCATTGTTGGATGGCCCTACCCGACCGACGGGAGCGAGCACATCGAGTGGATCCGTCAGTTCTGGCCGGCGATAGAGCCGTTCACGCGCGGGTTCTACACCAACGACCTCGAGGGGGGCATCACGACCGAGGTCATCAACGCCAACTACCGGGGCAACTTCAATCGTTTGGTGGCGGTCAAGAACCGGTACGATCCGAGCAACCTGTTCCGCCTGAATGCGAACGTCGAACCATCGGTGTGAGATCGAGCCGTCTGTCGCCGCGCCGGACTCGTATGGCTCCGTGGTGCCCGACTATCCGTCACTGGACGGTCACCGTTCCGGACATGACATCCCTCCCATGCACGGTGCAGAAGTAGGTGAACCGGCCCGCCGTTGCGAAGGTCCGGTTGAAGGTGCCCGCGCTCTTGACCGCCGAATTGGGTCCACCGGCGTCGAATGTGACAGAATGCGGGTTATTTCCCTTCCACGTCCACGTGATGGTACCACCGGGGGCGACGGTCTTGGCGCTCGGATCGTAGAAGTTGTCGCCTACGTTTACCGTGGTTGCTCCTAGTGGTGGGTCTACTGGGGGAGGCTCCGACGGCGTGCCGTCCCCGCCGGAGCACGCAACCACGATGAGCAGGGCTCCCCAGAGCGGGGCCGTGACGAAGTTTCGGAGAGCGGGCATCATGGTAGACTCCTTGACGAGGTCGATGCGCGATGCCTTGAGGCACAGTCACTGCAGAGTAATAGCACGATACACCTCGACCGCCAGTCCGTTGAGCTCGATGGATCCGCATGCGTATTGGTAGAAGCGACAGGCACGTATAGCAGGTTCCCGATGCGGGCACGGGTGGCGTCTGGTGCGCCGGAATCGCCGCGACCCAGCTATCAGACGTACTCCCGCACTGAGTGGCCCAACCCCTCGAGGGCCGCCACGATCTCCTCTACGTGCCCCCTGCCCCGGGTCTCCAGATGCATCACGATCTCCACGTCACCTACCGTGATGTCCGCGAACGCGCGACGGTGGCCGATCTCGAGAACATTGGCACCGAGACCCGCGGCGACCTTGCTCAACGATGCCAGCGATCCCGGACGGTCCCGCACGGTGACCATCAGTCTGGCCAGTCGGCCATCCGCCACCAGCCCCCGCTCGATGATGCGGGAGATCATGTTCACGTCGATGTTTCCACCGCACAGCACCGCGGCCACCACATCATCGGCCCCCACCGAGATCCGCCCGCTGACCAACGCAGCCAAGGGCGTGGCTCCCGCACCCTCGACCACGGTTCGCTCGCGTTCCAGGAGCAGCAGGATCGCGCTGGCGATCTCCTCCTCTTCGACGACCACGATGTCATCCACGTACTCCTCGATCAGAGGAAAGGTGAGGTCCCCGATTCGCTTCACAGCGATCCCGTCGGCGATGGTCTCGGCGCTCTCCATGTGAATCACCTCACCCATCTCCCTCGAGCGATGCGCCGAGGGTGCCGCTGCGGCTTCCACACCGATCACCTGGATCGAGGCGTTCAGGGCCTTGAGCGCCACCGCGATTCCCGAGATGATCCCTCCCCCACCGATGGGAACCACGACGTGCGTCAAACCGGCCACCTGCTCCGCGAGCTCCAGTCCGATGGTGCCCTGGCCTGCCATGACGGCTAGGTCATCGTAGGGATGCACCATGGTGAGGCCGTCCTCGTCCACCATGCGGTCGGCCTCGGCCAATGACTCGGAGAGCGTGTCTCCATGCAGAAGCACACGAGCTCCATAGCGACGCGTGTTCGACGTCTTCACCAGCGGTGTGCCGATCGGCATGACGACCGTGGCTGGAATCCCGAGGCGCGCCGCGTGGTGCGCGATGGCTTGGGCATGGTTGCCGGCGCTCGCCGTCACGACTCCGCGTGTGCGCTCCTCACCCGACAATTGGAGCAGCTTGTTGAGCGCGCCTCGGTCCTTGAACGAACCCGTGCGCTGCCGAGTCTCGAACTTTAGCCAGAGGGAGCATGCTAGCAGGTCTCGAAACGCCTGCGACTGCGTGCAGGGGGTGAGCACGACCTGGTCACCCAGGCGCTCCTTCGCCTGGAGGATGTCGGGTAGAGTCAGGGAGTTGGGCATCTCTGAGGCAGTCGACCGGTTGTTGGGGACTTCAGTCTTTGTCACACCCATTGTCGCCACACGCAAAGAGGTCGACAACCTCACTCACACCTCATCGCAACCACAGGTGAAACCCTGGTGGCCTTCCAAGCCGGCACGAAGCTGGCCACCAATCCCACCCCCAGCAGAGCCGTGGCCACTCCGACGTAGATCAACGGCTCGCGCGGATCCACCCCGAACAACTGACTGGCCAGCAGGCCGGAGAGCGGTACCGCTCCCACTATTCCCACCCCCAGGCCGATCAGTACGAGGCGGAATCCGTCGATGAGCACCATGCCCCTCACGTCGCCCCGATCCGCGCCCAGCGCCATCCGGATGCCGACCTCGTTCGTGCGTTGCTCCACGGCGTATGCGAGCACGCCGTACACACCCACAGAAGCGAGCACCAGAGCCACGATCCCGAACAGGGTCAGCAGCAACGCGCTGAACCGGTCCCGAGACTGCGCGTTCGACATCACGGCGTCCAGGGTCTGGACGTTCGTGAGCGCCATGCTCGGGTTCATGGCGAATAGCTCTCTGCGGATGGCGGGCAGAAGCGTGGCCGACGTGCTGGTGGAGCGGACCGCGACGGTGCGCCGCTTGATGGAGGTCTGGAGTCCGCTGAGGTAGAGCGAGGGCACGGGGTCGGTTCTGAGCCCGTCATACTTCACGTTCTTCACCACCCCGACGATCTCCGACGCGGTGATACCGCCTGCAAGGTGAATTCCGCCCAAGGGGCCGTATTGCGTACGCAGGTCACCGATCTTCACTCCGATGGGGTCCTCATTCGGGAAGAACCGGTCGACGAATGCCTCGTTGATCAGCATGACGCCGGGCGCCCCCACCCGGTCCATCGAGTTGAAGTCGCGGCCGGCCAGAATCGGTGTCCGCATCGCGACAAGGAACCCCGGGCTCACGGGACGCCTGAACGCCCGGAGCTCGACCTCTGCGGGTACCTCCCGGTCGACGAAGCTGAAGGGAAGACTGTAGTCGAGCGCCTCCGCGAGCGGGAGAGTCGAGGCGTCTCCCACCGCCGTCACGCCCGGCAGCTCGGCGACCCGCTGCTCGAACTGTTCGTAGAAATCGATCACCTCGGCATGCGTGGCGGCTATGGCCGTTGAAACATCGAGTTCGAATGTCAACACCCCTGCCGAGACGAATCCCGCGTCGACCGAGCGGAGGTTCTGAAAGCTCCGCACGAGCAACCCTGCCCCGACCACGAGCATAAGGGCCAGGGCGAACTGCGCGACCACGAAGGTGCTCTGAACTCCGCGCTTGCCCGCCGTCGCCGTGGACCGGGCGCCATCCCGCATGGTGCTGTGCAGGTCCGAGCGCACCAGCCGCACGATGGGGGCCAGCCCGAACAGGGCGCCGGTGAGAAGGCTCAGGCCGGCCACGACGCCCAGGACCGTGCCGTCGAGCCCGATTGTTGCGCTGCGAGGGAGCGTCGCGGGCGCGATGCCGAGCAACACCTTCACGCCGATTTGCGCCACGGCGAGGCCCAACAGAGCACCTGCTCCGGCCAGGACCAGGCTTTCGGTGATGAGTTGCCGGATCAAACGACCGCGGCCAGCCCCGAACGCTACCCGGACGGCGATCTCCTTCGCTCGGACCTCCGAGCGCGAAAGCAGCAGGTTCGCCACGTTCGCGCACGCGATCAGCAGGATGAACCCGGTCGCGCCGAGTAGTATCAGCAAGGCCGACCGCGTATCACCGACCATCTCGTCGCGAAGCTTCTCCATCGTGACGGTCCAGCCACGGTTGGTGCTCGGATTCTCCTGCTCGATGCGTGCTGCGATCGCGGCAACGTCGGCGCGCGCGGCGTCGAGTCCGTTCTCGTCCGCTAGGCGCCCCACCGCGCTCATCCAGCGAGCCAATCGACTTTGGATCTGCATGCCCCACGTCATGTTGATCCACAGGTCAGCGTCGGTCGGGAAGGTGTGTTCGGGCCGCAAGATTCCGATCACCTCGAAGGGTTCACTGTCTATGGTGATTGCCCGCCCGACGATCGCAGGGTCACCGCCGAAGCGCCGTTGCCAGAAGCCGTGACTCAGGACTACCACCGGCGTGGAACCCGGCCCCTCGTCCGGGCCGAAGGTCCGGCCGGCAAACGGGCTCGCGCCCATCACGTTGAAGAAGTCCTCGGTGGTGTACACCATGCGCACGCGCGTCGGGTTGCCGTCCACCTCGGTGACTGTGCCCGTGGTGGGCCAGAAGGCCGCCATCGACTGGAAGGTGGAGTTCATCGTGCGCCAGTCGTCGAAGTCCATCGGCGACACCATGTACCTGTCCTGGTTCTCCGCGTCGTTGCGCGTCCAGAGCAAGGCCAGTTCATCGGGATTGTCGAACGGGAGCGGCTCGAGCAGGACGGCGTCGACCACCGTGTAGATCGCCGTATTCGCTCCAATGCCGAGCGCGAGTGTGATGATAGCCACCGCGCTGAACACGGGGTTCTTCACGATCATCCGCAACCCGTACTTGAGATCCTGCATTATGTCCTCCCCTATCCCTGTCCCCCGGGCCTCCCGGGTCTTTTCCGCGAATCGATCGAGGCCGCCGAACCGAATCATCGCCTCTCTGCGGGCGTGCTCCGGCGAGCTTCCTTCGCGCATCAAGCGTTCGGTTTCCATTTCCACATGGAAGCGCAACTCGTCGTCCAATGCCTGCCACGCGGCGTTCGGCCACACCAGCGTCGTCAGCTTGAGCCGGAGACCACGTAGCCAGTCGAAGAAGAATTCCATCAGCTCGACGCCAGGATGCGCTGGACGGCGCCGGTGAAGCGATTCCAGTGAGCGTGTTCTTCGGCCAACCGGGACCGGCCGAGCGCGGTCAGCCTGTAGAACTTGGCTCGCCGGTTGTTCTCGGACGTGCCCCATTCGGATTGGATCCATCCTTTGTGCTCGAGGCGGTGGAGCGCCGGGTACAGCGAGCCCTGGTTGAGCTGCAGCACATCA